>DATGKM010000053.1:0-19463 GCA_035294665.1 Bryobacteraceae bacterium | reverse complement strand
TAAGAGCGGCCGAATCCACGGCTGAAGTTCGGCTTCCCACGACTGTGCCGATGTTCAGCTCTGCGCCAGAAAGGCAGCGCACGCCGGCTCTGGAGGAAGTAAGCGAGGCCAAGAAAAAGGCCGAGGCAGAAGCCATTTTGGCCGCGCTGCAATCCACTCACTGGAACCGAAAACAGGCGGCCACGCTGCTCAAAGTGGATTACAAAGTGTTTCTCTACAAGATGAAGAAATTGGGCATTCCGGGCAAAATCCATTCGTCAACGAGCGCCACCGCTTTAGGGGTACATTGACAGTGCCGGCGGTAATGCTTCAAGCCGTTATTGCAAAATTGCGGAATCGTTACATTGCAATGTAACTGACTCGGAGATGCAGGCGTTATCGAGCGGCCGTTGAATGCAGCACTCGGCGGGATGACTTAGGGACCAGACGGCGAGTTCCGTCCGATTCTTAACATCGAGTTTGCGAAAAATTTTGTTTAGATACTCTTTAATGGTTCCTTCCGAAAGGTGTAGTACGTAGGCAATTTCTTTATTCAGCTTTGCCTGTTTTACGAGTTCCACAATCTGCTTCTCGCGAAGTGTGAGATTCCGCCGCACCGGCTCCGACCGAGGCTGTTTCGGCTTGCGACAAGTCTGACAGACACGCTCTTTGCCATCGACTCTGAATTCGTCTCCACAACGGCAGCAATTCCGGACGTCGTCACCTGATATGGACGGATGGTTGAATAGCATAAAACTCCTATCGGCCTTAGTTTGAGAAGTTGAGGCGATTGGTCGCAAGCGGATCACCAGTCATTTACCCATTTAGACTCAAAGTTTTAGGCCGTTTGACACAGCGCGGACTGGTTCCTACTGTGTAAAAAAAATTACGCACCTTGTATTGTTTTTTGTAAAAAACAAGTGTTTTTCTCTCTGCTCCAATTGGTGGTTCGTGTGGTTCAAAATTCTCAAAGTGCTTACCACGGGGTTATGGGACTGGGCTAAATTCCGACCGCTCAAGCCGGGTCGGACCTTATGCGCATTCCGTTGAAGCGGGGCATCGATACCGGGGAAGTGGGGCTGCGTTGGAGCGAAGCGACGCTGGTTACGGCTATGTTCTCCGAAGTTCCCTTACTTGTCAAAACCGGACAAACTTTCCCCACTTTGCCGGTTGAAAAAATCCCACCCGAAAATTTTGCGTTCTGCCCCCTTTTCCTCATAGCCGGTGCGGTTCTGCGAAACGGCCCGGAGCAGGCAAGGGGGGCGCGCCGGTTCGCGCGGCGAGCGTTTCAATGTGCTCATCTACGGGCAGCAGGCCCATGGTATCGGCGCGTCCGAGCGCGGTAGCTGTTTGAAACGCAGTACGCGGGTAGTGTAAATGGAGCCCTAGACTTCTTGAGTGCGAATCTGAATCGATAGGGCGGTTGGAAAGCCTATTGCCATCAGCATGGAAATCGGGGACGGGATCGCCCGGGCTCTAACCGTGAATGTGGTCAGGTTGCTGCCGCCGCGGCGGTAAGGGTAATGTCAGCGGGCGCGCAGAGACGGGCCATTTTCGACGTAATAGGCGGGTACCAGGGAGCTACGGCCTCGGAGCGTTGATCAACTCGATAAAACACCACCCGCCGCCTGAGCGAACCCGCCCTTGCGATTTTGCGCGCCGCGCAACCGGCATGGTGCTAATATGTTCGAGGGCTGAACTTAATCCCCGGAGGTCTCATCCCATGGCGGACCGGCTCGTTCACCTGAGCAACGCCGATGTCCTGATCGTCGCGCTCTACTTCGCAATGGTGATCGGCATCGGCGTTTATCTCAAGCGCTATACCAACACCGGCGAGGATTTCTTCTTGGCGGGCCGCGGCATGAGCGCCTGGATCGCCGGCCTCAGTTTCGTGGCGGCCAACCTGGGCGCGCTCGAACTCATGGGCTGGGCTTCGGCCGCCTATCAATACGGCATTCTGGCCACGCACTGGTATTGGATCGGCGCCATACCCGCCATGCTCTTCCTCGCCATCGTGATGATGCCGTTCTATTACATCTCGAAAACCCATTCGGTCCCCGGTTATCTGCGCCTCCGATTTGGGGAAGGCGCGCGCGCCGTCTCCGCCATCACCTTCGCGTTCATGACCGTGCTGATGAGCGGCATCAATATGTTCTCCATGGCGCTGGTGATGAAGGTCGTCCTCGGCTGGGACATTCACTTCAGCATCTGGGTCTCTTCGCTCACCGTCGCGGCCTACGTATTTCTCGGCGGCCTGCTTTCCGCCATCTTCAATGAGGTGCTCCAATTTTTTCTCATCTGGCTGGGCGCGCTGCTCATTCCGATCCTCGGGCTGGTCGAAGCCGGCGGCTGGAGCGGCATGGTGGCCCGTATCCATCAGAACTTCCCCGGCCAGGATTACACCCACCTCTGGCGCGGCCTCGGCTCCTTCGCCGATAATCCCATGGGCATTCATTGGACCGGCATCGTGCTGGGTCTCGGCTGGGTGGTGTCGTTCGGCTATTGGACGACGGATTTCCTGGTGGTGCAGCGCGTGCTCTCGGCGCGCAATCTGCACGCCGCCCGCATGGCCCCCATCATCGGCTCCGGCTTTAAAATGCTGGTGCCCTTCATCGTGATCCTTCCGGGCTTGCTCGCCCTGGCCGTGCTGCCGGAAAAACTGGTGGGCGAATCCGTGGCGGCGGCGCAGGGCGGCCACAGCTATAACGAAGTATTGCCGCTCATGCTGGCCCGCTACTGCGGCCCCGGCCTGCTGGGCCTGGGAATCACCGCCCTGATTGCCGGCTTCATGTCCGGCATGGCCGGCAATGTCAGCGCCTTTGCCACCGTCTGGACTTACGATATTTACCGCGCGCTCATCCGCAAAAGCGCCACCGATGCGCATTACCTCAACATGGGCCGCTGGTGCACCCTGATCGGCGTGCTGGTCAGCATCGGCACCGCCTACCTGGTAATGCAGTTCCAGAGCATCATGGACTACGTGCAGGCCCTATTCAGCTTCTTCATCGCGCCGCTGTTCGGCACGGTGCTTCTGGGAATGCTCTGGAAGCGGGCAACACCCGCCGGCGGCGTCTGGGGCCTGGTGGCGGGCACGCTTTCTTCTATCGGCATGTGGGCGTGGGTGAAAATCGACCCCTCCGCGCTCGCGATCATCGCGCTCTCGTCCAATGCCAAGGACATGGCGGAAAATATGTACCGCGCGCTCTGGTCCTGGCTGATCTGTGCCGGCGTCACCGTCGTGGTCAGCTATCTCACCACGCCCAAACCCGAAGCCGAACTGGCCGGTCTTGTCTACGGCTGCACCCAGATCCCCTCCGAGCGTGAACTGCGCCTCACCCGGCGTCCGATCTTTTGGGCCGGCGTGGCCTGCGCGGCTTTCCTGGTTCTGAACGTGATTTTCTGGTAGCGCCTATGCATAACCCCGGAATGGTCTCCATCTGGTTTCTGATCGGCATCCTGCTCACCGCCTACGGATTGATCATCACTGCCGTGGGTCTGTTCGAATATTTCGCGCCACCCGCCGCAACCACGGTGCTGGCGAATCTGCATCCCGGCCTGTGGTGGGGCCTCCTGATCCTGGTGCTCGGCGCTTTCTACTGCTGGCGCTTCCAACCAAGGAAAACCAAATGATCCAGACGACCTCTGCGCCCTCCGCCACCTCTGCGCCCTCAGGTTTTGACTTTAACCATTTGTCTTCTCCGTGTCTCCGTGTCTCTATGGCGCTATGCGTAGCCGCCGCGCTCTCCCCCCTCTACGCCCAAATGCTCTATAAAAATCCCAACGCCCCCATCGAAAAGCGCGTCGACGACCTCCTCTCGCGCATGACCCTCGAAGAAAAAGTTTCCCAGCTCATGAACGATTCGCCCGCCATCGAGCGGCTCGGCATTCCCGCCTATAACTGGTGGAACGAATCGCTTCACGGCGTCGCCCGCGCCGGCCGCGCCACCGTGTTCCCCCAAGCCATCGGCATCGCCGCTACCTGGGACACCAACCTCATGTCCCGCATCGCCACAGCCATTTCCGATGAGGCCCGCGCCAAATATCACGAATTCGTCCGCCGCGGCAAACACAACATCTACCAGGGCCTCACCTTCTGGACGCCCAACATCAACCTCTTCCGCGACCCCCGCTGGGGCCGCGGCATGGAGACCTATGGCGAGGACCCCTACCTCACCGGCCGCATGGCCGTGGCCTTCATCAAGGCCATGCAAGGCGACGACCCGAAATATTTCAAGACCATCGCGACCGCCAAACACTACGCCGTCCATAGCGGCCCCGAACCTCTACGCCACACTTTCGATGCGGTAGTCAGTGAGCGCGACCTGCGCGAAACCTATCTGCCCCATTTCGAAGCCGCCGTGCGTGAGGGCGGCGCCGGCTCCGTCATGTGCGCCTATAACAGCGTCGACGGCCAGCCCGCGTGCGCCAATACAAAACTGCTCGGCCAGATTCTGCGCAAAGAATGGGGCTTTCAGGGCTACGTAGTTTCCGATTGCGGCGCCGTCGGCGATATCTACAAAAATCACAAATTTGTTCCGTCTGCCGAGGAAGGCGTCGCGCGCGCCATCGAAGCCGGCACCGACCTCAACTGCGGCGTCGAATACACCAATGTTCTCGGCGCTGTGCGCAAGGGCCTGCTCAGCGAGGCCGATGTCAACCAATCCCTCCGCCGCCTGCTCACCGCCCGCTTCAAACTGGGCATGTTCGATCCACCGGAAATGGTGAAGTATGCCCGCATCCCCTATAGCGAAAACGATAGCTTCGCCCACCGGCAGCTCGCCGCCGAAGCCGCCCGCAAAGCCATCGTGCTGCTGAAGAACGAGAACCACGCGCTGCCCCTCAGCAAGTCCATCAAAACCGTCGCGGTGATCGGGCCGAATGCCGATGACCCTGACGTTCTGGTAGCCAACTACAACGGCACTCCTTCCGCTCCGGTCACGCCGCTTGCTGGCATCCGCGAAAAATTTGGACCTGCCCGCGTCCTCTACGCCCGCGGCAGCGATCTGGCCGCCAACCTGCCGTACATGGAAGTCGTCCCCTCCTCGGCTCTGTTCACCACCAATGGCGCCGGCCGCCGGAATGGCCTCGCCGGCGCCTATTACGCCTCCGCCAACTTCGATGGCCAACAGCATCGGCCGCGCGAACTGACCTACCCCAGTTCCGGCCAGTCCGTCGGGGCGATTCCCGCCAATCCCCAGCCGCTGTTCACTCGAGTGGATCGCGAAGTGAACTTCAACTGGTGGGATGGCTCGCCCCGCAAGGACCTCAATGATGACGATTTCGGCATCCGCTGGACCGGCTACCTTTCCGCCCCCGTGACCGGAACCTACCAGCTCGGCGCGCGCGCCATGAACGCCTTCGAGCTGTACTTCCAGGACAAGTTACTTGTCAAATCCAGCAGCGTGCACGGCGGCGATCTCCGCTACGCTCCCGTCCGGCTCGAAGCCGGTAAGCTCTACAAGCTGCGCCTCGACTTCCACGAATTCGTCAACGATGCCTCCATTCAGTTGCTCTGGGCCAAACCGGCCACCGGCCGCGAAGGAGATGAGGCGTTGGCGGCCGCGCGCCAGGCCGATGCCGTGCTGCTGTTCCTGGGGCTTTCCGCCCGCCTCGAAGGCGAAGAAATGCAGGTCCAGGTAGAGGGCTTCCAGGGCGGCGACCGCGTTCAGATCGGATTGCCACGCATTCAGGAAGAGTTGCTCACAAAAGTCGCCGCGCTGGGCAAGCCCACGGTGCTGGTGCTGCTGAACGGCAGCGCGCTCGCCATCAATTGGGCGCGCGATCACGTGCCCGCCATCGTCGAAGCCTGGTATCCCGGCGAGGCCGCCGGCACCGCCATTGCCGACGTTCTGTTCGGCGATTACAACCCCGCCGGCAGGCTTCCCATCACCTTTTATAAATCTATTGATCAGTTGCCGCCGTTCACCGACTACAGCATGAAAGGCCGCACCTATCGCTTCTTCACCGGCGAACCGCTGTTTCCGTTTGGCTTTGGCCTGAGCTACACGACGTTCGCGTACCGGAATCTCACCCTGCCCTCAAAAATCGACACCAGCCATGACGCCAACGTCTCCGTCGAAGTGCAAAACACCGGCAAAATGGCCGGCGAAGAAGTAGTCGAGCTCTACACCAGCACCGGCGCCAAAGACGGCCCTATCCGTTCCCTCGCTGGTTTCGAACGGGTCGCTCTTCAGCCGAACGAAACCAAAACCGTCCAGTTCCGCCTCGGCCCGCGCGAATTGTCTTCCGTCGCGAGCGACGGCCGCCGCGCCGTGCGCCCCGGCCCGCTCGCCATCGCCGTGGGCGGCAGCCAGCCCGGCCCGCGTTCCGCCGGCGTGCTCACCGGCAAAATCCAAATCGAAGGCCCGCCCAAACCCATCAACTGAAATTCCTACATCATGAAACCTATACTTGTTTCCGAACAGCAGGCGCTCGTTGAGCGCCTCGCCGCCGCCTGCGGCGGCGCCTACAGTCCCGAAACGCGCCGCAAATACCTCATCAGCGGTCCGCAGTGGGCCGCATCCTACCGGGGCCAGGCGTGTTTCATGCCCCCGCCCGGGACGCCATCGATTTCGAAAAAGTCATCTGCCAGTACGCCAAAATCGGCATCGGCTACTGGTGTACGCACGATACCGACGTCATTCCGGCGGAGCATCTCGGCAAGGCCACGCGCTAACCTCCGCGCACTACCAGCAACCACGGCGTCTTCGCCGTGAGCTTCCCTTCGGCCATCGATCGCTTCATTACCCTTTGGGAAATGGCGGGCGAGGTACTCGAAGATCCAATTCTCCGCGAAGTTACCGGCTCGCTTAAAGCCGGCGCGGGCGTCGAAGCGAACGGCGGCGCCGGCGCCATTTTCGCCGCCAACAAAGACCTGCTCTCGCTGCACGAACTGATCGCCCACCGCATGGTGCAGATCCTGCTGGGGCTGCACCGTGGCCGCCGATATTCAATCTGACGCTACCGCTCCGCACGCGGGTCCGTCTAAGTAACTAAGACGCTACAATCAAGCAAATGCATCGCTTCGCTGTACTGCCGCTGGCAGCCATCATCGCTTTCACCGTTTCCGCGCAGCGCGGCCCCAATCGCCAGAGCCCGCCGCCCGCTCCGGCCCAGGAAGGCAATGCCCCTGCCCCCGCCGCGCCCCCCAAAGTCGAAGAGAAGACCTCCAGGACCGGACATTCCATCCAAATCAACGGCCAGACCATCAACTACACCGCCATCGCCGGCACGATGCTGCTGAAGAAAGAAGACGGCACCCCCACCGCCAGCATCTTCTATATCGCCTATACCAAAGACGGCGTCACCGATCTTTCCAAGCGCCCCATTACGTTCGCATTCAACGGCGGCCCGGGCTCTTCCTCGGTCTGGCTGCACATGGGAACGCTCGGCCCCAAGCGTGTGGTCATGGACCCGGAAGGCAATCCCCTTCCTCCGCCCTACAAATTCGCCGATAACGAATACACGCTGCTCGATCTCACCGACCTGGTTTTTATCGATCCCGTCAGCACCGGGTACAGCCGCGCCGTCCCCGAGAACAGCGCCCGCAATTTCCATAGCGTGAAGGCCGATATGGAATCGGTCGCGGATTTCATCCGCCTCTACACCACGCGCAACGAGCGCTGGGCTTCACCCAAGTTCCTGGCCGGCGAATCCTACGGGACTACCCGCGCCGCCGCGCTTTCCGGTTACCTGCAGGATCAGCTCGGCATGAACCTGAATGGCATCATCCTGCTCTCCTCCGTCTTGAACTTCGGCACGATATCCTTCGATCCCGGCAACGACCTGCCGTACCCCCTATTTCTCCCCACCTACACCGCCGCCGCCTGGTATCATCACAAGCTGCCCAAAGACCTTCAGGACGCAGGCTTGCAGAAAGCCATCGATGAATCGCGCCGCTACGCCGCCGGCCCTTACACCGCGGCCCTCTTCAAAGGCGATTCGCTCCCGGCCGAGGAGCGCGCTTCCGTGGTGAAGAATCTCGCCCGGCTGACCGGCCTCGCGCCGCAATACATCGATGAGAGCAATTTACGCGTGCGCGCCAACCGCTTCGAAAAAGAACTGCTGCGCGGCCAGAACCGCACCTTGGGCCGCTACGATAGCCGCCTCGAAGGCGTCGACGAAGACACCACCGGTTCCAATCCCGATTACGACCCCAGCTATTCCTCCGTGCAAGGCGCTTTTACCGCGGCCTTCAACCAATACGTCCGCACAGAACTGAAATTCGATAGCGACCTGCCTTACGAAGTTCTCACCTCCAGGGTGCAGCCCTGGAGCTTCCAGGAATACGAGAACCGTTACCTCAATGTAGCCACCACCCTGCGCGACGCCATGACCCAGAACCCGGCTCTCCGAGTATTCGTCGCCGCCGGCTACTACGATCTCGCCACGCCTTTCTTCAGCGTCGAATACACCTTGAGCCACATGGGCCTCGACCCCAAGCTGCGCAACCACATTGCGATCTCCTACTACGAAGCCGGCCACATGATGTACACCCATCTCAAATCGCTCGAAAAGGTGCGCCAGGATCTGGCCAAGTTCGTCCCCTCCTGCATGCCGTAGCGGATCTGCGCTGGACGATTCACCCAATCCTAAGATTTTCCAAGGAATATTTGCCGGTTCCACAGCAACTGACCCCATTCCACGCCAAAAACAGCCTCTATCGCCCTGCTATTTCTGAAGCAGAGCCGCAAGGCTCTAACAGAGCCACAGTTGAAAATTAACGTCACCCGTCACCCAACCGTCACACCCAACACTCCCCAAGCCCCTACCGCGCGCGCCCGCACACATCCCCGCCCCTGAGTGGGATTTCACAACGGCAAGCCGCCTGCATCGCCTGCCCCGGATGCCCCACCGAACGAGCGCCTTCTGCCGCCTGCTGGCGTGCGCCGCGCCCGTCCTCTATTTGCATGCCCAGCCTCTCGAATCACCGAGCGCTTACGAGGGTAAACCTGTCCAGGAAGTCCACTTCGACCCTTCCTCCCAGCCGGCCACCGAATCCGATCTCGCGCGCCTTATGATTCCCGTTCGCGCCGGCGCCCCGCTCACTTTGGACGATGTCCGCACCGCTATCCAAAAACTCTATAGCACGGGTCTCTACTCCAATATCGATGTGGAAGCGCAGCCCGCCGGCGCCGGACTCGACGTGGTCATTCATACTTCCGAACAGTGGTTCATCGGCCCTGTTGAAGTGAAAGGCAAAGTCAGTGACCCGCCCACTGCCGGCCAGCTCGTCACCGCCTCCCGCCTCATGCTCGGAACGCCGTTCTCCGAAGACGATATCCGCGCCGCCGTCCAGGACATCCAGGACTTGTTTCATCGCAACGGCCTCTACCTCGCCGGAGTGGTCGCCAATGTAGATCGCGACCCGGCGCATCGCGAAGTAGCCGTCACCTTCACCGTCACTTCCGGCAAGCGCGCCCGCCTCACTCTTCCCCAGGTCGCCGGCGATACTCGCCTGCCGCCCCTCACTCTTGCCCGCGCCGCCAGATACCGCAATATCTTCCGCCGCTGGAAATCGGCGACCCAGGCCAATGTCCAGTCCGGCCTGGTCGATATCACCCGGAAGTATGTCTCCGCGCACCGCCTTACCGCCGCCGTCACCATGCAAAACCAGCAGTACCTCGCTCCGCAAAATAGGGTAAAAGTGACGGTCCATGCCGATGGCGGCCCAAAGGTCAATATCACCGCGCGAGGGGCGAAAATCTCTCGCGGCAAACTGGAAAAGTACGTCCCCATCGCCACCAATCAAAGCCTCAACCGCGATATTCTGATCCGCGGCGTGCGGAACCTGCGCGACTACTTCCAGAACGCCGGCTATTTTGATGTCTCGGTCGATTTCGAAACCAGCCCGTCCGGGCCCGATCAGGAGAACGTCACCTATATCATCGGTCTCGGCCAGCGCCAGAAACTGGTGCGCGTGGCCATCGAAGGCAATCACTACTTCGACACCAAGACCATCCGCGAGCGCATGTTCCTCCAGCCCGCCGGCTACATTCGCCTCCGCCACGGCCGCTTTAGCACGGGTTTCCAGGACCGCGATCGGGAGGCCATCACCTCTCTCTACCGCGATAACGGCTTCCAGGATGTGAAAGTCTCCTTCACTCCGATCCCCAACTACCAAGGGAAAAAAGGGGACTTGGCCGTCACCGTTCTGATCGAAGAAGGTCCTCAGTATAAAGTTGGGTCGCTCAACTTGCAGGGAGTAGAACCCTCGCTCCGCGACCGCCTGGCGCCCATGCTCCAATCCATACCAGGTGAGCCGTACAGCGAAACCAGCGTGGCCATGGATCGCGATTTCCTCCTGACTCAATACCAGTCCGACGGTTACCCCGAGGCCGGCTTCGAATGGCGGCATTTTCCCGGCAAGCAACCGGACACCATCGATCTCGTCTATGTCGTCACTCCGGGCCGCCGCCAGTTTGTCCGCGATGTGCTCATCACCGGGCTCCGCACCACCCGCCGGCGCCTGATCGCTCCCAATATCACTCTCAAATCCGGCCAGCCCCTCTCCTGGGTGGCCATGGGAGACATGCAGAGGCGCCTCTATAACCTGGGTGTTTTCGAGAATGTCAACATGGCCATTCAAAACCCGGATGGCGATACCCAGGATAAATACGTTCTCTATCACGTCAACGAAGGCCACCTGTATTACGCCGCCATCGGGTTCGGCGCCGAGCTGGCGCAGATCGGCGGCAGCCCCAGCAGCCTGAGCGCGCCCGGCGGCCAGACCGGCTTCGCTCCCAACGGCTCCTTGCAACTCAGCCGTCTTAATATGTGGGGTCTCGGGCACAGCGTCAATTTCAAAAGTAACTACTCCACCCTCGACCGCCAGGTGTCGCTCAACTACCTCATTCCCCGCTACCGCAATGTGCAGGGGCTCGATATCTCTTTTACGGGCCTCTACGACAATGAGCGCGATGTCCGCACCTTCACGGCCCGCCGCGTCGAAGCCGATGCGCAGGTTGGGCAGAGGCTTTCGCGGACCCTCCGCCTCCTCTGGCGCTATAGCTGGCGAAACGTTCAAGTCGACCAGAGCACCCTCAAAATCAATCCCGACCTGATTCCACTCGAATCCCAGCCCGCCAACATCGGTATGTTTTCCGCCAGCTTGATTCAGGACCGCCGCGACGATCCCATCAATACCCACCGCGGCATCTATAACAGCCTGGATATGGGTTTGGCGGAAACCGCCTTCGGCGGCAACAAGGATTTCACCCGCTTGCTGGCGCGCAATTCGATTTACCACCGCCTGTTCGGCGATTGGGTGTTCGCCATGAATACGCAATTCGGCTGGATTCACCCCTTCCATGTGACCAGCGGGGAAACCGCCTTCAACTACATCCCGTTCCCCGAGCGCTTTTTCGGCGGCGGCACCAATTCCATGCGCGGCTTCCCCGACAACCAGGCCGGCCCGCGCGACCTGCTGACCGGCTTCCCCCTCGGCGGCAATGCCCTCTTCTTCAATCAGGATGAGGTCCGCTTCCCGCTTATCGGCCAGAACATCGGCGGCGTTTTATTTCACGATATGGGCAATATCTTCACCGATCTCGGCGCTATCTCTTTCTCCGTCCATCAGAACTCGCTCCAGAACTTTAACTACATGGTGCACGCCGTGGGCTTCGGCATCCGCTACCAGACTCCCGTCGGCCCGGTCCGCGTCGACCTCGCTTACAGCATCAACCCTCCCACCTTTTATGGCCTGCAGGGAACCTATCAGCAGTTGCTGTTCGGCGGCGCCACTCCGACCATTCAAAACATCAGTCACTTTCAATTCTTCATTTCCATAGGGCAGGCATTCTGATATGCGCACGCTTGTAGCACTCCTCCTCCTTTCCACCCCGGCCACAACCGCCGGCATCGTCGACCGCATTGCCGTCATTGTCGGCACGCAAGTCATCACCCAGACCCAGGTCGAAGAAGAAGTCCGCGTCACCCAGTTCGAAAACCAGGAGCCGCTCAATCTCGGTCCCGAGGCGCGCCAGGCCGCCGCCGAGCGTCTGGTCGATCAACAACTTCTCCGTAAGGAGATGAACCTGGAACGGTACCGCCCTCCCGCCGCTAACGAAGGCGCCAAGCTGCTCGATCAGTTTCGCCGCGAGAACTATCCCGATGCCGGTCGTTTCGCAGCCGCCCTCAAGCATTACTGCATCACCGCGCAACAGCTCGAAAACCACCTGCTCTGGCAGGCGGAACTGGTCAGTTTCGTGGATTTCCGTTTCCGCGGACCGGCCTCCGCCGAGTCTCCCTTGAAAACCGAAAGCGCCAGCCGCGCTCTTCCCGGCGCCGCCGCGGCCGATGCCGCGAGCGACGCGCAGCTCGACGCCTGGCTCAAAGACGCCCGCTCCCAAACCCGCGTCGAATTCAAAAAGGAAGCCTTCCAATGATCCGCTGCCGCCGCTTTCTGGCCTACATCGCCGCGGCGTTTCTCATCTGCCTGGCAGCCATCTATTTATCGAATGCCAGGACCCACTGGATCGGGAACTGGTTCCGCAACAAAGCCGCCGGCATGATCGAAAGTTCCACCGGCGGCAAAGCCTCCATACAGTCGCTTTCCTTCAACCTGTTCCAATTGCGCCTCGACGTGCGCGGCTTCGTCCTCCGCGGCCTCGAACCTTCCTCGGCCGCGCCGCTGTTCCAGGCCGATATGATCCGGCTCTATCTCCGCATCGCCCCCTTCAGCGGCTTCATCAAAATCGCCGGCCTCAATATCGACCGGCCGCAAGCCCACGTGATCGTTTTTCCCAATGGCAGCACCAACATTCCCGAGCCGAAAACCTCGAGTAGCAGCAACAAATCGGGTCTCGAAACCGTGGTCGATCTCGCGATCGGAAATTTCGATCTCCGCAACGGCACCATCGTCTTTGCCGATCGCAAAGCCGATTTCAACGCCGATGGCCGGAACCTCGTCGCCAAACTGAATTATCAGCCCGCCAGTTCCAGCTACACGGGCGAAATCGATATCAGCCCTCTCAACCTGCGTTCCGCCGGCCACCCGGCGATCGAGTCCAATATCAAGCTGCCCCTCACTTTGGGAAAAGACAAAGTCTCGGTCGAAAGCGCCCAGGTGGCCACCGCGCTCTCGCAGCTTTTCATTTCCGCCTCGCTCGAGCATTTAGCGGCGCCTACCTACACCGCCCATGTCACCGGCCGGGTGGCGCTGCGCGATCTGCGGAATGCCGGCCAGCTTCCACCGGATGCCGATCTCTCGCAGGGTCCCGAAGCCATCAATCTCGATCTTGCCGGCTCCGCGGACCCTAACCGGATTCAGATCGTCACCGCCCGCCTCAATCTGGGCCAGAGCCATTTCGAGGCATCCGGCGCGGTGAAGGGCGGCAACGGCGCGCGCTTCTACTCCAGTCTCGATCTGGCGCAACTCGGCCGTTTGCTGTGCCTTGCCCAAAGGCCGGCGGGCACTCTCCATCTCGGCGGCAGCGCTTCGCTCGGGGCCAACAACAGTTACCTGGTCCGCGCCAATCTCGACGGCAAAAACATCTCCCTGCGCGAGGGGACCACGCGCCTCAACGGGATCGGCATCGCTTCCTCCATCACCGCCCAGCCCAACCTTGTCTCGTGGACCGGCCTGCGCGTCGCGCTGTTGGGCGGCGATCTCACCGGCTCCGGCTCGCTCGCCAACTCCGCGCAGCTCCAGTTCGCCGGCAATTTGCGGAATTTCCAAACCGCGCCGCTGGCGCGCATCTTTGGCCAAAGCGCCCCCTATTCCGGCGCGCTTTCGGGCACGTTCCAGGCTGGCGGCGACATCAAAAACCCCACTTCTCTGGATGCCCGCGCCAATCTCGCCATCGCCCCGGTCCGCTCGCCCGGCGCCATCCCCATTTCCGGACGCTTGAACATCGCCTATAACGGCCGCGCGCAAAGCGTGACTCTCCGCCAGTCCTATTTGGCCCTGCCGCACTCGCGCATCGATCTGGCCGGTTCCCTCGACCGCCGCATTCAGGTCAACATGACCACCCGCGATTTCGCCGATTTCCGCCCCTTGGCCGCGATTCCGGTTATTTTCAACCGCGGCGGCGCGGTTTTGAATGCCACCATCACTGGCGCCATTTCCCGGCCCAGAATCGCGGCGAGCGCCTCCGTCACCAATTTCAGCGTAAAAGGCCGCCCGTTTACCCGATTCGCCGCCGATATCGATGCCGCGCGCATCGGCGCATCCATCCATAACGGCACGCTCAGCCGCGGCGTTTTTCTCGCGCAGTTTACCGCTTCGGTGGGCTTGCGCAATTGGAAACCGGAACCGGCCGAACCCTTGCAGGCCGAGCTGAGCATTCAAAACGGCACTCTCGAAGATCTGCTCGCCCTGGCCGGTGAAACCGGCATTTCCGCCACCGGCGCCCTCACTGCCGGCGCGCACATTCACGGAACCGTTGGCGAGCCGCTGGGCACCGCCGATCTCGCCGCCGCCAACGGCACCATCGCCGGCGGTCCGTTTCAATCGCTCCATGCGCAACTCGCCTTGAACCCCAACGAGGTCGCCCTGACCTCCTTCCAGTTCGATGCCGCGCCCGCCCGCCTCTCGGCCAATGCCACCTATCGGCATGCCTCCGCCACCTTCAGCCGCGGACTTCTGCGCGCCCACGTAGACGGTTCTCAGGTGCAGCTCGCCCGATTCCGCCAATTGGCGCCGCAACGCTTCGGTCTCGGCGGCGCCCTCTCGCTCAACACGGATATAGCCGCCGATGTGGCGCCCTCCGGTATCGAACTCCGCTCTCTCAACGGAAATTTCGCCGCCCGGGGTCTCCAGCTCGAAGGCCGCAAACTGGGAGACATCACGGCCAGCGCAACGACGCTGACAAACGCCATTCAGTACCAGGTCTCCTCCGATTTTGCCGGCTCCACCATCCGCGCGGCGGGCCAAACCCTGTTGAGCGCGAATCATGAGACCACCGCCACAGCATCCATTGCCAATCTCCCGATCGAGCCGGTACTGGCGGCCGCCGGCCAAACCGGCGTTCCAGCCACCGGCACCCTCAGCGCCAACGCCAATTTCTCCGGCACCATAAGCAATCCGCAGGTCAGTGCCGGCGTGACCGTGACGAAAGGCTCCGCTTTCGAGCAGCCTTTCGATCGCCTCGAAACCACCCTGACGTACACCAATCACTCGATCGATATCCCGAAATTTCAAATGACCCAGGGTCCGGCTCAAGTGACGTTTGCCGGCTCCTTCAACCATCCCGCGGGCGATTTCCAGGAGGGACAAGTCCGCTTTAACCTCAGCGGTAATTCACTCCAACTGGCCGCTCTCCACGCCGTCGCGCACTGGAACCCCGGCCTGGCGGGCATGCTGCGCCTCAGCGCTAATGGCGCCGCCACTCTGCGGCGCAACCAGGCGCCGCTGGTTTTCGGCCTCAATGCCGATTTGCAGGCGAGCGATCTGAGCCTCAACAAAAAGCCCCTCGGCTATCTCACTGCCGCCGCTCAAACCCGAAACCGCGAACTCACCTTCACGGTCAAATCCAACTTCGCTCTATCCGATATCGCCGGCTCGGGCCGCGTGACCTTGGACGGCGATTATCCGGTAACCAGCCAGATCCGGTTTTCGAATATCACTTACTCCGCCCTCACTGCCTTGACCGGGGCGGCCCCACTTCCTGGAACCACCGCTTCGGCCGCCGGAGAAATAATTCTTACCGGTCCCATAGCGCGTCCCCAGGATCTCGCGGGCCAGTTGCAACTGACCTCTATAGAAGCCCGCACCGCGCCCCAGCCCGCCGTGGCGCAAACCAGCGGCGCCACCGCGCCGCGCACTACTCTCGAACTTCACAATCAGGGCCCGGTGACCCTGGCTCTTAGCCGCTCGCAAATCACCGTGCAGAGCGCGCATATCACCGGAACCGATACCGATCTGACCCTGACGGGAACCGCCGATCTCTCCGGCCCGCGAACCTTGAACCTGCACTCCACCGGGAGCGTGAAGCTGGAGGTGCTCCAGGCCTTCAACCCCGAGGTTTACTCGGCGGGCAATATCGCCTGGAACGCGGCGGTAACGGGCACCATGGATGCGCCGGCAATGGCCGGCCGGCTGCAAGTCCAGAATGCCGCCTTCAACATGTTGAGTCTCCCGGCGGGGCTCAACAATGCCAACGGCTTGATCGCGTTCACCGGCACGGAAGCGGTTGTGCAGAATCTCACCGGCGAAGTGGGCGGCGGCAAAGTCGATATCACGGGGTCCGTAGTGTACGGGACGCCCATGCAATTCCGGCTCCAGGCCATCGCCCGCCAAGTGCACGTGACGTATCCGGAGACGGTCACTACGGAAGCCAACGCGCGCCTGGCGCTGACCGGCACCAGCGCGCGCAGTGTGCTCTCGGGCAATGTGACGATTCTGAACGTGTCGCTCGAGGAAAACACCGACATCGGTTCCATTCTGAGCGCGCCCACGCCGCCCACCGCGCCCGGCGTCAGCACGGGCCTCGCTGCCGGTATCAACTTCGATGTCCGCATACAGACCTCGCCCGGCGTGCAGTTCCGCGCCAACCTCGCCGAGAACGTCGAAGCCACCGCCAATCTCACCTTGCGCGGCACGGCCGTTCATCCCGGTATGCTGGGCAGCGTTTCCATCAGCCAGGGCCGGATTACTTTCTTCGGCGCGCGCTACACCATCGACCAGGGCAGCATCGACTTTTTCAATCCGAACGATATCAACCCCAATATCAACATCGAGCTCGAAACCACGACTCAAGGAGTTATGGTCACTCTGACTGTCTCCGGCCCGATGAACCGGTTGAAGCTGAGCTACCGCTCCAGCCCGCCGCTGCGGGCCGATGAAATCATCGCGCTGCTGGCGACGGGCAAGCAACCATCCACCGATCCCGTGCTGGCCGCCTATCAGCCCGCCCCGCCCCAACAGAGCGCCGAACAGCAAGGCCTCTCCGCGCTGCTCGGCCAGGGACTGGCCAATCCGGTTTCGAGTCATCTGCAAAAACTTTTTGGAGTGACCCGCTTATCCATAAGCCCGATCTTCACCGGCCTCGCCGCCACGCCCCAAGCCACTCTCACCGTTGTGCAGCAGGTCACGCCCGCCATTACCTTCACCTACATCCAAGATGTCTCCTCCACCAACCCGCTCACCATCCAAATGGAGTGGACGATCAATCCCCGGTGGTCCGTAATCGCCCAGCGCGACATATACGGGGAGCTGGATCTGAATTTCCTCTATAAGAAACGTTTCCACTAGTGGCGTGTCGCGGGGAAAGGTTGAATATTGACCGCTTCCTGACGGCCGCGGCTTCCATGGGTTCGCCGGCTCCGCTGTTCGCAGGCGTACAATATGTCTCATGCCGCTGGAAATCGCCTCGCGCGAGCGGGAAGGCATCGCCATTCTGGACCTGAAAGGCCGCATCACCGTGGGTTCGGATGCCACGGCCCTGCGCGAGCGGATCGCCGGCCTGAAAGAGGATGCTGTAAACGTGGTCCTTAATCTCGCGCAGGTCGATTACATCGATAGCACCGGCCTGGGCGCCCTGGTCATGTGCGCCACCGGGCTGCGCAAGCGCGGCGGCCAAATGAAGCTGCTCAACCTCAATCGCAGGAATATCGAACTGCTGGTGATGACCAAGCTGGCGACCGTGTTTGAAATCTTCACCGATGAACAGGACGCCATCAACAGCTTCTTCCCGGACCGGAAGATCCAAAAGTTCGATATTCTCGCGTTCGTGCAGCAAATGAAGCAGCAGCAGTGATCTGCGAGGCCAGAGCTCCGGCCGCCGAGACCGGGAGACTGCGCCCCCACGGCAAGCAAAATTGAGAAAACACGCGGCCAATGAACTTTACCTCCCAGGAACAATGTAGCCGGCGGGAAGCGGACTTGCGGACGGCGAAATCTCCAAATACTTGAAAAGGCGGGAATATAGGTTTCAAATCTATTGTGATCGGGATTCCGCACCCCCGCGGGACGCGCAGAGCGGGGATGAAAAAGCGCTGCGCGCGCCGATTTTTGGGGGTTGAGGGGAACCCGGAATGGGATCGCGCCGGAGGGCCGCTATTTCGACTCGTTCTTCTTTTCCAGCTCGAAGGCGCGCTTGATGTGGTCGTTATCGGGGTTGTTTTCGATGCACTCGTATTCTTCGACGTGGACATCGATGGGACGGCGCAGAATGCTGCTGGTGGTCCACGGTTTGGTGAGCGCGCCGGGATCGTCGACGGTCGCTTCGTAGAGAATCGTGTCGTAGTTGATAGGCTTGAAGCGCTCGATTACGTGCAGCTTATCCGTATGGATGGTGCCCTGGCCGGCAAGCCACGTCTTATCGTTGAAGCCGGTCACGTCCACGACGAGCGTGTCGCCATCCCACTTGCCTACCGAATCGCCCATCCAGGTGGGAGTCAGATCGTCGGAGTGGCGCAGTTGGTCGTCGAGCGGAATGCGCCGCCAGGCACGGAACGACTCATAGAGGATCACGACTTCGTTGGGCTTCTGCACGATTTCGAGCGGCATCGGCATGCCCGTGATCCGCGGAACGCCGGGGAGGAAGCATTTCGACGTGGGATCGTCGAGCACGGTGAGTGTCTTTCTTTTGGCATCGGCCCACGGCTGATAGGGGATCGGCTGGCGGGCCGGAGGCTTTATGGGGGCGGGAGGCAGCGGGTGGAGCGGGGGCGCGCCCGGCTCGCCGAAGATGCTCACGCCGCCGGCCTGCCAGGTGCCGCTGAGATCGGGCTTGCCATCGGAGGCGCGCGGCATGGGGTTGGGATTCGGTTGCATTTTGGCGGCCCCGGAATTCGCGGCGGGCGGCTGCGCCATCGCGCCGGAAGCGACCGCCAGCCATAGGGCGGCGGCGCCGCTCGAAATCAGACCGGATACGGAAACTTTCATGCCTACCCTCCCTGGGCGATCTTACGCGACCTTAACGGCCTTCGGGGCCGAGAAACTTTTTGGTCCCATCCGGGAACGTGACCTCGCGGGCCGCGCCCGTGACCGTAGCGTCTTTCGCTTTGTAGGCCGTTACCGTGAGCTCGTCGCCGACCTTCAGCAGATCGCGCGCAAAACCCGTGCGTTTGAGCGTGTTCGGCGGATATCCTTCGAGCGACCACGTGGTGACCTTACCGCTCTCGTCTTTCACATCTAAATAGATGTACGCGTGGGGATTGGTCCACTCGACTTTCGTAAGCACACCCTTTAGCGTGATCAGTTGCTTGCTGTCATATTCGGCGGCAAAGGAATGATGCGCGCTCACGGGCGCTGCGGCCACAAAGAGCGCGGAAAATGTCAGAGCAGCGAGAATACCGGGTTTCATCTTATCGACTCCAAACGGCGTAGCCGGCGGCGGAGAATGTGCCAGCGGTATGATAACGCGGCGGATTTGCGGAAGTCAAACGCGCGTCGACAAGCAGAATTATCCAATGCAAGATGAGCATGAAACAGGGCTGGGGATCGGACCGGTTTCCAATGCAAGGTGAGCATGAAAATGGAGGGCAGGTAGGCATGCTGCGGCTGGGTGCAGGTGTACATGCAGAATGCCGAGAACCTG
>DATGKM010000052.1:0-7298 GCA_035294665.1 Bryobacteraceae bacterium | reverse complement strand
TTCGTGCCCGAAGGCGTCGCCTTGGGCGAATGGGTGATTGAAACGGCCCGTGGCCTCCCGGCTTTCTACGATATCGATACGCCCGTCACGCTCGGTAAGCTTTCCCGCGGCGATTATGAATATCTGACGCCCCGCCTGATTCCTCAGTACGGCCTCTATCTTTCGTTCACTGGAGGTCCGCTGCTCGCTCATATCGAAAACCATTACCGTTCCCCTATGGCACGCGTGCTCTATTGTTCCGTCGATCCGGACCTGTATTATCCCGAGCCGGCGGAGAAGCGCTGGGACCTCGGTTACCTGGGCACCTACGCCGATGACCGGCAGCCCTTCCTCGATTGCCTTTTGCTCGAACCGGCCCGGCGCTGGAACGAGGGCCGTTTCATCGTCGCCGGCCCGCTCTATCCGGAGGGCATCCCCTGGCCCGGCAACGTGGAGCGCATCGACCACTTGCCGCCCGCCGGACATCGCGCTTTCTATAACGCGCAGCGGGTGACCCTCAATCTGACGCGCGGCGAAATGAAGGCCGCCGGTTACTCGCCCAGCGTCCGCCTGTTCGAAGCGGCGGCCTGCGGCGCGGCCATTGTCAGCGATTACTGGAGAGGCCTGGAAAGCCTTTTCGAAATCGGGCGTGAAGTTCTGGTAGCCAACGCAACCGGAGAAATCCTGCGCCTGCTCCGCGAAACATCCCCCGAACAGCTCACCGGTCTGGGCGCCCGCGTCCGCAAGCGCATTCAGGCGGAGCACACGGCCGCCCACCGCGCCGCCGAGCTGGAAACCCATTTCCAGGCCGCTGTCCATAACCTTACGAGAGCAGGGTAGCCCGTCCGCCGCTCGCTCCGCGTCTACCAGGGGAACTCCTGAGGTCGTGGCAGTACCATCGTTGCTTTTTTTCGCTTCAACGTGAGAAAATCAACAAATCGCGCAGAGGGGGTAGAGGCATTTGTCTGTCGAGGGATCAACCGGCGAGCAGAAGCCCCGGATTACTTTACCCGGCGCCTGCTTCGATAGTCGCCAGATGGTTACTGCCTTACTCGAGTCCGCTTCACAGGCTATCCTGAGTGTCGATCCGAGCGGCCGGATCGTGCTGGCGAACCGGCGCGCCGAAGAACTGTTCAATTACACCCGCGAGGAACTACTTGGCGCGAGTCTGGAAATGCTTCTGCCCGAAGGCAGGCGCGCCGTGCACCAGCGCGAGCGGGACGACTATTTCCAGCACCCCCGCGTTCGTCCCATGGGAATCGGGATGGAACTGGCGGCGCGCCGGCGGGATGGCTCGGAATTTCCGGTCGAAATCAGCCTGAACACCATAGAGACGCCCGAAGGCATCTTCGCAATCGCCTTTATCACGGACGTCACCCAGCGTAAGCGGCTCGAAGAGCAACTCGTGCACTCTCAGAAGATGGAAGCGGTAGGCCGGCTGGCCGGAGGGGTGGCGCACGACTTCAACAACATGCTCACGGTAATCTCGGGCTACACCCGCATGATTCTGGACGAGCTTTCGCCCCAGGACCCGTTGCGCGAATACGCCGGCGAAATCGCGCAGGCCTCCGAACGCGCCGGAGCCGTCACCCAGCAATTGCTGGCCTTCAGCCGGCGCCAGTTGATCCAGCCGCGCATCATCGATATCAATGCGGCTATCGTTCAGACCGAAAAGATGCTCCGCCGCCTGCTCGGAGAGGACATTCAGCTCACCCTCGAGTTGCAGGAAAACAGCCCCCACATCAAGGCCGACCCGAACCAGATCGAACAGGCCGTGGTGAACCTCGCGCTGAATGCGCGAGACGCTATGCCGCGGGGGGGGCGGATTTTCATCCAGACCTCCGAGATCCATCTGGATGAGAACTATGCCCGAACCCACCCGGGAGTGAAGCCTGGCGATTATGTGATGCTGGCCATAACGGATACCGGACAAGGGATGAGCGCGGAGATTCGCCAGCGAATTTTCGAGCCGTTCTTTACCACCAAGGACCGCGGAAAAGGCACGGGCTTGGGACTCGCTATCGTCTACGGGATGGTGAAACAGTGCGGCGGCGATATCTGGGTATACAGCGAACCGGGC
The DNA here is from genome assembly GCA_035294665.1 of Bryobacteraceae bacterium. Classification (GTDB taxonomy): domain Bacteria; phylum Acidobacteriota; class Terriglobia; order Bryobacterales; family Bryobacteraceae; genus PSRJ01. The sequence goes on along the minus strand of DATGKM010000052.1, from coordinate 5,239 downwards.
AAGGGCAGCACCTTCCGCCTGTACTTCCCGAAAGCCGGGGAGCAGCCGCGCGTATCCAGCCCGCGCGAGCCTAAAGCCCCGCGGGCGGAGAAGAGCCACACGGTATTAGTCGTGGAGGATGAAAAACCCGTACGCGAACTGACCGTCCGCATGCTGCAACAGCTTGGCTACAGTGTTCTTTCCGCGGCCTCGGGCAAAGAAGCTCTTGCCATCAGCAACTCGTTCGGGGGCAGTATCGGCTTGCTGGTGACAGACGTAGTAATGCCGGAAATGAGCGGCCGGCAAGTGGCGGACGCCCTGCTGCGCGCGCGTCCCGAAATGAAAGTGCTGTACGTTTCCGGCTATACCGAACACGCCGTGATTCACCACGGGGTCGAATCGGGGGTGGAGTTTCTGGCCAAGCCCTTCAGCCGCGAAGCTCTGGCGAAGAAAATCGCGGAGATGTTCAGCGAGCGGTAAGCGATGGCTGCTGGGATGCCGGCGCCGCCGGGCCCCCACCCGTGCTCGCCCCCTTGGCCAGGCTGTCGTGCTTCGGTCCCAGCCCCAAAGCAATCAGGGAAAGCGAATTGATTTTGCCCGTGGAATCGATTTTCTGGTCGGCCTGAAAGCGCTTCAGAGCGTCTACCGACGCGTCATTCCATTGCCCCGTGGCTTGGTCCGCCGGAAGGTAACCTTTGGCGGCTAGCGCTTCCTGAATCTGTTTGTATCGTTCGGGAGTCGGCGTTGTCTGGGTTGCACGGGATGCACGCGGGCGCGACACGCGGGCTGCCGTCTTCCGCCGCACCGAAGTCTTGCGCACGGCGCTGTTCTTCGAAGCCGCTTTGGCTGGCGCCTTCGCCGCCGGCTGGGGCTTTTTGGACGCTGCCATCGCCAGCGCGGGCACCAGGACCAGCGCGACCGTCAGGCGGTTCAGCATAACTCTTTAGTTTACCAGCACTTGCAATATAAGAAGGGCGGCCGATTCCCAAAACCGGCCGCCAATTGCCACTTGATTACGCGTGCGTTACTGGGCGCTGTTGGGAAGCGTGCCGCCCAGATACTCCGATTGCCACATCTGGTTGCGGCCTTCCTGGCGCATGATCCGGATCGCAACCGCGTCGCCCGGCTTCAGCGTCCCCTGAATCCGTTGCAGATCGGCCACCGAGTTCACCGCCTGATTGTTGATCGAGACGATAACATCGCCTTGCATCAGGCCGATATCTTCCGCGAACGAATTGGGTTCCACGGATGCCACCTGCACGCCGCCCTGCGTCTTTAGCCCCATATTCTGCCGCTGGGCGCTGTTCAGGTTCTGAATGGTCATGCCGAAACGCGCCTGCGTTCCTTCCCCCCGCTCGGGGGCTGCCGGTTGGCCGTTGCCGAACCTATCCGGGAAAACCTGGGCCAGATCGCCGACCACCACTTTGTAAGTCTCGCGCTTGCCGTCGCGCAGCACTCCAATATTCAGCGAGTTTCCGACCGGGGTACTCGTCACCGTGTTCACTAGGTCGTTGCCATCTTTGACCTCTTTGCCGTTTATCGAGATGATGATGTCGCCATCTTTGATACCCGCTTTTTCGGCCGGGCCGCCCGGGGCTACGCTCTGCACGAACACGCCCTCGGAGGCGTGATTAGCCTTGAGCAGGGCGCGGGCTTTTTCGGTATCGGAAGGAGTGAAGGAAACACCAATCGATCCCCGGGTAACCTTGCCGTACTTGATGATGTCGTTATAAACCTGCACCGCCGTATTCATCGGCAGGGCGAAGCCGAGTCCCTGAAAGCCGCCGGACCGGGAGGCGATCAGGGTGTTAATGCCGATCACTTCGCCGCGGATATTCAGCAGAGGCCCGCCACTATTGCCGGGGTTGATTGCCGCATCGGTCTGCAGGAAATGCTGGAACTGCATCTGCGGATCTATATCGCGGTTTGTGGCGCTGATGATACCCGCCGTTACCGTCGCCTGGAAGCCGAACGGAGAACCGATCGCCAGCGCCCAGTCGCCCACCTGCACCGCATCGGAGTTGCCGATTTTGGCGGGAGCCATATTCTTCTTGCCTTCCACGCGGATCACAGCGAGATCGGTCTGGGCATCGGTGCCTACTACCTTGGCTTCGTATTCGGCAGGATCGCCGGCGAACTTCACCTGGATGCGGTCGGCCTTATCGACCACGTGGTTATTGGTCAGAATGTAGCCTGCCGCATCGACCACTACGCCGGAACCCAGCGCTTCGCCACGCTGCTGCTGCTGAGGTTCGCCGCCAAAACCGAAGGGGTTCCCGCCAAAGAAGCGGAACAGGAAGTTTTCATCTCCCTGATCGTCGTCCGGGTTCTGCGGCTGCAGTTGGCGCCGGTTGCGACTCTGCGCCGGGGCTTTTGGCATGTACGTCGTGGAAATATTCACCACGGAAGGTTCCACCATCTTGGCAATCTGCGTGAAGGTGTTCGACAACTCCACCGGATTCGGGATAGTCAATGGTGTGGCCCCGGGAGCTATTGTGGAATCCCCTTTAGCCGCCTTCACACCCGAATTGATGAGCGTGCCGATCACGATACCGATCGACAGCGTGAACAGTATCAGCGTAAACGACAGCAGCTTCTGACTGCGCAATTTATTGTAGAAACTCATGGTTTTAAATCACTCCTCGCGTGGTTGCTGGCAAGTAACATTATATCTCCCGCCCCGCAACCGGTAACTCATGCCTGGAGATGAGGTTCCAGCGCTTTCGCCTCCACCAGCACTACTCCGTCCAGGATGAGGGCCGCGCCGGCTGCCACGCGCAGCGACAGACCCTCTCCCACCAATAGACAACGATGCCAGCCAGGCGAAAACGGGTTCGAGCAGGTAAATCAGAGCCGTTCGGGTAGCCGTGGTGAAGTGCCGCGCCCACGCCTGGATTGTGAACGCTACCGCCGTAGCGAGCAAGCCAGCGGCCACAACCGCCCAGACCACCGCCGGCCGCCATTCCAAACGCGGCGATTCCGCCCACCGGAACAGTGATCCCGCTAACAATGCCGCAACCGCCACCTGCACGGCCGATAACCATTCCAAGCTCATCTTCCCGGAAACATGCCCCTGAACCACAATCTGCGCGGCGAACGCCACGGCACAACCGAGCGTCAGCAAATCGCCGCGATTGATCGAGCTAACTCCGAGCGGACCTTCCAGGGTCGTCAGACCCATGCCCAGCGTGGCCACGAGCAGTCCCAAAATCTCGGAGGGACGTGGCTTGGTTCTATAGACGATTCTGGCTAGAAAAGGTACCATCACGGACGAGGTGGCGGTCAGAAAAGCCGATTTGGAGGCTGTGGTGTACTCGAGACCCGCCGTCTTGCAGCGCGAAACCGGCGAACAGGAAGGCGCCCACCAGAACACCGGCAAAGATCTGGTTACGGGACAAAGGCTTCTGCTGGTTTCCCAGGTGCGCCGCACTGCGACCCAGCGAGCGCCGAAAAACACACCTATGGCCACCGCCGCCAGCGAAAAGCGTAGGGTCAGAAAAAGCAGCGGAGAGACGCCCGCCAAAGCGCTCTTCACCAGCACGAACGTAGAGCCCCATATGGCGGTGTTCGCCACCAGCGCGGCTTCGGCGGTTCTTCTGCCCTTGGTTTGTACCCGGTTCGCCGGCTCCCGGTTTCCTACTTCGTCCAAACTAGGCTACGCCCCGCAGGACCGGCGCGCATCAGCAAAATCAGCAGCAGAAGAATGCGTTTCAGCCCGAGATCGCGGCCTTCCGGCCGGAACCACTCCTGGGTCGTATGGGCGCCGCCGCCTTGCCCACCCGCGCCGATGGCGACCGCGGGAATGCCCATGGAGAGCGGAATATTGGCATCGGTCGAAGAGCAATCGGGCCGGGAGCGGACGCCCAGGTGCGCGTCCACGGCCTTGATGTATTGGATAATCGGGGCGTTATCCGGCAGGGCCGCGGCGGGCCGCGAGCCAATCTCCTTCACTTTGGAAAAGACCTTGCCGGCCGCGGCGCGCTGATTCTCGATATCCCGCGCGCGGTCCACGGCGGCCGAAAGCAGTTCCACCAGTTGCTCAATCTTATCGTTATTTTCCGAGCGGATATCCACCTTGGCGCGGGCGGTCTGGGCAATCGCGTTCACGCTCGAACCGCCCTCGATCAGTCCCACATTGAATGCCGACTTGGGTGAGCCGTCCAGACGCGTTTCGGCGAACAGCGTAACCGCCCGGCATAGCGCGTGCACGGGGTTGCCCAGGCCGTAATCGCTCCAGCTATGCCCGCCCGGGCCGGTGAACGTAATTTCGAAGCGGCGGCTGCCCAGGGCGCGGGTGGTCACGTACTCGGTGTTGGCCCCATCGGCCACCACATAGCTCTCTATTTTCCGGCCCAGCGGCGATTGCTTGCATAGATGGCGCATTCCGGAGAGGTTGCCTTCACCTTCTTCGCCCACGTTGGCCACTAGCGCCAAGCCCGCCCGCAGATCGGGAATCCGCGGACAGCATTTCAACGCGCGCGCCATTGCCAAAAGCGCGGCGAGGCCGGCGCCGTTATCGGAAACACCCGGGCCGCGAAACCGCCCGTCCGGCTCGATGACGATATCGTCCTTGCCGCGTGGCGCAATCACCGTATCCAGATGGGCGGTGAGGGCAACATACGGATCTTCGCCCAGAGTGGCGACTACATTCCCTGCGCGGTCGACAGCGGCTTCCCATCCCAAGCCTCGAAATTGCTCCACAAACCAGGCCGCGCGCTCGCCTTCCAGAAACGTCGGCGCGGGAATCCGGCAGAGCTGCAAGTGCATCTCGTTGATCCAATGCTTCTCGCGCGTGAACCATTGCAGGCACTCCCGCACTTCGCGCAATTCGGCGATGCCGCTGAGATCCACCGCCGCCGGCGAAGCATTGAGACTCATACTGATGCCAGTGTAACAGCGGGCCGTCAGACGCCGATGTCTTCGTTCCAGAGCTCGGGGTTCCGCTCGATGAATCGGGTCATCAACTCAATACACGTCGGGTCTTCGACCACATCCACCTGGACGCCGTTAGATCGCAGGTAATCTTCGGCTCCCATAAATGTGCGATTCTCGCCGGCGATCACGCGGGGGATTTTGTACAGGATGATAGCCCCGCTGCACATGGGGCAGGGAGAAAGGGTCGTGTAAAGCGTCGAGCGCCGGTAGACACTGGCCGGTAGCCGCCCGGCGTTGCGCAGACAGTTCATTTCGCCATGATCGATCGGGCTGCCGGATTGCACCCGGCGGTTGTGGCCGCGGCCGATGATGCGGCCTTCATGCA
>DATGKM010000051.1:0-18891 GCA_035294665.1 Bryobacteraceae bacterium | reverse complement strand
AAAACAAGGATACGGACAAAACCGAAAACGGCCGCAGCGCGGGCATTCTACTCACCTATGGCAGGTTCAAGTTTCTGGATGTGGGCGACCTCACCTGGGACCGCGAAATGATGCTGGCCTGCCCGGAAAACAAGGTGGGGCGCGTGACGCTGTTTCAGGCCACGCATCACGGTTTCGTCAACGGCTTCTCGGGCGCGCCGGCGCTGGTTTGGGCCATTCAGCCGCAAGTGGTCGTGGTGAACAACGGCCCGCGCAAGGGCCTCGAAGGGAACGCGTTCGAGACCATCTCCAAAATCGAAGGCCTCGAAGACACCTGGCAGTTGCACCGCGCGCTCAAGAACGACGCCGCGCACAACACCAGCGACAATCTGACCGTCAACTTCGAAGAGACCGCCGATTGCAAGGGGCATTGGCTGAAAGCCGCGGTTTCAAAGGACGGCAAATTCACCATCACCAACAGCCGGAATGATTTTCAGAAGAGCTACGCGGCGCGCTGAAGCCGGAAGCTCCGTCGCGGCTCTACACCCCTCGCAACATCTCGCGGGCGCAGTTGTAGCCGGGGGCGCCCATAACGCCGCCGCCGGGGTGCGCGCCGGAGCCGCAAAGGAACAGGCCGCGGATGGGGGTGCGGTAGCGGGCCCAGCCCGCTACCGGGCGCATGACGAACATCTGGTCGAGGCTCATTTCGCCGTGGAAGATGTTGCCGCCGGTAATGCCGAAGCGGCGCTCCAGATCGAGCGGCGTCAGCACCTGGCGGTGCTCGATGATGGATTCGATGTTTGGGGCGTACTCCGCGATCAGGCGGATCACGCGGTCGCCGAACGGCTCACGCAGCTCGTCCCAATTGCTCTCGCGCAGCGTGTAGGGCGCGTATTGCAGGAAGATCCCCATGATGTGGCGGCCCGGCGGGGCGAGCGACGGGTCGTACATGGTGGGGATGGTCAGCTCCAGCAGCGGGCGTTCGGACGGCCGGCCGTACTTGGCGTCGTCCCAGGCGCGCTCCACGTATTCGATATCGGGGCAGATATGCATGGTGGCGCGGTGTTGCGGGCCAGGCGCGCCGGCGAGCGCGCGGAACTCGGGGAGGCCGCTCAGCGCCAGGTTGATTTTGGCGCTGGTGCCTTCGATACGGAAGTGGCGGATGGCGCCGGCGAAATCGGGATCGAGTTCCTTGGGATCGAGCAGGCGCAGAAACGTGACTTTGGGATCGAGGTTCGATGCAATGGCGGTGGCGGCAATCTCCTCGCCGTTTTCGAGCACCACGCCCCGCGCGCGCCCGCCCCGCGTGAGCACGCGCGCCACTGCCGCCTCAGTACGAATCACCGCGCCATAAGCCCGCGCGGATGCCGCAATGGCTTCGGAAACGGCGCCCATGCCGCCGCGCACGAAGCCCCACAAGCCGCGATGGCCCGCCACGCCGCCCATGCAATGATGCAGCAGAATGTAAGCGGTGCCCGGCGAGCGCGGCCCGCCGTTGGCGCCGATGACGCCATCGGTGGCCAGCGTGACTTTCACCTGGCCGGACTCGAACCATTCGTCGAGCAGTTCGGTGGCGCTTTGCGTGAAGACCTTGACGAGCGCCGTGAGGTCCTTTGCGCCCAGCCCGCGGAGCTTCGCGGCCGTCTTCAGATATTCGATAAAGTCCCACGGATTGTGGGGCGGGAATTGGGGCGGCGTGGTGAGCAGCAGCGATTCGACTACGCGCGCAATGCGTTCGAGCTGGTCTTCATAAGCGGGATAGACTTCGGCGTCGTGCTTTGAGAACCGCGCAATTTCGGCCAGGGTTTTGGCGCGGTCCTGCCACATGAAGAAATAGCGGCCGTCGGGAAAGGCGGAGAAGAACGCGGGGTCTTTGGCATCCACGCGATAGCCGTGGCGTTCGAGATCGAGATCGCGCACGATCCGTTCCTGCATGAGGCTGGAAAGGTACGCGCCGGTGGAGACGCGGTATCCGGGCCAGATCTCTTCGGTGACCGCGCAGCCGCCCACCAGTTCGCGGCGCTCAAGCACCAGCACCTTCCGGCCGGCCCGCGCCAGGTAGGCGGCGGTGACCAGGCCGTTGTGGCCGGCGCCGATGACGATGACGTCGTAAGCAGACATTCCTAAGTTGACCGTAGCGCAAATGGGGGCAAATCGGGGGCAGCATCGACGCTACATTGACGGTGACGGCGATGCCGCCCGCGGACTTCTCGCTTTCGGTAGCTCCCGCGAGCTTGAGCGTGGTGGAAGGCGGGAAAGGTATTGGCTGTGTCGTTCAAGCCGTGAGCCGCGCCCGGCGCTTGCGCCGCGCGGTCCACCACACGACCGCCAAACCGGGCGCCAGCACCGCATAAAAGCCGGGCTCCGGCACGGGCTGGACGGTCAGAAACTCCTGGATACCCACCTGGGTCGGGTTGGCGCTGCCGGCGATTTGTGCATCGCTCACGACGCGGAACCGGCTCAACAACTGCTGGCCGGCGGCGGTGCTGGAATCATTGGCCAACCAGTTAGCCGCATTCGTGAGCCATAGAGTGATGTCTCCGCTATCGCTCAGGCTGCTGGGAGGCAGGTACAGATCGCTGGTGGGATCCAAAATAGCCCATATGGCGCTCTGAATTCCACGATTGGTGGCGTCGCCATAATAGTTATCGGATTGGGGAGGCGCCTGGCCGAAGAAAGTGTAGTTGGAGACCAGGTAAGCGGCCATCTCATATCTCTCGAGGGCGGTCGCGTTGTCGATGGTATTTTGCACGCCAGCGCTCAGAGTAAGCCCACCCGGCAAATAGTCCTCGACCGGCCGCCATGCGGTCACAGCGCCGAACCTTGTGTCATCGGTGAATTGAGTTCCCGCGGCGATCGGAGTCAGATTGACCGAGTGAGACGAGGGTAGCGAAACATCGTTGGAAAAATCCACGCAGAATACCGTTGTCAGATAGCTCTGGCTTGGGCTGTTACCGATGATTTCGGCGCTGAAACCGCCGCCGTAACCGGTGAGCGCCGGCTCGTTTTGGTTGGGAGCGCTCGAAATCGTAAATGTACCGACGAAATCGCCGTGGCCGGTCAGTTCGACTGTATCCGCGCTGAGATAAGCGGCAGACCATCCGGTGACCATTAGAACAATGAGACCCTTTTGGAAGTTCTGTTTCATGGATTGATTTCTGTTTTGATTCCAACACCAATTGGCTCGAAAGTAAGTACGTTGCGTACTGGACGAAAGGGGAGATCCGGTTACAGTAAGAAGTGACTAATCCGGTCTTCTGGTGGTTATAAGGTCTTTAGCGCTTGCGAAAGACTACTACTGCCAGCGGCGGGAGGGTGATGGCGATGCTGTGTTTGCGCCCATGTTTGGGGATGGGGCGCGAGGAGACACCGCCGCCATTGCCCAGATTCGAGCCGCCATACAGCGCGGAATCGGTGTTCAGGATCTCCTGGTAGAAGCCTTCCTCCGGCACGCCGAATTCGTAGCCGGAGTGGGGCACGGGGGTGAAGTTGCAGCAGAACATGAGGAAATCGCGCGGGTCCTGGGCGCGGCGGATGAAGGCGATGACGGAGTTTTCGGCATCGTGGAAGTCCACCCATTCGAAGCCGCTCGGATGGAAATCCGCCTGGTAGAGAGCGGGGCTGGAGCGGTAGAGGCGGTTGAGGTCGCGGATCAGTTCCTGCAGCTTGCGATGATAGGCGAACTGGAGAAGATCCCAGCGGACGCCGGTGTTGTAGTTCCACTCTTCGCGCTGGCCGATTTCCTGGCCCATGAACAGCAGCTTTTTGCCCGGATGTCCCCACATATACGCCAAAAAAGCGCGCGTATTGGCGAACTGGCGCCATTCATCGCCGGGCATTTTGTCGAGCAGCGAGCCTTTGCCATAAACGACCTCGTCGTGCGAGATGGGCAGCACGAAGTTCTCATGGAAGGCGTAGAGCAGCGCGAAGGTGATGTGGTTGTGGTGGTATTTGCGATAGACCGGGTCTTTGCTGAAGTAATCCAGCATGTCGTGCATCCAACCCATGTTCCACTTCATGGTGAAGCCGAGGCCGTTGAGGTAAACGGGTTTGGAGACGCCGGGGAAGGCGGTGGACTCTTCGGCCACGGTGAAGGCGCCGGGGATGGTGTGGACGAGCGTGTTGAAGCGGCGGAGGAAGTCGATGGCTTCGAGGTTTTCATTGCCGCCGTACTGGTTGGGAATCCATTCGCCGGGGCGGCGCGCGTAATCGAGGTACAGCATGGAAGCCACGGCATCGACGCGCAGGCCTTCGATGTGATACTCCCGGAGCCAGAACAGCGCGTTGGAAATGAGGAAGGCGCGCACTTCGTTGCGGGCGTAGTTGAAGACCAGCGTGCCCCATTCGCGGTGCTCGCCCTTGCGCCAGTCGGCGTGTTCGTACAGGGCGGTGCCATCGAAGAAGGCCAGGCCATGGGCGTCTTTGGGAAAGTGGCCGGGGACCCAATCGACGATGACGCCGATGCCGGCCTGGTGGCACGAATCCACAAAGTACTTGAAATCGTCAGGGGCGCCGAAACGGGAGGTGGGGGCGAAGTAACCGATGACCTGGTAGCCCCAGGAGCCGGAGAAGGGATGCTCCATGATGGGCAGCAGCTCGATGTGCGTATAGCCCATGCGCTTGACATATTCGACCAGCTTGACGGCCAGTTCGCGGTAAGTGAGGGGCCGGCCCCCGGGGCCGCGCAGCCAGGATTCGAGGTGGACTTCGTAGATGGCGATGGGTTCGTGGAGCCAGTCGCGTTTGGCGCGGGCGGCCATCCATTCGCGATCGTTCCATTGATAGCGGCCGAGATCCCAGACAAGCGAAGCCGATTTGGGCGGCACTTCGCAATAGAAGGCGTAGGGATCGCTTTTGAGCTGCTGGTAGCCGGCGAACTTGGAGCGGATGTTGTACTTATAGGAAGCGCCCTGGGCGGCGCCGGGAAGAAACAGTTCCCAGATGCCACCATTGCGCCGGCGCATGGGGTGACGGCGGATATCCCAGTCGTTGAAATCTCCGGCTACGGTGACGTTTTCGGCGTTGGGGGCCCAGACGGCGAAACGGACGCCATCGACGCCCTGAGCGCAGACGGGGTGGGCGCCCAGAACTTTATAGGCCTCGTAGAGAGTGCCTTCGGCGTGCAAGTGGAGGTCGAGATCGGAAAGCTGGGGGCCGAAGCGGTAGGGGTCTTCGAACTCGGCCTGGCGGCCGTCCCAGAGGCGGATGCGGAGGCGGTAATGGCCGGGATCGCCGGTCATTGCGGCCACGAAAAAGCCGGCTTCATGGCGCTTGGCCATGGGGCAGCAACGCGGGCCACCGGCGCCGTCATAGACCACCTCCGCCGATTCGGCCTGGGGGAGAAAGGCGCGCACCACCCAGCGGCCATGGCCTTCGCGTTTGCGCACGCCGTGCGGGCCGAGAATACGGAAGGCATCGCCATGATATCCACCTACAATCGCTTCAATTTCGGCCGCAGTCATGAGAGTCTATGAAACAAGTATGGATGAATTTGTGCGGAGGATGCCAAAAGCGGAGCTGCATCTGCACCTGGAAGGTTCGGTTGAACCCGAAACCTTGCAGGAACTGGAGCCGGGCAGCTCACTGGAGGACTGCCGGGCGATTTATTCCTATGCGGATTTCGACGGGTTTCTGAAAGCCTTTGGAGTGGTGGGAAAACGGCTGCGGAGGCCGGAGGATTACGCGCTGATCACGCGGCGTCTACTCGAGCGGCTGGCGGCGCAGAACGTGCGCTATGCCGAGATTACCTTGGCGGTGGGAGTGATCTTGTGGAAGGGGGACGACCCGGCGCCGATGTTCGAGGCGGCGCGGGAAGCGGCGCGGAATTCGGCGGTGGCGGTGCGGTGGATTTTCGATGCGGTGCGGCAGTTTGGCATTGAGCCGGCGATGCGGGTGGCGGAGTTTGCGGCGGAACGGGTGGGGGAGGACGTGGTGGCGATCGGAATCGGTGGAAGCGAGGAGCGCGGCCCGGCAAGCTGGTTCACGGAAGTGTTCGCGTTTGCCAGGCGGGCGGGCCTGCGGCTGACCGCGCATGCCGGGGAGAGCATGGGACCGGAATCGATCTGGGCGGCATTGGAACTGGGGGCGGAGCGGATCGGGCATGGGATCGCGGCGGTGCGCGATCCGGCGCTCATGCGGCATCTGCGGGACCGGGATATCCCGCTCGAAATCTGCATCACCAGCAACCTGGTTACGGGAGTGGTGAAACGGCTGGAGGAGCACCCGGTTCGGGCGATTTACGATGCGGGGGTGCCGATCGTGCTGAACTCGGACGACCCGGCGATGTTCGGCTGCACGCTGACGGACGAATACCGGCTGGCCGCGCGGGCCTTCGGGTTTACGGAAAAAGAGCTGTGCGGGATTGCGGAGAACGGATTCCGGTACGGATTTGGCGGCTGGGAAACAGGCAATTCGAAAAAACAAAGCCAATTTTGAGGGTATCGGCTACCCGCATTTGGGGGTAGAGCGGCGGCGCAGAGGCGAAGCTGAAGCGAAACGGAGCAAACGAACCCAATTTGGGGGGCGGCAACCGCGGCCGGATTGGGTTCGTTTCGATAAAAAGTGGGGCCGCGCCGGGCCCTGAAAGCGAATTGTCAAAGAACGTGCGAGGAAGGTTCCGGCGCTTGGAAAAGCGGCAGGTCTCCAGCGGATACAGGATAGCTTCGCAGTGGCGGCTAATCGGAACGGAATGGGCGTAAGAGCTTGGGCGGCAAACGAATAGAAATTGAGAAATGGCGTCAACCGTTACGCCGCCGCTGGCGGCCCGTGGATCGTGAAGGACCATTTGACATCGCCCTACTCCTGCGGTTACGCTTAATAATTGTGCGACGAATCGCGGGAGATTTGTGTGTCTATGAGTACTGAGTTCCCTTCCAAGAACGGCATTAACCGCAACTGGCACGTGATCGATGCAGAGGACGTAGTCCTTGGCAAGCTTGCCAGCAAAGCGGCTATGTTGCTGATGGGCAAAACCAAAGCATCTTACACGCCGTTTCTGGACGCGGGCGATCACGTGATCGTGATCAATGCCGAAAAAGTCCGCCTGACGGGCGGCAAAGAGAATAAAAAAGTATACCGCCATTTCACGGGTTATCCCGGTGGATTGGTGGAGATGAGTTTCAAACGGGTGCGGGCCGAGCGGCCCGTGCGCATTGTGGAAGAAGCGATCCAGGGAATGCTCCCGAAGACCAAACTCGGCAAGCAGATGTATCGCAAGCTGAAGGTCTACGCGGGCGACCGGCATCCGCACGCGGCGCAGAAGCCGGCACCGCTGGCGATCCAGTAGGCGAAAATTAGAGTAGAGAGCGGAAGGAAGGTTCGTGGCAGCAACGATAGTGCAGCATTTGGGTACGGGCCGGCGGAAGAGTTCGGTGGCGCGGGTGTTTCTGCGGTCCGGCAAGGGCGAAATCACGGTAAATCATCGCCCGTTTGAAAATTACTTTCCCACCGAGAGCCTGCGTGCCCTGGTCCGCCAGCCTCTTTTGGCGGCGGAACTGATGGATAGGTTCGACGTATTGATTCTGGCCGATGGCGGCGGCGTAGCCGGCCAGGCTGGAGCGGCGCGGCTGGGCATCGCCCGCGCGCTGGTAGAATTCAACGGGGAACTGCGGCCGAAGCTGAAAAAGCTGGGCTATCTGACGCGCGACCCGCGCGTACACGAGCGCAAGAAGTACGGGCAGAAGGGCGCCCGGAAGCGGTTCCAGTTCTCCAAGCGGTAGTCTTTTCGTGGGCGCTGCCCGCGCGAGCGGCGTGGATGGAAACAATCAACGCTTAACCCACAACGCGGGTGGATTCCGCGCAACACTTCCGTGGCGCAAATTTCGCTTTGGGCGCGCCGCGGATTGTAACAGGAGGTATTTTGCCGGCAATTAGTATGAAAGAACTGCTCGAAGCGGGCGTTCACTTCGGGCACCAGACCAAGCGCTGGAATCCGAAGATGAAAGAGTACATCTTCGGGGAACGCAACGGTATCTACATCATCGATTTGCAGAAAACGCTGAAGATGTTCAAGGACGCCGCGCGATTCGTAGGCGAAATGGCGGCGCAGGGAAAGAACGTGCTGTTCGTTGGCACAAAACGGCAGGCGCAGGAAGCGATCGCGGAAGAAGCCAGGCGCTGCGGGATGTTCTACGTGAACCAGCGCTGGCTGGGTGGCCTGCTCACCAACATGGCCACCGTGCAAAAGTCCATCAAGCGGCTCAAAGAGCTGGAAGCCATGGCTACGAGCGAAAACGGCTATGCCGGCCGGCCCAAAAAAGAAATTATCCGCCTGGAGCGTGAGCGCAAACACCTCGATCAGAATCTGGCCGGGATTAAGGACATGCCGGGTCTGCCCGATATTCTGTTCGTGATCGATTCCAACAAGGAAGCGATTGCGGTCAAGGAAGCGCGCCGGCTGGGAATCCCGGTGGTCGCGATCGTGGATACGAACTGCGATCCGGATGAAGTGGATCACGTGATACCGGGTAACGACGACGCGTTGCGCGCCATCCGGCTGTTTGCCAGCAAGATCGCCGATGCCGTGGTGGAGGGGCGTTCGCTCGCATCCGAGCACGATTTTACAGCGGACAAGATTGTCACGGACGAAACTCCGGCCGGCCAGGGCATGGAACAATACACCGAATACGTGGATGCCAAGGTGCTGAACGAAATCATGGCGGAGAGCTTGAGCATGGAAGAAGAACCGGATTCCGCGGGCGGCACGGCACGCAAGGGACCCGCTTCGGAAACGCAGGAACTGACGCCGGAGCCGGCGATCACCGAAACCGGCCACTAGTTTTTTCTGTGGGGCCAGGGCTTCTGCTGGTTCCCAAATGCGCCGCCGGGCTTCCGCCCGGCGCAAGCTCGAAAGGATACGAAAACCCTACTATGGCGGAGATTACCGCACAAATGGTAAAAGACCTGCGGGAGCGCACCGGCGCAGGCATGATGGAATGCAAGCGGGCGCTGGTGGAAGCGAGCGGCGATCCCGGAGAGGCCGAGGTTCTGCTACGCAAATGGGGCATCGCGGGCGCGGTTAAGAAAGCGGCGCGGGCCACCCGCCAGGGCCTGATCGGCAGCTATATCCACCACGGCGGCCAGCTCGGCGTGCTAGTAGAAGTGAACTGCGAGTCCGATTTCGTAGCCCGCACCGACGATTTCAAAGAGCTAGTCCACGATCTTGCGATGCACGTGGCGGCGGCCGACCCGCGCTATATCCGCAAGGAAGACGTGGATCCCGCCGAACTCGACAAAGAGAAGGAGATCGCCCGCGACCGGGCGCGGGCCGAAGGCAAGCCGGAAAAGGTGCTCGACAAAATCGTGGAAGGGCGGCTCCAGAAATATTACGAGGAAGTCTGCCTGCTCGAACAGCCCTTTGTCAAGGAAGCTACTTTGACGGTAGGCCAACTGGTCAAAACCAAAATCGCCAAGCTCGGCGAAAACATCAGCGTGGCGCGCTTCGCGCGCTTCAAAGTGGGCGACATCGCGGCCGCAGAAGCAGGCGCGCCGGGGTCCGACGGCGCCGGCCCGGCCCAAGCGTAGGCCCAAATGGCCTATCACCGGATTCTGCTGAAACTGAGCGGCGAAGCTTTGGCCGGCGGCAACTCTTTCGGCATCGACGCGGAAAGAGTCCGGCAGCTTTCGTGCGAAATCTCCGAGGTGGCCGCCAGCGGAGTCGAATTGGGAATTGTGGTGGGTGGGGGGAACATCTTTCGCGGCCTCTCCGCGGCTGCCCGCACCATGGACCGCGTCACCGCCGATCACATGGGCATGCTGGCCACCGTCATCAACTCGCTGGCGCTTTCCGATGCCCTGGAACAGATCGGCATTCCGACACGCGTGATGAGCGCTATCGAGATGCACCAGGTGGCCGAACCGTATATCCGCCGGCGCGCCATCCGCCACTTGGAAAAGGGGCGGATCGTGATCTTCGCGGCCGGGACCTCGAATCCTTATTTTTCCACCGACACGGCCGCTACTTTGCGCGCGCTCGAAATCAAAGCCGAAGTCATCGCGAAGGGGACCCGCGTAGATGGCGTATACGATAAGGACCCGTTGCAGTTTCCAGACGCGAAAAGGTACGACCAGATCACCTACCTGGACGTGCTTTCCCAAGCCTTAGGGGTGATGGACGCTACTTCGATTGCCATGTGCCGCGACAATCGCTTGCCGATTCTGGTTTTCAATCTGAATACCCGGGGAAACATCCTCCGGATCTCGAAGCAGGAGCGCGTCGGCACGCTGATTCACTAGTGGCGCGCCGCGGAGAAAGGTGACCGCTGCCTGACGGCCGCGGCTCGGATGCGGCCCCTAAATGCCGCGCCTTCTTATGTAAACGTTTATGACGTTCCGATGAACGGTATAATGCCGTTTCGGAACGTTTTTGGGAGACTGCCGTATGAAAACAGAACAACCGGCCGCACCAGCCACTACGTTTAGTTCGATCAAAGAAGTCCAGGCGAATTTGAGAGCCCGCATGGACAAGGCCATCGCCGATCTGCAGCACGAGATGGCCACCATCCGTACGGGCCGCGCGTCGCTCGGCATTCTGGATCACATCCGCGTGGATTATTATGGGACGCCCACCCCGCTCAATCAGCTCGCGAACCTGCACGTTCCCGAGCCGTCTTTGATTACCATTCAGCCCTGGGACGTTTCGCAGATCGGCGCCATAGAAAAAGCGATCCGCGCTTCGGACCTCGGTTTGAATCCCGCCAACGATGGCAAAATAATCCGCCTGCCGATCCCTCCCCTGACCGAAGAGCGCCGCAAGGAACTGGTGAAGCGGTTGCACGCTATCACGGAGCACCACCGCGTTTCGGTCCGCAACATTCGCCGCGACGCCAATGAGGCGGTTAAGAAGTTGCTGAAAGATAAGAAGGTCACCGAAGACGAAGACAAGCGCGCCCACGAAGAGAACCAGAAAATTACCGACGGCTACATGGAAAAGATCGATGCCGCCGCCAAGGCCAAAGAGAAAGAGATTCTGGAGATCAAGTAGAATCTCAGGTTATGTCGTGGTCCACGGTCCGGGTGCCGGCTTCGAGCGCCAATCTGGGTCCAGGTTTCGATGCGCTGGGGCTGGCGCTGGGCGTTTATCTTTCCTGCCGCTTCCGGACTAGTGAAACCCTCTCCATTCGCGCGTCCGGCCGGGACGTCGAGTGCATCTCGACCGGCCCGGACAACCTGATCTGGCAAACCGCGCAAACGGTAGCGGTGCGGCATGGAGCAGCCATGCCGCCGATCGAGCTCGAAATCGCCAACGAGATTCCGGTCGGCAAAGGCATGGGATCGAGCGCCGCCGCGCTGACCGCGGGTGTGATCATCGCCGACGTGCTTCTCGGTTTGAACTGGAAACCGCCGCGCATTCTGGACGAAGCCGCGCGCCTGGAGGGCCATCCCGATAATGTCGCGGCTTGCACTTTGGGTTCGATCGTGGCCAGCGCGCTCGATTCGGGCGGCGTTGCCCGCGCCGTGCGGCTCGATCTGCCACGGCGGTTCGGCGTGGCCGTGGTCGTGCCCGACTTCGACCTGCCGACGGCCAAATCCCGTGGGGTCCTCCCCAGTTGCTACAGCAAAGAAGACGCCGTATTCAACGTGCAACGCGCCGCGCTGCTGGTGGCGGCGCTCGCCACCGGTTCCACCTCCGCTTTCCCCTGCGCGCTCGAAGACCGCTTCCACCAGCCGTATCGGGTCTCACTGGTGCCCGGGCTGGAAGAAGTGCTCAAGCTGCGCGCGCCCGGCCTGCTCGGTTGCGCGCTCAGCGGCGCGGGGCCATCCATCCTGGTCTTCTATGAGCGCGGTTACGAGAACGTGTGCGATCTGGTCCGCCAAATTTTCCGGCTGCAGGGGCGAGATTCGGAAATCTTCGTCACCCACATCGCCGAGCGCGGCTTCGAAGTTTTCTGAGCCCCCGCGGCGCGCAAGGCTTCCAACCGCGGGAAAATTGAAGGGGGGGCCGGGATTTCGCTCCGCAGGAATATGCACCAGTTCGATGCCGCGCACAGAGCCGTCCACTACCCCGACGACCGCCGATTCCGCATCCACATTGCGCCGCGCGCGCTGCTCGCGATCGCGATCCTGATTCTGATTCCTCTACTGGCCGCGTGGATCGAGCGGGCCGCGGCCGGTCTGCCCTACATCGCCCCTTCTCCCGCTTCGTTCGCGGGCGCGCCCAGCGGCCCCCACGGATTTCCAGTCTGGGTGCGCTGGTGCCATTTCTTCAACATGATCTTCCTGTTCCTGCTGGCGCGCAGCGGCCTTTCAATTCTCATGGACCATCCGCGCCTCTACTGGAATGACGGCTGCACGCCCGGCACAGAATGGATTCGTTTCACTCCTTTGCGTGTTCCCAGGGACCGCATCTGGACCGCGAACGACGACGGCCGCTATATCTCACCGCTGTTTGCGCTCCCCGGTTACCGGCACATGATCGGGATTGCCCGCGCCTGGCACTTCCTCAACGTTTACGGCTTCGTGCTTGTGGGTATCTTTTTCGTGGCCGGTCTGCTGACCAGCGATCAATGGATGCGGCTGGTCCCCACCTCGCCACGCGTGTTTGTGGACGCCTGGTATACCTTCGTGCACTACGTGAATTTGCACCTGCCGCCGGAGCCCGACGGCTTCTACGGCTACAACGCCCTGCAGCAGTTGGCCTACTGCGCCACGATTTTTATGATGGCGCCTCTCAGCATTCTCACGGGGCTCGCGATGTCGCCCGCGCTGGTGAACCGGTTCCCCGGCTACGTCCGAATCTTTGGCGGGAGGCAGGCGGCCCGCTCGATTCACTTTCTACTGCTAGCCGGCTGGATTCTGTTTGTCATATCGCACGTTACGTTCGTGGTCATTACCGGATTCCGGCGCAACATGAACCACATCGTGCTGGGCACCGACGACCTGAGCCCCACGGGCATGATTCTGGGGTTCATCGGCCTTGCAGTAGTGACGCTCTCCTGGGTGGCGGCGCACTATATCTCGCTGCGGCTGCCGCGCGCCTTGCAGCACGTGTCGAAAACTCTCACGCAGCCCGTCAAGCTGGTGACTCTCGACCAGTTGCAGCCGCGCGACGGCTATACGAGGAGCCAGATATCGCCCTACTTCTGGCCCAACGGCAGGATGCCGCAGCGCGACGACTGGAAACGGCTGGCCGCCGGCAAGTTCCGAGATTACAGACTCCGGATATCCGGATTAGTCGAAAACCCGATGGAGTTGTCGCTGGACGACCTGCGCAGCATGGCCACGGAAGAACATATCACGATGCATCACTGCATCCAGGGCTGGTCGGGTATCGCGCAGTGGAAAGGCGTAGCTATGCGCAAAATCGTGGAACGCGTCAAACCGCTCCCGTACGCCCGGACAGTAGTGTTTTACTCGTACGGAGAAGGGATCTATGGCGGCACCTACTACTCGACGCAAAGCCTGGAGAATGTTCTGAAGTCCGAGTGCCAGTTGGCGTTCGAGATGAATGGCGCGCCGCTGCCGCTGGTTTATGGAGCACCGCTGCGCTTACGCGTGGAAAACCAGTTGGGCTACAAAATGGTGAAGTGGATCGAACGCATCGAGTTTGTAGAATCGGAAACCCTGGTAGGCGAGGGGGAAGGCGGCTATAAGGAGGACGTCGACTACTTCGACCTGCTACCGAATATTTAGCGCCAAGTTGCGGAAGTTCGCGTAGTGGTCCGCTCGCTTACGCGCGCGGCTCTTCCGGGCCACGACCATCAGGGAGTGGATACGCCTATTTCTTCAACTTGGTATTAGCGCTGTTGAGCAACCCGCGGAGCAGCGCCCGTTGCTTCTCGCCGATGCCGCGCCAGTCGAACTGCCGCGCGGCGTGTTCGTATGCCGCCACTGCCATGGCGCGCCGCCGTTCCGGATTGCGCAGCAGAGCGGCAATCCCCTGCGCGAAGGCCTGTGCCGAGCCGGCGACCCACACGCTTTCTCCGTGCCGCAGTCCTAATCCCGCGCAGCCGGATGTGGTCGAGACCACCGCCCGCTGCATCGACATCGCTTCGAGCACTTTTACATTAGTGCCGGCCGAAACCGGCGTGGGGACGAGCACCACGTTGGCTTCCACATACAACGGCCGGACATCCGCTACAAATCCCAGCAGCCGGATACCGGAGGGCGCCTCCGGCTCCGGCGTATCCGTGAACGCCTTCCAGTACATCAGGTGATCCGGCCCGCAAACCACCGTCGCCCGCGCTTGGGGAAACTCGTTCCGCACCAGCGGCCAGACTTTTTCCGCGAAGAAGCGGTATGCGGCAATATTCGGAAAGTGACGGAACGATCCGATGAACAGCAGCCGCTCGCCCGGTTGCTCCGGCTCCGCGCGGAAGCGCTCCAGGTCCACGCCGTTTTCGATTACCGAGCACGGCCCACCCAGGAGCAGCGCATCTTTTTTGGACATTACGACGACTCGCCGGTACTTGCGAACCGCGCGCGTTTCAAACCGGCGCCAGCGGAAGTGATCCCACCATGCCTGGAGGGTGCGCTCGCGATGGAGGATCTGCCCGAATAAGTCAAAGGCGACATCGTGCTCCACGAGCACGTCGCCGCCGTATTCGGCCAACTGGGTGTACTCCACCTGCAGCAGCTCGAAGCCGAACGAGCGCCGCTCCTCCGCCAGAGCTTTGCGCATGGCGGGGGAGCGGAATTCGTGCACTTCCGGGGGCAGCAGCGTTGACCAGCGCGGCTCCCGGTAGCGCGGTTTCGCGCATAGAACCACGCGCGCGCAGAATTCCACGAGAGGCGCGGTTTCGACCGGCGCGCCCTCATCGGCGAAGGCGAACAGCTCTACATCGAACTCGCGCGCGAGCTCTCGCAGGAGATTGTAGATCCGCACGGCGCCGCCGTGCGCTAGCGGGTAAGGATAATATGGCGAAAGCACCGCCACGCGGCGCCGCTCCGCCGCGCAAGGGCGCCCTTCGAGAACACGGTATTCGGAGGGATAGACGGAGCGCTCGCGCTTCGGCCAAGGCCACCACCACGGCCGCAGAAAGATGCGATCGAGCGGCACACCGCGCCAAAACAGGAACGACGCGAGATTGGGCCGCAGATGGTGCCGTTCGAGCCGCGAGTTGTAGGCCAGGATCTTGCGGGGCGCCCGGCGGTAAGCCGCGCGCCGCAGCGGGCTCGGCTCCGGCGAAAGCATCACCGCCGCCAGCCCGATCCGGTACCGGCGTAGCTGGCGCCGCAATGCCGGCCAATTTTGCGGAGTAATCACAAAGTGGCGCCGGTCCGGCACCAGCGCTTGCACCTCTTCCACCATCCGCCGGCACAACTCCGGATCTCCGCTACAGAACGAGACCACAACGCCTTCGGGATCCTTTCCGAGGAGAGCGAAGAGCCGCTTTTTGAGCCACTGCTTCAACGGACCAATCTCAGGACAAAGCAGGCGGCCAGCGAAGTGAGAGGCACAATCGCCAGCAGCAGCATATAACCGTGAGTGTCGATGACTCTGCCGAACAGAGGCGAAATCACGGCCTGCAAAGCGCCGTAGGAAGCCACCAGAAGCGAAACCGCGAAAGCGGCGCGCGCTCCGCCGAAAACATCGAGCGGCAGTGAATACATGTTGACGCTGAACGCCGCCACGGCAAAAATGCTAAGCGAGATGCCGGCGGCGGCCCAGCCCGGCGCGGGGGCGAAGGGCAGGGCGGCGGGAATCAGCGCGAGAGCCGCGGCCACGAGGCAAACGCGGTACCGTGCCGTGGCGGGGGCCACGCCGCGATTTACGAGGCGCAGCGAAAGCCATCCGCCGCCTAAGCCGCCGAATACCGCAAATACGGGCGGGATCCACGCATACCAGGCAGCCTGCGCCAGCGTGAGGCGATGGACATCGACCAGATACAGCGTCGTCCAGTTTGTCCAAAGCGAGTAAGCCACCATTCCCAGGGCGTTGGCGGCAACAAAGATCCAAAGTCTCCGGTCACGTAAAATTCCCCGATGCCCGCTCCGAGACACCGCTTCGCCGCCCTTGGCGCGCCGCGCGATCCGGTTCCACAGCGGAATCCACAGCAGTCCCGCGATGCCGGTTACGAAAAACGCCTGCCGCCAGCCGCCGCGCAGGGCCAGAAACGTGGCAACGGGAGGCGCCAGCATCATTCCGAGGCTCACACCCGCCTGATTCAGCGCATTGCCCATGGCGCGTTCGGAGGGCTTTAAGTATTGGTGAATCGCTTTGCCCGCCCCAGGAATTCCGGCCGCTTCGGCCATGCCGAGAACCGAACGGCATGCGACCAGGCCCGCGGCCCCTCTGGTCAGACCCGTGGCAATTCCCATAGACGACCACAACGCTACCGCGAAACTGATGGCCCGATTCAGGCCGAAGCGATCGATCAGCAATCCGGCAAGCGGCGCGCCGACCGCGTACGTGATGGAAAAGGCAGTCAGGATCAGCCCGTAACCGGCGTTGGAGAGATGAAACTCGGCGCGAATCAAAGGCGCGAGGCTGGTGAGCGTCTGGCGATCGAGATAATTGATCGCCGTGGAAAGAACGAAAACCGATAATACGAACCAGCGGTAGCGCGGCAAAACGGAGGCGACGATCACGGAAATTCGATGGTCGCCACTTCGCCGGCAGTCGCCAGGCGGGCATCCGCCTTGGGGAAGTATTCCACCGTAATGCGCCGTGGCTTCTGCGCGCCGCAGCCGAGCGTCAATGTGCCTCCGCCGGAAATGGCCACTTTTTGGGGGTCTGCAATCAACAGTTTTACAGCCTTGTGGTCGTCGCTATCGACTACCAGCCGCAGGCGCGTGCCCAGACAATCCACCTGCTTTAGAGAACCGGTAACTTTGCCGGAAGGCTTGGGCCCGTTCCACCAGGGCACCGGTTTTTCCGCAGAGGCCGGACCGGGCTCCCGGTACTTCTCCTCCAGAGCGCGCACTTCCGCGCGGGCCTGCTGCTTCAGTTTTTCAAGTTCCGCGGCTTCTTGCTGGCGCTGTTCCTCGGCGAATTGCAGCCGCTGCTCTTCGATGGCGGCGCGCGCCTGGCGCATGCGTTCCCGCTCGGCCGGATCGGTGGCGGCCTGGGCCGCCTGGTCCCACGCTTTGGCGGCCTCATCGAAATTATGATCGGCCAGGTAAGACTCCGCCAGGTGCCGCCAATAGGACACATTGCGCGGGTTGCGCTCGGCGGCGGCTTTCCAGTGCGCCAACCGCTTGGCCGGGTCGGTATCCCGCTCTGCCATCATTGCGAAGGGCTCATCCAGCTTGGGATTGATGCCAGCGGCGCGCAACAGGGCCTGCATAGCCTTATTGTTATCCGGCTCCAGCCGGGCGTATTCGATATAGCAGCGCGCGCTGGGCGTTCCAGCCGCCACGGCGGCTTCGAAATGCCGCTTCGCCTCAGCCGGCTGCTGCGCGCGCAAACTCAGCAGCCCCAGTCCTTCTTCCGCTTCGGCCACCTTTTCGCGATTGCGGATCAGCGCTTCGTATTCGGCGGCCGATTGGCTCCCCAGCAAATCCGCGCGAGCCAGCCGGGCGTCGGAATCGGACACTTCGCGTTCGGTAAAATCTTTCGGACTCATGGGGCGGCTCGAAAGCTCGGTGGTCTGGAAGGCGCCGGCGGCCAGGTGCGCTTTCGCCTGAGCCTCAATTTCCTCTTTCGGTTTTCCGAACGCATTGCTGTAAGCCGCGGCTTCGTCCACCCCTTTGCGCAGATTGTAAAGCAGCACGCGCAGCTTACCGAAATATTCGGGATCGGTGACGAGCAAATGAACACGCGCCCAATCCAGATCGGGAGCGGCGGCTTTGGGAGGGGTTCCGGCTGTGATGTGAATTCCGGTGACCTGGAGCGTGGAGCAGAACTCAACGAGCCCATGCTCAAACGAAGCCGGCATCCGGGCCGTATTGGTGTTCAGAAACAGCTTCGTCAGCTCGGCGAAGATCGCCGGGCCGGGAACGGTCTTTTCATCCAGCACGATGTAGTACGCGTTGCGGCCCTCGACAATGGGAGTGGCCGTAGTCCAACCTTTTGCATCTTTGAGAACCAGAATGCGGACCGTTTGCGGCGACTGCAAATCCTGCTCGCCCACAAGCTGCCCGAGCGCATTACGGAACTCTTCGAAGCGGACCAGATCCTCGCGGGCTGCGCGGGTGGAGGCGTTCGTCAATAGTTCGAACGGCCCGGAAGCGTATTTCACCCAGTCCGCCGCCGCGAGCAGCCGGGGAAACCAAGCGTTCGGCCCAAACAAAAGGACACATAGGATCAGCCGGCGCATGCATTCATTATCGCCCTCCGCCGACCGGTGGATTGGGGGCATCTGCTAAGATGGGAACACCGCGGCGCTATCGTCTAACGGTTAGGACGGAGCCCTCTCAAGGCTCAAATACGGGTTCGATTCCCGTTAGCGCTACCAAATCTTCATAGAGTTACGGGCAAAGCGCCACCACGCGCCACCGCAAACTTGGCGCCAGAATTCCACACGCACGGGCGCTCATCCATTTGAACACCAAAAGCGGGCGGCCGAGCCTCGGCGCGCACGCGTCGATCCGATCGGGTGTTGGAAGGTCGACTCGGCTGTTTGAGTGCTTTGAAATCTTATTCCCCTGAGAACAGCTACAATGTAGAATGTTTGGGTTGCCCATGTAATCAAACTCACACTTACCCGCGGAGCGCCCAATGGCCGGTAGGAACCTGAGAATTGACCAGCTTGAACTTGATCTGGTGAACCCCCGAATTAGCAAAGCCGCGGACCAACACGAGGCTATGCAGCGGATTATCGACGACCAGAAGACTAAGCTCGGCAACCTCGCCGAAAGCATCGCCGAGGACGGACTTAATCCGATGGACCGGTTTGGGGTTGTCCCCTGGGCTGAGACAAACGGTTAAGACACTGTTGGCCGTTCGCTGAAATTTCATTGTGCCCGATCCCGGAACGGTTTTAGGATGGGCTTGCCGGCAAAGCGGAGGCAGGCAACGCTGGCGAGCGACCT
>DATGKM010000050.1:0-44178 GCA_035294665.1 Bryobacteraceae bacterium | reverse complement strand
TCGCTCGCCAGCGTTGCCTGCCTCCGCTTTGCCGGCAAGCCCATCCTAAAACCGTTCCGGGATCGGGCACAATGAAATTTCAGAGAACGGCCAACAGTGTCTTAACCGTTTGTCTCAGCCCAGGGGACAACCCCAGAGCTGAAATCCGCGCGGCGCTGCCACGTGTATGCGGTCTATACCCAGAAGCGTGACGTCACCCGTCGACTGGAGACGATCCTTGCGCGAGAGGGTATTCGCGTCGCAGTGCTGACATCGGACGTGCCTACAGAGAAGCGGGAAGCCTGGTTCGAGCGGAAACTTCACGAAGACGTCCAGGTTACGATCTGTCATCCCAAAATTATCGAGACTGGCCTCGACCTGCTAAGCCATCCCTCGCTGATCTTCTATCAATCGGGTTATTCGCTGCACACCCTGCGGCAGGCCAGCCGCCGGTCTTGGCGCATCGGCCAACGCCAGGCTGTCCGCGTGTTTCACCTGCATTATGCGGAAACGATGCAGTCCAGCTGTCTCAGGCTCATGGCGAAGAAGATGCTCGTTTCGCTTGCAATGGAGGGCAAGTTCTCAGATGGAGGGCTGCAGTCGTTCGAAGAGGACGACGACATACTCACGGCCATGGCCCGGGAACTTGTTACCAAACATGGAATCGGCGAATCCGCCGACGCTTTGTGGAAGCGGCTCCAGGCAGAGCAACTGCGACCGCAGACGCCGACGCCGAGCGTGGCCGCGGATTCCGAACTGGACCCGGCGGCACCGCCGCCAGTCACGATGCCGACCCTCGCTAGTGCGCTGAAGTTCGGTCAGCGTCCACCGGTGACGCCCGCCCAGCGCCAGCCCGATCCTCCTCCTGCATCAGAGCAGTTCTCGTTGTTCTGAGGTTTATCGGTCCCGCCCCAGAGGACAACTGGTTTCAAAAAGAAAATGGGCCTGAGCTACTTCGCGCCGCCCACGTGGCGCCGCCGGCGCCTGACCATATTCCAAATAACTTAGACCTCATTGGACGAGATGAGGTCGCGGTGCTCTAATTCAGACGTTTTTCAAAGCGCTGACGGGATCGGTTCGCGCGGCTCGACGAGCGGGGAGCCATATGGCGACCAGATTGATGACGCAAACGACCGCCGGAACGGCGACAAACGTCAGAGGATCTCTGCTCTTGACGCCGAATAGGAAACTGGCGATGAACCGGGTTAGAACAAACGCCCCCGCCAGTCCAATCGCAACACCGATCACGGCCAGCCGCAATCCTTGGAGCAGAACCAGATTGCGGATGCGGGTGGAAGACGCGCCCAGCGCCACTCGAATTCCCAGTTCCGGGATGCGTTGTTGAACGCCATAAGAGACTACGCCGTAGACTCCGATAGTCGCCAGCAGAAGTGCTACGCATCCAAACACCGTCAGCAGGAGCATGTTCAGGTGCTGACGAGCCGTCGATCGCGCAACGATATCGTCCATCGAGCGGACTCTAGCGATAGGCAGGCCGCCGCTGGCATCGACGAGCTGATTCCGCATGAGCGCGCTGATGGAGTACGGTTCGACTCGCGTGCGGGCAGCCCAAGCGACGGATGAACTCGTCGTCATAAGCGCCGTGAGGCCATCGGGCAACTGCTCGGCAGGGACGTAAATCTCCGGGAACGGATTCACGTTGAGCCCGTCGTCCCGGACGTCTCCGGCGACGCCCACGATCTGCCGTGCCGGTTCGTCGGCGAACGCGGGACCGACACCCTTGCCAATGATCAACCGGTCTCCGATGGGATCAGTTTTGGGCCAGAACTGGCGAGCCATTGCCTGGTTAATAATCACGACAGGGGGCGCGCCGCGGTTATCTCGCTCGCTGAATGCCCTGCCCTGCAAGATGGGGATTTTGAAAACACTAAAATAGGCCGGCGAAATGGCCTTCCAGTGCGCTCTACCGTGAAAAGGTCCGCTCAGAGGACGTCCGTCGATAATGAAACGATAAATGTATCCGCCTTCGAGTGGCAGGAAGCCGGTGTAGGCAATCGCAACCGCCCCGGGCACGGCGCCGACGCGCTGCTCGGCATCGCGAACCAGTTGGCTGACGGCGGACGTCTTCTGGAATTTCGCGTCGGTGAGCGACATTCGCATCGTCAAAATATTGTGGGGGTCGAAGCCGGCATTCACCGAGTGAAGCGACATAAACGTCCGGATGAGCAAAGTAGCCCCAACCAGGAGCATCAGCGAAAGAGCAATTTCTCCCAGGACGAGAAACGATCGGGCCTTGTTGTGCCGGTAGCCGCTCCCGGACCGGCCGCCGCTCGCCCGTAGAGCCTCATGAAGATCGCCGCGGGAAGCTTGCACGGCAGGGATCAGACCGAAGGCAATGCCGGTCAAAAGAGAAACCACGAGGGTGTAGGCCAGCACGCGCAAGTCGATGGTCACCGCTGATCCGGCGAGGCCGAGCCTCGGCAAAGCAGGATTAATACCAAGAAAAGTGCGAAGTCCGCTGTAGCCCAGCAACAGGCCCAAGCTCCCGCCTGCGATCGCCAGGAGAGTGCTTTCTGCGAGCAGTTGGCGCACGATCCGGCCCCGGCTGGCTCCTAGCGCGGCCCGAATCGCGACCTCTCGCCGCCTGCCAATTGACCGTACCAGCAGAAGGTTCGCCACATTCGCACAAGCGATGAGTAGGACCATTGTTACGGCGGCCAGCAGCACCAGGATCGAAGCCCGAGCATTGCTTACCAAGCCATCCTTGAGAAAGCGGACGCCGAGCCCTTCTTTCGGTCCGAGGACACCTGGAAAAACGCGGCGGAAGTCCTCCGCCACGCGCTCGAGCTGCCGGTTCGCCTCGGCCAGTGACGTGCCGGGCTGAAGCCGGGCCGCGGCGTCCAGCAGGCTGCTCTGATCCGCCGAGTTGCGGTCAAGCTGGAGTGGCGTGAAAGCGTCTATCGAGGTTGCTCCCCCTGACTGAATGGGGCTTCCGATATCTTCTGTTTGAAAATTCGGACTAAGTACTCCGACTATCGTGTGCGGTTCACCGTTCAGCGGCATTGTTTTCCCTACGATCTGGGGATCCAGGCCGAAGCGGTGTTGCCAGAATCTGTAACTCAAAACCACGAAATGCCCCCCGTTGGGAAGCTGTTCTTCGTCCGTAAAGGTCCTGCCTATCACGGCGGAGGCGCCAAACAGGTTAAAAAACCTGGCGCTCACCTCGGCGCATTCAATTTGCTCCGGATAAACGCCGGTGAGATTTATGAATATGCGCCGATACGCTGACAAATCCTGGAATGCGGAAGTCCCTCGGGACAGCTCGTTAAATTTCGCCGGAGATATCCGCGGTGCGCTCCCCTGAGGAGACGTGTTCTCAAATACAACAATTTCAGTAGAGCCAGGAAATGGAATGGGCCTGAGAAGGACGGCATTTACGAGAGAAAAAATCGCTGCATTTGCGCCTATGCCTACCGCCAGAGCCGCGATTGCGGTGAGAGAAAATAACGGGGCCGCGCAAAGCGTCTTCACTGCATAGCGCACGTCTTCCAACAATTGCTCAATCAGGCGGAGGGCATTCGTTTGAGATTTTCCGTTTTGCATCGGCTGTCTACCTCCTTTCCGGTGCCACGGCTCGTTCGAGAAATAGCGTGAACTGTCTGCCTATTTCCTTCACCGTGCTCACATTATCCGGGATTTCCATTTTGGGTTCCCGAGCACGGTTGATTATACACCAAGCACCATCCAGTTGAGCCCGCGAGTTGCATTTCTTTGCGCGGAAACATCTTTCCTCCGGGAAAGCGTTACTTTCTACTCCGCCAAAAACATCGACATCTCCAAATCCAGGTTTCTCAACCACTTCCTTGCACACCTCTCCGTCTCTCCCGCTTTTCCGCTGTGATTTGCTTCGCCAGCAGCCTCCCTCTAACCCCTCTAACCAGTCGCCACCGGCAAGGCAGCAATCCTTCGCACCATCGCCCCAAACAGGCGCCGCGTCAATCCGCTCTCTGCCAGCATCAGCCAGTAGTACCGGGCGTGCTTGATCAACCGGCCGCCTGTTTTCACCAGCCGCTGCTGCAAGCTCGTCAGCGACCAGTTATCGATCCGCCTCGGCAGCACCAGCCGCCGCCAAAGGTTGCCCAGGTTGTAGGCCAGCACGCTCAGCCACAAGCGCACCTCGTTGGACCGGAACCGGTGACAACTCAGCCGGGTCATCTTTACCGCCTGCTTGCCTTCTTTGATCCACTGCTCCGCCGTCCCCCGCTTGTTGTAGAACCGCACCACGGCTCGGCTGTCCGTCTCCAGGTTGGTCACGATGAATCCCACGCGCGGGAACAATTCGCCGAAGTGAAACTCCACCTTGGCCACCACCCGCCGCGCCGTCTTCCAACTCGCCGCCTGGTACAGGAAGCTCTTGTACCAGACCACTGGCTTGTAGCTCGGCCTTCCCACCGGCCGCGTCAACAGCTCCGCGATGTCCCGCTCCAGGCTGTCGTTGGACGGGATGCGAATGGCGTACTTGACGCCCCGCTCCTCCAGCGCCTCGTAGATCTCCGGTTTGGCAAAGGCAGCGTCGGCCCGAAACACCACCTCTTTACCCAGCTTCTGTTGCCGCTCGATCTCGGGCAGCAGCAGTTCCTCCCAATCGTCGGCGCTGTGCACATTGCCGGGCCGCAGCTTGGCCGCCAGGCAGTCACCTTCCCGATTGAACAACAACAGCGGGTGATAGCAGGTCGATTCGAAGTGGCCGTTATAGGCGCTGTTCTCCTGCTCGCCGTACACCGGGATCTCGGTCGAGTCCATGTCCAGCACCACCCGTTGCGCCGAGTCCAGCGCTTCCGCCTTGCCGATCAGTTCGCGGTTGATGCATGCCAGCCCGGCGAAATTCTCCTCCTCCGCGAGCATCTCGGTTTCGAAGGTCTGCAAGCGGGAGGTCAGCGCCACCCCGCGATCCCAGACCTTCTCCGAACCGATCAGACGGAACGCCGGATCTTGTGAGAGCCGCTCGGCGTCATTGACGTCCTCATAGCCTGCCATGCGGCTGTACAGCGACTGGCGGAACAGATCGGCCAGGGGGAGTTGGGTGTTCTTGCCGCGGCGTTGATCGCTCAAATGCTCGGTGATAAGATCCCCCAGGCCCAATCGTTCATCCAACTCGCGCACGAGGATGAGGCCGCCATCCGATGTGACCCGTGATCCTTGGAAATCCACCTTCAGCGAAGCGTTGAAGGAAAGCTGAAACGGCTCATTTTGTTTCTCACCCATTGGGTGTTGACCTCCGGAGCGTCTTCATAACGTTGAAACCGGCATGAATAAAGGCGTCCGGTTATGCCTGGAAGTTATCGAGTAGGTCGTGAAAATGGAAATCCGGGATAAACCGCGATGATAATGACGACTGCGAAGGCCATGGGCCGCGCCACTTCGTGAGCTGCCTGGCGGACGGATTCAAGCGGCCTGATTTTGTCCCTATCTTCTTGCAGCCGGTGAATGGAATTTTCCATCATGACCACCGCGCCATCCACGATCATCCCGAAATCAATCGCCCCGAGGCTCATCAAATTGGCGCTGATGCCAAACAGACGCATTCCTAGAAAACCGATGAGCATGGAAAACGGAATGATCGCCGCCGTGATCAGGGCGGCCCGCAGATTTCCCAGAAACAGCAGCAATACGATCGCGACCAGAACAAAACCCTCGAATAGATTCTTTTCTACTGTATGGATCGTGCCATCGATTACATAGGATTGGTCGTAAAAGGGCGTGATCTCCACGCCGGGCGGGAGGCGCAGATTGCGGATCCGTTCCTTCACCCGCTCGATCAGCTTCTTTCCGTTTTCGCCCTTGAGCATGATGACCATGCCGGAGACGGTTTCGCCGTTTCGCAGCGTCGCCCCTTCCGGCGGGGCGGCGCCGATCCGAACCTGGGCCACGTCGCGCAGCAACACGGGTATGCCGCCTTTTGAATCCAGAACGATCCGGCCCAGGTCTTCAGTGGTAATCGCCCGTCCGGAGCCAAGCAGGGTATATTGTTCCGCGGCGTGCTCGATGAAACCGCCCCCAAAATTGGTGTTGTTTTCTTGCACGCGTGTTTCTACGTCGTGGAGAGTCAGTCCATATTGATAGAGCAGGGCCGGATCGACCACAATCTGGTATTGCTTCGTTTGGCCTCCCCAAGCGTTGATTTCGCTCACTCCCGGAAGCGTCCGCAACCGCGGTTTGATGACCCACTCATGCAGGTCTTTAAGTTCCATCGGACTCATCGGCCCGGAAAGTGTGTACTGAAATAGTTCGCCAAACGCCGTGGCCGGGAGTCCCAGAGTGGGTTGAATTCCGCGGGGCAAAGCGGAGGATATCTGCTGCAACCGTTCGGAGACCTGTTGCCGGGCAAAGTACATTCCCACCGAGTCGTCGAAGACGATCGTGACCATGGACAAGCCTAGTTTCGAAAGTGACCGGACCTCCTCCTTGTTGGGCAAGCCGAGCATCGCCCGTTCAATCGGATAGGTTACGAGTTGTTCCACCTCCGTAGGCGGCAACGAGGGGGCATCTGTCACCACCACGACCTGATTGGGGGTGAGGTCCGGGAAAGCCTCAACCGGAATGGTGTACAGGGCATACCCGCCCGCAGCCAGCAGAGCCAGAATGCCCAGCAGTACGAGCCAGCGATACGCCAGCGTCGAATCGATAATTCGCTCAAGCATTGTGCTTACTCGCTTTCCAGGCTGGACCGCAGCAACTGCGATTTGAGAAGGAAACTTCCTTGAACTACGACCTGCTCGCCGGGGCGGATCCCTTCGAGGATCGAAGTCTTGCCCTCGGCGGTTTCGCCAACCCGCACCGGCCGCACTACAAAGCGCTCTGGCGCGGTGCGCACGAAGACGACATCCTGGCCGTTTACCTGCTGAACCGCATCCGACGATACCAATATCATCGGCCGGCCGCCGCCCACGGGAATCTCCGCATCGGCGAGCATTGCGGGCCGCAGGCGGCCGCCCGTATTCCGCAATTCGATCCGAACCTGGATCACCCGGGTTGCGGGATCGAATTGCTGGCCGAGATTGGTAATTTTGCCAGGGAAGCGAAGGCCATCCATCCCAGCCAGAGTTACCGACGCCGGCTGACCCATGCGCAGCTTGCCAAGGTCCTCCTGGTGTACGGCAGCGAGCATCCAAACCTTGGAGAGGTCGCCGATGACGAACGTTACGTCTGTAAGCGATATCGCTTTATTGGGTGTGATGTTCTTTTCAATGATGTATCCATCCGCGGGAGCGATAATGGGCACGTCATCTTCCGTTTCGTCCTGGCGATTAGCAGGTGGGTCGGCCGGAACGCGGAGGTCATCCTCGAGCAAATCCTTTCCCCGTTCCGCTTCGATCTCCGCCTTTTTTACCGCGTCTTGCGCGTTTATTAAGTCCTCCTGCGCCAATTCCACCTGTTGCACGGAACCGGCCTTCAGCTCCAGCAGCCTTTGCGCCCGGTTGAGATTGCGTTGAGCCTGAGCCGCAGTGGCCTTGGCGCGGTCGAGTTCAGCGAGGGTGGCCCGATATTGGGCGCGCGAATCGCGCACTTCATCGGCGTGATAACGGGCCAAAATTTGCCCTTTATGGACGTAGTCGCCGAGCCCGGCGTAAATAAACATGACATAGCCTGGCGTGCGGACGCCCAGCCGCCACGTATGATCGTCTGCGAGCGCGATGGCGCCCTTCACTCGCAGCAGTTCCGGCTGGCTGGAAAGCGCCGCCGTTTGCGTCCCGATATTCGCGGCAGCCAGTTGCTCCGCGGAAAGAACAATCTCAGTTTTGTCCGTTTTATTCGTTTGGGCTTCCTCCGAACCGGCCGAGACTTCGCCGGAGGGCATAGAGGTGTTGCATGCGGTCAAAGCGAAACAGGCCAAAAGCCAGTAAGAATTCTTTTTCATTGAATGACTCCTTCGGCTGCCTCAAGCCGGTCGATACTTTGCCGGTAATCCACCATGCCTCGCGTCCATGCCAGTTCCGCATCCAGGCGCGATCGCTCCGCGTCGAGTAGGCGAAGCAGGTCGGTCCCACCCTCGGCGTAGGCGGCCGAGGCTATAGAGGCGATCTCCGCCGCATGCTCGCGCAGCGGCCCGAGTTCATTAAGAAGTTCGGTGTGGCGCGCTTGATATTCCTGCAGTGCGGATTGATATTCCGCCCGGATTTCGGTTTCCGTAGCGGCGAGGATTTGCTCCTGCCGGCGCACTTCGGCCTGCGCCGCGCTCCGGTTTCCCTGATTTCTATCGGTTGTGGGCAGCGTGATGCGCACGGAAGCGATCGCGGTATTGACTCCGAACGTGGTGTCCGGCAACTCCGTCCGTTTGTAGCCGTAGGTGACATTCAAATCGGGGCGGGCCAATACGTCCTGAAGCCTGGCATTCGCTTTGGCCTCTTCGAGCGCAGTTCTGGCAGCTTTGATTTCCATTCTACGGTTGAGGACTTCATCGATGCCGAGTGGCTCGACCTCGGACTGGGGAACTAAAGGCTCGGTCAGAATTAACTCGGGAAAGCTGGAGTCGCCCATCGCCCTGAGCAGGTCCAGGCGCAGTCGATTGGCATCGATGCCCGCCAGATCGGCGGAGATTTGGAGACGCTCCCCTTCCAAGCGCACACGCAGGAAATCCTGCTCAGCGATTGCCCCGGCACTGAATTGCGCCGAATGGTATTGGACGATGCGCTGAAAGTTATCCGCGCTCGTCTTCAGCACATTCCGAATCCGCTCGGAACCCAAGGCCGCCCAGTACGCATTCTTTACTTCCTGGATGACTTGCCATCGTGCCAACTCATAGTCCGCCCGCGCGCGATTGACCCGCTCGCCCGCCAGCGTGATTCGCTGCCTTCGCTTCCCCAGCACGTCGAGCGGTTGATTGATCATCGCCAGCGTATCCACATCGCGTGAGTACGTCTGGCCGGGCCGCAGGTTCTCGTTCTGAAATTGAAACTCCGGGTTGGCAATCAGCCCGGCTTGTCTTTTCAACCCTTCCGCGGCCAAAACCTGCTCTGCCTGCGCTTTCAGCGAAGCGCGCGACTGAAGCGCTTGATCGATCGCTTCTTTCAGGCTGAGGCGGCGTTGCGCCCAGCAGGAAGCTCCGTTTAGTAGGGCAAAAGCGCACGCCGCATGAATCACGATTCCTCTCCTCACAAGACTCTCTCCCATGGCTCGACGAATAAGGGCCTTGGCGCACGAAGACGCAAAGGTCCGGGCACACGAATGGCTACTGTTGGGGAAGTCTTAGGCGGGCGGAGCTCTGGGAACAAGAGGGCCGGCGGACGGCGGATCGTGACCGCGTTCCTCGACGACGGCCACCGGTTCGAAAGCCGGCGAAGGGGCGAAGAGGAGCGCCGAAGCAGGGGTTGGAAGAAATAACGGGATTCCTGGGGCTATTGCCAGCGTGAAGGTATTGACCGACCAAACCGCACCGTGATCGTCGTCATCATCATCGAACTGAGGTCCTTTATGCCGCTTCAGGGGCGCCGCTATGCTATAGAAATGCGCGTGGATGAGCCCGGCGTGATCGTGATCCGCTCCGGCGCCGTGTCCGGTGTGGACGTGCTCGAACGGCGCGAAAAAGAAAGCCGTCAGCAGCCCAACACAGGTCGGTAGCGCGGCGAAACGACGCATTGTCGTAAAGTCTATCAAAAAGACCTGGCCCGTCCCGTGCGGCGGCGCCCGTTCCCGTTGCATACTGATTTAAGGAGAGGATTGATGAAAACGCGCCTACTCGCTGCCGGTGGAATTGCCGTGCTGGCTCTATTCACGGTGGCCGCGGCATACCGCAATACTTATGGGACGGACCGGCCGGTCAACAATAATCTGTACCTGGGACCGGGAGCGGCCGGGCCGCCCACCGGGCCGGTGGAAATTTCCGGGATTCTGGTGGATGCCGGCTGCGCCGACCGTTCGCAGGAGAACCTGGTGCGCACTCCGGCGCCGCTGAACTTCACGGCGCCGGCGGAATACCCGGAAGAGGCCCAGGCGATGAACGAGCAGCGTACCAAGACGGGATTCGCCGGCAAGGCAGAACCGCAGTCGCCGGCCGTTCAGGCCTCCGGCATCAGCGTAGATCAGAAAACGCTGGCTCAGGAGCAGGCGGATGTGCTCGAGCATCAGGCGCGCGACCTCTACAGCCGCCAGCCGGACAATAGCTGCGGCATCACCGCCGACACTAGTTCATTCGCGCTGTTGACAGACCAGGGCCGCCTGTTGAATCTGGACCAGGGCGGCAACACCTGGGCGTGGCAGGCCGTGCAGTCCACCGCGGAAGGCCGCGCGCTTTTGAACGGCATGGGGCCGTCCTTTAAACCGCGGGTGACCATTAAGGGCGAAGTCGTGGCCGACCGCCTGGTGGTCGAGCATTTGACGTTGTAGCGAGGCGTGACCGCACCACGGAGACATGGAGGCACGGAGAACTCAAGCTGGCTTGCGGGAGCCCAGCCGTGCCTAACTTAGCCGATCTCGATCCCGGCGGCGAATGTCCGGCCATTGTCCGGATGATCGTGGAGATTCCGCGCAATTCCGCGAACAAGTACGAATACGATGTGAAGCTGGGAGTCTTCCGTCTGGATCGCGCTCTTTATTCGCCGATGCATTATCCGGGCGATTACGGGTTCATCCCGGGCACGCTGGCGGCGGATGGCGACCCGATGGACGTTTTGACGCTGGTAGATGAGCCGAGCTATCCGGGAGTGCTAATCGCGGTGCGCCCGGTAGGATGGCTCGAAATGCGGGACCAGGGCACGCCCGACGAGAAGATTCTGGCCGTGCCCAACCGCAATCCGCGCTACGACCAGATCCAGGATATCGCCGAGGTCTTCCCGCATACTCTGCGGGAAATCGAGCACTTCTTCGACATCTATAAGGAACTCGAAGGCAAGAAAACCGAAATTCGCGGCTGGCGCCCGGCAGAGGACGCGCGCGGCATCATCCGACGTGCGCGCAGCGCTTACCTGGCGCGCAACGCTTCACCGGTTCCCGCGCACTCCGACTCTCACTGACCGGCGCGGGGACTGCCGAAGCCCGCGGTACTAATGCAATGTCCCTGGTGGACCGGCGTATCATGAGGCATGATTCCGCGGGACGTCCGGTTCGCGATTAGAGTTCTGGGCCGCCAGCCGGTGTTTGCGGCCGTGGCGGTGGGGACGCTGGCGCTGGGGATCGGGGCAAACACGGCTATCTTCAGCGTGGTCGATCGGGTGCTCCTCGAACCACTGGCTTACCGGGAGCCGGATCGCATTGTCGCGATCCAAACGCTTTGGACCAAAACCAGCAGGCCTGGAAATGTTTCGGGCGGGGATTATCCCGACCTAGTGGCCGAGCCTTCGCCATTCGCGGCCGCGTCGCGATATGTCGGCGGCGAGCTGCCGGTGGAGACGGCGGGGGCCGCGGAATTTGCCGCGGCCTACGGCACGGATGCCGGCTTCGCCGATGTCTTCCAGCTTAAGCCCATAGCGGGGCGTCTGATTACGGCCGGCGAGTTCCGCACGAAGGCCAACGTGGCCGTGGTGAGCGAGGGCTTCGCGGCGCGGCACTTCGGCGAGGCACAGCGGGCGATCGGGCAGGTGGTGCGCATCGAAGAGAGCGCGCTAGCGATCGTGGGCGTGCTGCCCGCGGAGTTCCATTTCCCCTTAAAGGCCGAAATCTGGTTTCCGATGCCGTGGGAAAACACCAACCGCACGGCGGGCAATTATAAAGTAGTGGCGCTGCTCAAGCCGGGCGTCACGGTGGAAGAGGCCCGCGCACACATGGCGGCCGTCAGCGGGCGCATCGAGCAGGCATTTCCCGCAATTCACAAGAACACATCGTTCATCGCCACGCCGCTGAAGGATTTGTTTGTGGAACGGAGCCGCACGACTCTGTGGCTGCTGATGGGCGCGGCCGGGCTGGTGCTGCTGGTGGCGTGCGCGAATGTTTCCAACCTGCTGCTGGCGCGGGCTACGGCGCGTTCGCGAGAAGTGGCGCTGCGCGCGGCTTTGGGAGCGGGCCGGTTGCGATTCATTCGCCAATTGTTGGTGGAGAGCCTGCTTTTGGGATTGGCGGGCGGCGCGGCGGGAGTGGCGTTGGCATTTGCGGGCGTGGCGTGGCTGGCGCGGCTCGCGCCTGCCAATCTTCCGCGGGTGAATGAGATTCACGTGAATCCGGCAGCCCTGCTGTTCGCCCTGGCGGTTTCGCTCGGCTCCTCGCTTTTGTTCGGGCTATGGCCGGCGATTCGCATGACGCGCATCCATTTGCACGATGCTCTGAAGCAAGGCGGAGGAGGAGGCAGGTTCGGGGGGGTGCTGGGCGGCGGGCGGGGCGAGTGGATGCGCGGGACGCTGGTTTCGGCCGAGGTCGCGCTGGCGCTGGTGCTCACGCTGGGCGCGGGTCTGCTCTTCCGCAGCTTTCTTGCGCTCAATGCGGCCGACCTGGGCTACCGGACGGAAGGGCGCGTGGTGCTGACGGTGAGTATCCCAGCGAAAACGGAAGCGCAGCACGTCGCGGCGGGCGCGACTTTCGAACGTATTTTCGCCGCGCTGCGCGAGTTGCCGGGAGTGCGCGGGGTAGCGGGCGTGATGGGGCTGCCGGGCGGGCCGTACGGCTCCAACGGAAGCTACGCCGTGGAAGGGATGAACGAGTTCACGGAGGCACAGTTGGGCCGGCTGCCGCACGCCGGCTTCCGCCTCACCAGCCCGGGATATTTTGCGGCGATGGGAGTGCCTCTACTTGCGGGCCGGGATTTCAACGAGCGCGACCTGTACGACGCCGAGCCGGTGGCGATTGTCAGCCAGACGCTGGCGCGGCAGGTGTTCGGCGGCAACAGCCCGGTGGGGCGAAGGATTATGTGCGGCCTCGACCGCCTGGTGTGGATGCAGGTGGTGGGCGTGGTGGGAGACATGCGGAACGAGAATCCGGCGCAGCCGCCGGGGCCGGAGATTTACATGGCGTACCGGCAGCATCCGTACATGGCGAACGATCTGCATATCGTGGTGCGCGCGGATATTCCTATCGCCAGTGCGGCGCGGCAGGCGATTGCGCGCATCGATTCCGGTATCCCGGTTAAGGTGAGCACGCTCGAACAATTCCACAGCGATTCGATCGCGCTGCCGCGCTTCCGCGCGTGGCTGTTGATGCTATTCGCGGGCATGGCCGCCACGCTGGCCACGGCGGGCGTGTATGGGATTGTGAGCTATGCGGCCGCGCAGCGAGCGGGCGAGATGGGCGTGCGCGTGGCGCTGGGCGCGACCAGGGGCGATCTGGTCTCGCTGCTGGTGGGCGGCACGGCTAGACTGGCCGCGATTGGGGTGGCGTGCGGCCTCGCGATTGCGGCCGCCGCGGGGCGCCTGGTCGACTCGATGCTGTACGGCATTGGGCCGCGGGACCCGCTGGCGATTGGCGGCGCGGCGCTGCTGCTGGGCGGAGCGGCGGTGCTGGCGGCGCTGATTCCGGCGCTGCGGGCATTGAGGGTGGATCCGGCGGTGGCGCTGCGGGAAGAGTAAAATCCAGAAGAACGTTACACTGGAAGTTTCCCGCATCACATGCCGCGCACTCACCATCAGACGTCTCTCTACGAGGAGTCTCAGCCGGTTCTGCCCGGAAACGCGCTCTATTGCCACCAGGAATTTCTGGAGAAGCTGGAGCAGAACCGCTCGACGCCGGTGGGACGGCGGGCGGCTTTGCTGTTGCACCGGCTGTACGTGAACCTGAGCCGGGTTTTCTATAAACCGACGCAGGGGGTGAACCGGGGATGGCGGCGCTCGCCTTTGGGGGGCAATCATGGGAGCCACTTCTATGCGTGGTGGGCGCCCCGGGGGGCGGCGCCGCTCGAAGGCAACGGGGAATTCGAAGGCACGCCGCAGGGCTCGGTTTTCCTGCGCGATATTCGCCATCATGACGATCACCGGCCACTGAATGCGCACTCGCTCCATGAAAACTATCTTCCGGTGAGCCTGCGGGATTTGCGGCAGGCCGACTATGTGCCGGCGCCCTGGACCACGCAGCAGGCGCGCTTCGCCGAAGCGCGGCAGAAGGTGCGGATCATCAAGGGGTCGCCGGGTTCGGGGAAGACCACGGCGTTGTGGCACGCGGCCGACCTGGCGGGGCGGCGATCCATTCTCTACGTCACCTATTCGCCGGAACTGGCGGCGCTGGCGCGCGAGCACTTCGACCGCTTTGTCCCGGATTACAAGCAGTTCCGCGTGATCACCTACGGGCAGCTTCTGCGGGAGGTTCTGGGCAGCCAGGTTCCGTTCCGCCCGCTGCGGCAGGCGCGGGCGGAATTCATGAAAGAGGTCGCGGCGTTTTCGGCGACTACGCTGGGACCGTGGCTGCACGAGAAGGCGGCGCTTTACGACGAAATGCACGCGCACCTTTTTGGCGCGATGCTGCCGGAGCCGGTGGGCCGGTTCGCCGGTTTCGCGGAGCGGCGGGTTTCGGCGCGGCAGTACCGCGAGATCCGCGAGCGGGCCATTGGCCGCGCGGCCGCCGAAGCGGTGGTGGAGGTGGCGGAAACGCTGCGGCGCAGGGACGCGCGCCCGCTGGAGCGTTTCTTCGTGGAACTCGACCTGGCGTGGAACGCGGCCCGGCAGATTCGCGCGCGCGGCGCGGAGGCGCTCGCCGGGGTCGATTGCGTGGCGCTCGATGAAGCGCAGGACCTGACGCCGATTGAATCGCTGGCCATCGTGGAACTGGTGGCGGCTTTGGGCCGGGATGTTTCGTTTCTGGTGGCGGGCGACGAAGCGCAGACGTTGCGGCCCACGGATTTCGAATGGGGCTGGTTCCAGGACCTGATTCATCACCGCCTGGCTTCGCCGCAGGATTACCGGCTGCAGGTGAATCTGCGCAGCCCGCGGCGGATCGCGGGCGTGATTAACCGGGTTTGGGACCTTTATGGCGCGATTGCCAAGCAGGAGCGGCCGGGCGGCGCGGGGGCGGCGGAGATCGACGACAATGCCGGAGACCAGATCGCGCTGTGCGCGGCGAGCGCCGGGCCGGACCTGGAGGAATTACTGGAGGCGTTTGCGCGGCGCGAAGGGCTGGCCATGATCGCGTTGGGCGATGAAATTCCGGCTTACGTTCCGGAGCGGCTGCGCGACCGCGTGCTGACCAGCTTTGAAGCCAAGGGGCTGGACTTTCAATCGGTGTGCGTGCTGGATGCGGGCAAGTGGCTGACCCGAGTGCTCGAATCGCGGGAGAAGGGGCGCGGGGTGGAGCTCGAGGACCTGCACAAGCGGCTGGCGATCGACCAGTTGCGGGTGGCGCTGAGCCGCCCTTCGGAACGGCTGTACTGGGTGGACGTGAACCCCACCGAGCGCAGCCTGGCGCTGGCGCAGAATATGCTGTCGTTCGATCACGAGCGCGCCTATCCGGTGGTGCCGGCGGTGCTGCTAAAGATCCAGGAAGAAGAAGCGCTGGATGTGGAGGAGCGCGTACGGCTGTGCGAGAACGACGCGCGGCAATTTCTGGAAGTGCGCCCGGCGCTGGCGTGGTCGCGGGCGCGGCAAGCGGTGGCTTTATTGGGCGAGCCGGGCAGCAGTTTTGGCGTGGCGGACCGGGCGGCGCGGGCCTCGGCCTATATGACGCTTTGCCAGGTGGCCTTCACCATGGCGTTCCGCAAACTGCATCTGCCGGCGGAGATGGGGCGTCTGGATCTGTACGCGGAAGCGGTGCGCGCGGCGGTCGCGGCGGACCGTTCGACGCTTTCGTTTCTAATTCATGTGATTGCCCAGTATGAGCGGGCTACCGAAGCGGATAAGGTCATCCCTCTACTGAAGCTAGCTGAGCTTCTGAGCCACGAACCGCTGGAATCGTGGATGCTGGTGGAATTGCAACCGCGAGCCGCGCGCTGGCTGGAGGCGCTGGAAGCGGAGGTGCCCATCTCCGCCGAGCAACTTTACGAGAGCCTGCCGCCGCTGTATTCGATATTCGTTCCGGCCGAAGCCGCCGAACGCACGGCGCGTTTGCGGGAGAGGGCTATCGAAGCTCTCATGAAGATGGGGAATCAGAAGGCCGCGCTGCGCATTCTGCGGGAGATGCCGGACGCGCCCGTGAAACTGATCGCCGAGTGCCACGAAGGCATGGGCGAGCTGGCCACGGCGGCGGAAGAGTACCTGCGCGCGGGCCGCCCGGCCGACGCGCTGCGCTGTTACCGGCTGATTCCGGATTTCGATAAGGCCTTGGGGCTGGTGGAGACGCTGGGCGATCATCCGGCGCGGGAATCGCTGCTGTGGGTGCGGCGGATGCGGGACTTGGCAGGCGAGCGGCCGGCGGAATTCCACAAATTGATTCTGCCCACGGAGAAGAAGGTGTTGGAAGGGATTCTCGAAACCAGCCTGGGCGCGACGCGGAAGAAGCCGGCCACGAAGAGGGCGGGGGCTCCGCGAAAGACGGCGGCAGCGAAGAAAGCGGCGGCGGGCGCCAGGCCGGCGGCGAAGAGGCAGGG
Organism: Bryobacteraceae bacterium; assembly: GCA_035294665.1. GTDB lineage: Bacteria > Acidobacteriota > Terriglobia > Bryobacterales > Bryobacteraceae > PSRJ01. The sequence goes on along the minus strand of DATGKM010000050.1, from coordinate 27,809 downwards.
GCCGGTGAAACCGTGATAGCAAGTTTCGGGGAGGGCGCCGCGCGGCATACAAACTATCGACTACGGCATGATACGGCCCGGCTGCATTCCCGCGGACCCTGGTTGTAGAATGTCCAGTCATGATGAGACACGCGCCGCTTGTAATTTTGGCCGCGGCCATTTCCGTGCCTCCGCTTTTTACCCAGAACACCTGTTCGCAAAATACCGGCCTGGGCGACTGGAGCGCCCGGCCTCACTGGAACGGCTGGGGCGCGAGCATCGCCAATACGCGCTTTCAAAGCGCCGCGGCGGCGCAACTGTCCGCGGAGCAGGCGCCCCGGCTGAAGCTGAAATGGGCATTTGGATTCCCGGGCGCGAAGGCGGTTTATGGCCAGCCGACAGTGGCAGGCGGGCGGGTATTTCTGGGCGTCGATACGGGGTCGGTGTACTCGATCGATGCGGCGACGGGCTGCCTGTATTGGATGTATAAAGCGGCCGCGGGCGTACGCTCGGCAATCAGCATCGGCCCGGGGCGGACCCCTGGCGAGCAGCTTGCATATTTCGGCGACCTGGCCGGCAATGCGTACGCGGTGAACGCCGCCACCGGCGAGCAGGTGTGGAAGGCGCAGGTGGAAGCGCATCCGGCGGCGAAAATCACGGGAGCGCCACAGCTTTATCAGAACCGGCTGTACGTGCCGGTGGCATCGGACGAAGAAGCCCGGGCCGTGGATGGCGCCTACCAGTGCTGCACGTTCCGCGGCAGCGTGGCCGCGCTCGATGCGCTGACGGGCCGGCAGATCTGGAAGACGTATGTCATTCCGGATGCGCCCAAGCCAGCGGGTAAAAACGCCAAAGGCACGCCGCAATTCACGCCTTCCGGGGGCGGCGTGTGGAACTCGCCCACGATTGACCCCGCGCGGCGCGCGCTGTATGTGGGGACGGGCGACGCTTACACCAAGCCGGCAAACCAGAACACCGATTCCATCATGGCGCTGGACATAGATACGGGCAAAGTGTTGTGGTCGGTGCAGGACCTTGCCGGCGACGCGTGGGTGGTGGGCTGCATCAAGGAACGCAACGCGCCGGAGAACTGCCCCGCCGGCGCCGGACCGGATTTCGATTTCGGATCGTCGCCGATGCTGCGCAAGCTGCCGAATGGGCAGACCATTCTGGTGGCCGCGCAGAAGAGCGGCATCATTTGGGCGCACGACCCGGAGCACAAAGGCGCGGTGGTCTGGAAAACTTCGGTGGCTTCCCGGCAGCCGCCGCCGCAGGGGCAGGTGAATTTCGGCGGCGCGGCCGATGACAGCAATGCGTACTTCGGCCTGGATAGCGGCGGCGTGGTGGCGCTGAGCCTGCGCAACGGCGAGCGGCTCTGGTTCACCGATATGCAACCACAGAAAGGCCGCCATGGCGGCGATGACGCGGCGGTGTCGGTAATCCCGGGAGTGCTTTTCTCGGGCGGCTGGGATGGCGTGCTGCGCGCGCTTTCGACCAGCAACGGAAAGATCCTGTGGAGCTTCGATATGCTGCGGGATTTTCAAACCGTGAACGGCGTGGCGGCCCGGGGCGGATCGATGGGGTCGGCGGGGCCGACGATTGCGGGCGGAATGGTGTTCGCCGGCGCCGGTTACCCGGGCGTGCAGGAAGGCCGGAACGGGAACGTGCTGCTGGCGTTCGCGGCGGAATAAAGAAGCGGCGCCGCTCCGCCTCCGGTGCCTCCTGATAAGGATGAAGGAAACCTTGCCTTCCGGTTGTTGGGAACGGCCGGTCTCCTTCGTAGCCGACCGTGCTTTCCGCGTGATTTATGCCGACGACCGCGACGCTAATGGGACTGCCTCCGCCGCGCCGGAACTGGGCGACCTGGTTGCGAAGGTCGTTGATCACGCGATCGATCTGCTTGATCATTGCCTTGGCCAGCACCTTCACTTCGACACCGATTTCCACCGTTGCGATGGGCCCGCGAGCCACCAGGTAGCCCGCATCCACGACCGGAGTTTCCCCCGGAATTATTTCGCCGAATGTGCCGTCCCCGCGGCGCGCTTCAATTCCCCGGCGCTTGTTCTGTACATTCAGAACGCGGTCCTTGCGCTCCAAGGCAGCTTCTTTCAGTTTTTGCGAGCGGCCGATGGCGATCAGGTCCTCGTACAGGTGCATCGCGACAAAATCGCCCTGGCTCGAATCGCGATGCTTGTATACCCTTCCTTCAAATAGCCGCCGGAACTCGGTCAGCAGCCGGAATTCGGGGGGGACAGGCGCTTTGGTCAAGAATGAATTCCGCCTCTACCGCTCCCGCGAGGCGCGGCTTTCGCGCCGCTTTTGCGATCCGCTGCCGGGCGATTTCGAAATACGCTGGTTCGATCTCATTAGCTATCGAGTTTCTGCCGGACATAATAGCAGCCTGCGATGTGGAGCCGGTACCGGCGAACGGATCTAATACCGTGTCGCCGGCGAAGGAAAACATGCGTATGAGGCGTTCGGCTAACTCGATGGGGTATGGCGCCGGATGACCTTCCCGCGTCGATGCCCCTCTCAGATCCGCCCAGATCGAACGAAACCAGGTCTTCATCTCCTCCCGCGATAGCATGGAGAGGGCCTTTTGCAGCGCGGGGGCGGAGCGGTATTCCCCGCCCTTGCGCAAGAACAGAATGTACTCGACGTCGTTCTTCACAATCCCGCCGGGCTGGTACGGCTTACCATAAAAGCCGGCGCCATTGCCTTCAGCCTCCGTAGCGCCGTTAGCGATCTTGTTCCAGAAAATGGGTTGCAAGCAATCGAGGCCCAACTTCCGCGCCCGGACCTGAATATCCGAATGTAGCGGCACCAGATGATGCCGGCCGCCCCGTCTGCGGGGCACACATACATCTCCCACCACACAGCAGATCCGCCCGCCACCGACCAGCACTCGGGCGCACTCTCTCCACACCCGATCCAGCTCTTTCAGGAAGTGGTCGTAGTCTTCGAAATGACCCATCTGCTCGCTGTTGCCTGGGGCGTATTCTTTGAGGATCCAATAAGGCGGCGAGGTCACCACCAGGTGCACGCTACCATCCGCGATCCACGACAAATCGCGCGCGTCACCCAGATGCAGCCGATGAATTGTGCGATGGTACGGCGCAGGCCAAGGGACTTGGCGGTAATGGGCGTTGGCCCTCAGCAGGGCTTGCAGTCCCTCAGGCGTATTATCTTCGGCGGGAAGCGGCGGCGCCTCATGCCGTTTCCGCTTCGCCGCTCCGCTGGGAAAGAGACCATCCTGGAGTGGATCGCGTTTCGGCCTATTTTTCAATCTTTTCCTGTCCGGCAGCGCCATTCCGAAAACCAGCTTCGGGCTGCTGTTAGCAATTGTACCTTCGTCCACTCGCTCCCGCACCTCTGTAATCTCATCGGCAAATACATCAGAAGCCGGGCGTTTTCTGCCGTCGGCGGGTTGATAGGACTGGCCGTAAGGGAATAACTACCGGACCAAAACCGCGGCGTGGGTCAGCGGGATTTTGGTGACCGGCTTCAACTCGATCCGGTAAGCCTGGTAGGGCACTTTGCCGAGATTTTCCACCGAGTGAAGCGGCTGGCTGTGGGGATCGAAGGTGACCTGCATTTCCTTCAGCTCGGCGCGGCTGGTGGAGGCGCCGTCGGGTGCCAGGCGGCGGGACGGGGGCAGGCGAAAATAGACGACCACGGCGGGCCAGGTGTGGGTGTGCCACGGCTCTTTTGCGCCGGGCGGCACGCGCACGCTTAACACGCGCACATACGGGTTTTCTAATACGACGGTCATGTTCGGGTCGTGGAGGGCGACGGCATCGGTAGAGGGGAGGGGGTCGAGTTTGGCGGGCTGGCAATCCGTATCTTTGAGTTCGATCAGCAGGTTGTGGCGGTCGCGGTCGCTCGAGGCGAAGCCTTTGCTCGGGCCGCCGGTGGACCAGCGGATGTTGACGGTTTCGAAGGCCGGCTGGGTGGGGCCCGAGGTCTGCTCGAAGAACACGCTAGGCCAGAAGTGGGTGTGGGGCACTTCCCGGCTGTGCAGCGGGACGCGGGCTTCGAGCACGCGGACCATCTCGTTTTCCAAAATTACTTTGTGGTTCTCGGGCGCGGCGGCGACAGCGTCGGTGGCATCCGGCTTGATGACGCCGCAACCGGCGGCCGCCGGGCGCGCGGGAAGGAGCAGCATGCCTACCGCGAGGGCAAGCGGAAACAGGCAGCGGAACTTCGCTGTTTTCATGGAGACCGATCTTATCACTGCGGAATCCGCGCGGAGCGCTGGCGCGCCTCACGCCAGCAGCCGCGTGAACTGGGAGATCTGTTTGACGCGCTCGAAATTGTGGATGGCGTCCAGGATCCGCGCGATGCGCGCCGGCGAAAGGCCTGACTGCGGCATCAGAGCCTTATATTTCGCATCCACGGCGCTCCACTCGATGCCGCGCGGGGCGCTGCCGTTGGGCGCATCCACGGTGCTGGTGTAAGCGGCGCCGGAAGAGGTCACCACGCTCACGGTGGCGCCCCAGCTCCAATCGTAATGAACGGGCTTGGGCGAGGGATCGATTTCGACGAGGCGGATGAGGCGCGCGATGACCGGGCGGTTGATCTTTTCCGGGGTGGTGTGGACCCAGGAGAAGTCCCGGTCGGCGGCGGCCGAAGCGAGGAAGTAGGGCAAGCTGTGGATGGCTTCGGCCAGATTGGCGGGCACGCGATTGCCGCCAATGGAGCGGATTTGCGGGCCGGAAACCAGAATCCTGGAGATTTGTTCCGGCGGCACGTTCGCCTCGCGAGCCGCATTTACCGCCGCTTCGACGGCGGGCTGCAAGGCGTGCGCTCCGGGGACGAGCTTGATGGCGAGGAAGCGGGCGATTTGGAAATCGCCGGTCAAATCGCGGGTGAGGCTGGCGGTATTGGGACGGATGCCGCCGAAGGTTGCGAGAAAACCGCGCGGGGCTTCGAGCATATCGGGGTTCACGGTATAGCCGCGGCCGGCGGCGAGCGCGGCGTTGACGGCGCACAGAGCGGCATTGCCGGCGTGGTATTCGCGCGCCCAACTATTGGTGCCGATGGCGAGGCCGCCCATGGTAGTGGCGGTCAATCCGATAGCGTTGGCCATTTGTGAATCGGTGAGGCGAAGAAGTTTGGCAGCGCACGCGACGCCCCCAAACGCCACGATGATGGACGCGTGGAAGCCGTGCCCCCAACTGCCGCTGAGCGCTTCGCTGGGCGGCTGAATGGCTTCGGCCATGCGCCCGGCGGCCTCGTAGCCGGTGACCATTGCGCAGAGCAGATCCTGGCCCGATGCCTGCATGCGCTCGCCCAGCGCGAGGCCCACGGCGGTGAGGCAGGTCCCGGTGTGAGCGACGTTGCGGAGGTCGCTATCGTCGGAGGCGGCGGCGTCGCTGAGCATGGCATTCACGCGCGCGGCCTGGGGCGCGGGGACGCGCGTGCCATCGAACCAGATGGACGATTCCGGTTTGCCACCCTGCTCCTTGGCCAACTCGCGGACGATCCCGGCCGAGCCGATGTGTGTGCCGGCGGCCGCGCTGGCCAGCGTGCTGGCGAGCAGCACTTTGGCGTATTTGACGGTGAGGGGCGGCAATGCGGAGAAGGTGGCGCTGTTGAGGACACGGGCCATGCCGAGCGCGGCGGGAGGATTCGGTTCGGCCCAAAGCTGCCGCAGGCCAGTGGCGACGATCGCGCCGCGCAGAAAACCACGCCGGGTCATGACTGGTTGGACAGTATATCAATGCGGTCGAAGCCCTCGGCCAGGGAGGGAGGCACGAGGCGCGCGGCCATGCCGGCCAGCGCTTCCTCGGGCACCACGCGCTGGCGGGCGCGGTTGCGCCGGCGGCAGATTTCGAGCGGCACGTCGAAAAATACGGCTTCCAGTTCGCAGCCCTGCGCTTTGCCGATGCCGATGTAGGGCCGCCGCTCTTCGGGCGTGAGGTTGGTGGCGTCGATATAGGTTACCGGCCGGCGCAGTTCGAGGCGCTGGCGCAGCAGATAGCGGAGCGTTTCGAAGACGCGGTCGTGAATGGTTTGGATGGTTTCGTCATCGGCCAGCAGTTTGCGGATCGCATCGGAAGAGAGCGCCACTGCGCCGAGTTGTTCTACGTAAGTAGACTTGCCGGAGCCGGGCAGTCCCACCAGCACTACGATCCGCATCGGGCTCATCATTCAGCTTTCGACCCCATCATTCGCCTTTCGGTTGGAAGTGCGCCATCATGCGCGCGCGCCGAAGAATCCGACCGAAAGGGTGGCCACCCTGGCGGCGGAACGCAGGGCTTTTTCGAAGTCTTGGGTGCGCAGAAAGTAAGAGCGGGGAGCCCCGCGCAGGATATCGCCCGCGGCGAGCGTGTCGATGCCGTCCACCAGCAGCATAGGCTGAGTTGGACACGGGACCGGCACCGTTGGCGCGGGCAATCCGGCGCGCGAGTTAAAGACAGTGCGGCTGCCGGAATTGGCGTTGACGACGATAGAAGAGACCGGCGGAGAGAAGTCTTCACGGCCGCACATGTCGAGCAGGGCCACGCCGTATTGCCGCAACTCGCGCTTCACGATGGCCGCCCACTTGCCGCGTCCGATGGCGGCGATCCAGTACGCTTCGCCGCCCAGGAACGCGAACGTAATGGCGGCGTTCAAGGCCGGGCCTCCGGCCTGAGCCAGAAAATCCACGGCCATGGTTTTGGAATCCTCGGGCGGGAAGGCCGGCACATGGTAGAGAAGATCGAGCGTGGAGCGGCCGAAGAAGGCGCATCCGGGTGCCGCTGCCATGTCGCCTCATCATAACCTGGAGGGGTATTAGGAGAGCCGGGTGCCGCGCAATTGGGACGAGCATTTCGCGCAAGCCGCCGAATTGGACTTCACGCCATCGCCGCTGCTGGTGGAGGCCGGCGAAATGCTGCCCGCCGGGCGCGCGCTCGACCTGGCCTGCGGCGCGGGCCGTAACGCGCTGTATCTGGCCGCGCTGGGATGGCGCGTGGTGGCGGTGGATTCTTCGCCGAACGCGCTGCGCATTCTGCGGGAGCGGGCCGGCGGGTTGGCGATCGAAACTCATTTAGCGGATCTGGAAACCGGAAGCTTCGCGATCGAGCCGGCCGGCTACGACCTGGTTTGCGACATCCTCTATTTGCAGCGCGACCTGTTTCCGCGGATTCGGGAAGGCGTGCGGCCGGGCGGCGTGGCGGCGGTAGAGGTGCTTCTGGCCGGCAGCCGGCCGCGGCCTTTCGCGATGGAGCCTGGAGAGCTGCGGGCGGAGTTCGAGGGCTGGAAGATTCTTTACTATTCGGAGAGCCCGCCGCCGGGCGGCACTCATGCTACAGCGCGACTGATTGCGCGCCGTGCGTGAAGCTAGCCGGAAATGCCCGCGGCCACCAGCGCGGCGCGAAGCAAAACGTATACCGCAAACGGCAGAACCACGGAAAACAGCGCTCCCGAGAACGCCAGCCGTTTGCCGCCGGCCGCTTTTAGTCCCATGGCAATGAGGAGCAACACCCAGATGACGAACACGTCCAGATTGCCCGCGATGGTATAGAGGAACTTGGATGAGGTCCGCGGATCCATCAGTACGCTGGGATTGGAAAAGAAGCCGTTCTGGGGGTCGAAATCCTCGGGGTTTTTAGTCGCGAAGAGCACCGCGGTCGACAAAATAGCGTAGATCGAGCGTGGCAGCGAGCCGTAGGCAAACGCGGCGAACGCCTGCTTGAACTTAATGGGGACGCCCATCAGCCCTTTGATGATACCGGCCGAAATCGCCGCGCCGAGCAAAAAGGTGAGGAACGGAAAAACTACCGCGGCCACATACGACGTGATGGGAACGATGCGCAACTGCATGTCGAAGATGCGCTGCCGCTGATCGGGCGGCAGTTGCAGCATGCGCGGGTTGTTATCCAGGATGCGGTGCAGGTAGGGCTCCCAGCCCACATGGGTGTTGAAGGCGTAGAGATAGCCGGCGCCGATCACGATGCCGATGAGGATGGGCACGAGCCAGCGGGGGCGCTGCGCGATATCCGCGAAGGTCTTACCGGGCTCGAAGAAAACACCCACGAGCCGCGAAATCTCGCTCATTGCAGGCGGCGCGGCCTGAACTCCGGGGACAGCTTCGGCTGCCATATTCGTTCGATTGTACTCCTTCCGGCACGAGAGATGACGGAAGCGAGGAGGGGTTTGTTCCGCGGGCGGGACCAACAGCGAATTTCGCGGCTGGCAGGCACGCTTTGCGAAAATAGGGGCGCGTGTTTCTGTTCGACTTCTTCCGCTCGTTTCTGCCGCTGCATAACCCGCTGGGGTTCGGCGCGAGCGATTTCCTGATTCTGCTGCTGGCCGGGCTGTTGTTGGCGTGGGCGGTGGTTTGGCCGCGTTTGGAAGCGCCGGCGGCGCGCTTCGCGGAACAGACGGCATGGGCGATGGTAGTGCTGGCCGGGTTGCCGGTGCTGCTGCGTCTGGCTTTGCTCCCGCATCATCCGGCGCCGGTTCCGGACGTGTACGACGAGTTCAGCCACCTTCTGGCGGCAGATACGCTGCGCCACTGGCGGCTGGCCAATCCGCCGCATGCGCTTTCGCAATTCTTCGAAACCCAGTTCGTGCTGCAGCAGCCCACCTACAGCTCGATTTATCCGCTGGGACAAGGCCTGGTGCTGGCGCTGGGTTGGAGCCTGTTCGGCCATCCCTGGGCGGGCGTGCTTTTGGCGGAAGCGGCCCTGGGCGCGCTGTGTTATTGGATGCTGCGGGCGTGGGCCAGTCCGGGTTGGGCGCTGGTTGGGGGCGCACTGGCGGTAGTGGAATTCGGGCCGCTGAGCTATTGGATGAACAGTTATTGGGGAGGAGCCGCGGCGGCCGCAGCCGGCTGCCTGGTGTTCGGCGCGTTGCCGCGACTCTTCGACGCGCCGCCGTCCCTGGCCCGGCCTCGCAATGCGGCCCTGCTGGGCCTCGGCTTTGGGCTGCACCTGCTCATCCGGCCGTTTGAGACGGTGTTCCTGGCTTTGGCGGTCTCGCTGTTTGCGGGGCCGCTCGCCGGCAAACCGCGGTATTTGAGTGCTTATGGCCGGGTGCTGCCCGCGGCCCTGGCGCCGGTCCTGCTGGCCGGCGGTTTGACGCTGCTGCAGAACAAGCGCGTTACCGGTAGTTGGATAACTTTGCCGTATAGCCTTAGCCAGTATGAATATGGGGTGCCCGCCGCGCTGACGTTCCAGGCCAATCCCACGCCGCATCGCGCGCTCAATCGCGAGCAGGCGCTCAATTATCAAATGCAACTGGGATTCCGGCCAAGCGGGCCGGAAACTCTGAAGACGTATTGGGAGCGCCTCGAATATCGCGTGCGCTTCTACCGGTTTTTCTTCCTGGCGCCACTCTATATCGCGCTCGCCGCATTTCCGTGGACGTTGCGCCGGTACCGCTACGCGTGGGTGGCGCTCACGCTGGCGCTCTTCGCGCTCGGCAGCAATTTCTTTCCCAATTTCGAGCCGCATTACCTGGCAGGCGTTACCTGTCTGTTCGTGCTTGCGGCCGTGGCGGGGCTGCGGGAACTGGCCCGCATCAGCCGGACGGCGGCCGGCCTGATCGTGTTTCTCTGCTTCGCACAGTTTTTGTTCTGGTACATGCTGCACCTGGCCGATTCGCGGAATGTTTCGCTGGCGCTGCGGCGGTACGAGACCTGGAGCGGGCTGAACCACCGGAACCCCGCGGCGCGTATTGAAGTGGCGCGCCGGCTCGCTTCCCTGCCCGGCGACCTGCTGGTTTTCGTGCGCTATTATCCGCAACATCCCTTCCAGGAGGAATGGGTGTACAACGGCGCGGATATCGATGGCGCTCGCGTAGTGTGGGCGCGCGACCTGGGGGCGGCGGAGGATGAGAAATTACGGGCTTATTATCCGAAGCGCTCGGCCTGGCTGCTGGAGCCGGACTTCCGGCCGCCGCGCCTGACGCCTTATTCGCCCGCCGTGGAAAAACCAGCCCCGCCTCAAAAGAGCGTTTTTGAGCCGGTACAATAGCCCGTGCGCCGTTACAAAACCCCAAACATTGTTGTACGGCCAGAGGCACCCGGCAAGGCGGACGTCAGCATTGCGTATCGCTTCCGGTGCGAGGCTGCCCGGCGGCCTCACAAGGCACACTCCGCAGCGGCAGATACATAAATTCCTCATCCAGATACTTTCCGTCCACAAAAAGCGCTTCCGGATCGATACCAAACGAGCGAAAACCGAGGCTCTGGTACAAAGCACGCGCGGCAGGCTGGGTGGTGATAACGCTCAGTTGCACTTTCCGTAAGCCCGGAAGCGAGCGGGCGTGTTCGATGGCGGCGAGCACGAGAGCGCGTCCGATACCCGATCCGCGGCGGCCGGGGGCCACGAACATCCCCCAGATATGGGCGACGTGCTTCCGCTTGGCGCGCTCCTGGCGGCCGACTCCGACCATGCCGATCAGATCCGGGCCGTCGAACGCGCCCAGGGTGCAATTCCAATCGCTCGCCAGGCGCCCGGCGACCTCCGCGACCGTTCGTTTCCGGTGCTCGTCCGCATCTTCGCCGAAAGCGGCGGGATCGGATTCGAGCGCCTGGAGGCGCAGGCGCCAGCAGGCCTGGGCGTCGGCAGGGTACAGACGGCGGATCTGCACATTCGGCGGCATCTTTCCAACATAGCGGAGCCGGCCCGAAAAAGCGGCAGCCGTGGCGGTCCGTACGGCAGTTATGTTTTTAAAAAACCTATAATTAAAGAATGTGCGGAATCGTCGGTTACGTTGGCAATCAGCGGGCTGTTCCGATTATCCTAGACGGGCTGAAGCGGCTGGAGTACCGAGGGTACGACTCGGCCGGCCTGGCCGTCTACTGCGGCGAAGATCGACTGGAAGTACGCCGCGCCCAGGGGAAACTGCGCAACCTGGAAGACGCGATCCGGCTCAACCCGGTGGACGGGTCGTTCGGCATCGGCCACACGCGCTGGGCTACGCACGGGCGCCCCACCGAGGAGAACGCGCATCCGCACCGCGATTGCCGCGGCAATATTGTCGTGGTGCATAACGGCATCGTGGAGAATTATCTTTCGCTGAAACATCAACTCCAGTCGGAAGGCCACGAATTCAAGACGGAAACCGACACCGAAATCATCGCCCACCTGGTGGAGAAATATTTCGAGGGAAACCTGGAACAGGCGGTGCGCGCGGCGGTCAAGCAGCTCACGGGAGTGTTCGCGCTGGCGGCGATTTCGCGGCTCGATCCGGATAAGATCGTGGCCGCGCGCTCCGGCCCGCCGGTAGTGATCGGCATTGGGGATGACGAGTATTTCGTCGCCTCCGATGTTCCGGCCATTCTCAGCCACACCCGGGACATGTTTTTCCTCGCCGATGGCGATATGGCTGTACTTACCCGCGAGGGCGTGCGCCTGAGCGACTTTTCGGGCCGCTCCGTGAACCGCCAGGTCTCGCACATTCTCTGGGATCCCATCATGGCCGAAAAGGGCGGCTACAAGCATTTCATGCTCAAGGAAATCTTCGAGCAGCCGCGGGCCGTGCGGGACACGACGCTGGGCCGCGTGGGGCAGGAATCGGGCCGCATTTTTCTGGATGAAATGGATATCACCCCGGCGGAATTCGCGCGGTTCCGGCAGGTGAAGATCATTGCCTGCGGCACCAGTTGGCACGCCGGCCTGGCGGGCAAGTTCATGATCGAGAAACTGGCTCGCATCCCGGTGGAAGTCGATTACGGCAGCGAGTTCCGTTACCGGAACCCGATTGTGACCCCGGACACGCTGACCGTGGTGATCTCTCAGTCGGGCGAAACCGCCGATACCCGGGCCGCGCAACTCGAAGCCAAGCAAAAGGGATCGCGCACGCTGGCCATCTGCAACGTGGTTGGTTCGATGATCACGCGCGAAGCCGCCGGCACCATTTACACGCACGCCGGGCCTGAGATCGGCGTGGCCTCGACCAAGGCGTTCACCGGCCAACTGACCGCGCTGTTTATCCTGGCAATGTATCTGGGCCAATCGAACGGCGCGCTCGATGAGAGCACGTCACGGTGCCTTGTGCAGGAACTGCTCCGCATGCCGGCGAAGCTGGAAACCGTGCTTTCGAACGATCCGCTCTACGAATCGCTGGGCCGCGACCTGCACCATGCCACCGACGCTTTGTATCTGGGCCGCGGCATTCATTTTCCGATCGCTCTCGAAGGCGCTCTCAAATTGAAGGAAATCTCCTATATCCACGCGGAAGGCTATCCTGCCGGGGAGATGAAACACGGCCCGAACGCGCTGATCGATGAAAAGCTGCCGGTGGTGGTGCTGGCCACGCACGACCGTAGCGACGAAGAGAGCCGCATTCTCTACGAAAAAACGGTTTCGAATATTCAGGAAGTGAAGGCGCGCGAAGGAATCGTAGTGGCCGTGGTGACCCAGGGGGATGAAGAGGCGCGGAAATCCGCCGATTACGTGATCGAATTGCCGCCCGCGCACACTCTGCTCAGCCCGATCCTGGAGATCGTGCCGCTGCAGCTTCTGGCGTACCACATCGCGGTGCGCCGCGGCTGCGATGTGGACCAGCCGCGGAATTTGGCCAAGAGCGTCACGGTGGAATAAGTCCGGTGATAGAATAGGCCCCTATGACCAGCTCAGGGGCGCACCGGATGGCCGCGGATCGCCGCGCGTTCCTGCGGTTTCTGGCGGGAAGTCCCCTGCTGGGCGCGGCCGCGTTCGATGGCTTCGCGCAAGATCCCTTGAAGCTCACCAGCGCCAAGGATGCGCTCAGCCTGATGGATTTTGAGCCGGCCGCGCGGCGCGAGTTGCCGCCGGCGCACTGGGGCTACATGGCGTCGGGCGTGGATGACGACGCCACGGTGAAGATGAATCGCGAAGGCTTCCGTCATTTCGCTCTGCGCCCGCGCCGCCTGGTGGACGTGAGCAAGGTCGACTTCAAAACCGAAATCTTCGGCGTGGCGTGGGAAGCGCCCATTTTTCTGAGCCCGGTGGGCGGGCAGAAAATGTTCCACCCGGAGGGCGAAGTGGCGGTGGCGCGCGCGGCCAGGGCGAAAAAGACCACGCAGATTCTATCCTCCGCAACCTCCACGCCGGTGGAAGATGTGGCGAAGGCATTGGGCGCGCCGCTGTGGTATCAGCTCTATATGCCGGTGCAATGGGAGGGCACGGAAAAACTGGTGCGGCGGGTGGAAGATGCCGGCTGCCCGGTGCTGGTGTGGACGATCGACCTGCTGGGCGGGCGGAACCTGGAAACGGCCGAGCGATTCCGCCGGATGGATACGCGCGAATGCGCCGGCTGCCACTCTTCGCCGCGCGGCGGGCGCACGCAATCGGAGTTGCCGATGTATCGGGGCATCGAGGGCGGCTTCAATCCGCCTTTCGCCACTTGGGAAACGCTCGACAAGCTGCGCAAGTTTACGAAGATGAAGCTCCTGCTGAAGGGCGTGGAAACGCGCGAGGATGCCCGGCTGGCGGCGGAGCACGGCGTGGATGGCATTATCGTTTCCAATCACGGTGGCCGGGCGACGGAGACCGGCCGCGGCACCATCCAGGAATTGAGCGAAGTCATCGATGGCGCCGGGCCGCGGGTGCCGGTTCTGGTGGATGGCGGTTTCCGCCGCGGCACCGATGTATTCAAGGCGCTGGCGTTGGGCGCGCGCGCCGTGGGCATCGGGCGGCCGTATGTTTGGGCTTTGAGCGCATTCGGGCAGGAGGGCGTGGAGCGTGTGCTCGATATTCTGCGCGCCGAACTGACACTTACGATGCGGCAGTGCGGCACGCCTTCGATCCAACAGATTACGCGGGCTTCCGTGGTGGAGATCTGAAAGAGGTGACGACGATGTGGACGCGAATGGTGGCGCTGGCGGCGATTTTGGCGGGGCTGGCGGCCGCCGAAGGACTCAGCTTTGAGGTTTACCGGGAGAAGGTCGAACCGATTTTCCTGAAGAAGCGGCCCGGGCATGCCCGTTGCGTGGTCTGCCATGAAGCGAACAACACGGCCTTCCGCCTCGCGCAGTATAACGAGGGCACACCCTGGACCGAGGAGCAATCGCGCAAGAACTTCGAATCGGTCTCGCACTTGGTGGTTCCGGGAAATCCCACCGCCAGCCGGCTGCTGATGCATCCGCTCGCGCCCGATGCCGGCGGCGATAAGTTCCACGGCGGAGGCCGCCAGTTCGCGTCGCAGCAAGACCCGGATTGGGTCACGATCGCCAACTGGATTCGGGAAGCAAAGTAGGCCACCTAGCTCCCTTCGCCGTGAAGATAACCGATTTGCGAGAAAAGAAGAGACTCAAATCGCGAACTCGCTCCGGGGTGCTAGACTCCGCTGAGAGGAGGGCAGTCGATGCGGCTTCGCTATTCGGAAGTAACGCCCCGGAGGGTTTACCACAGCCGCCGGAGGTTTTTCTCGACCGTGGTTGGCGGCGTGACCGCCGCGACCTTGCGGGATGGCTTTGCGAGCACCAGGCTTTCCGGAGTTGTCAAAACCTCGTACGATGCCGGCGGGGAGAGAGTGACCTCCCCCGAAATTGTTACCACATACAACAATTTTTACGAGTTCGGCACGGGAAAAGACGAACCCGCCAAAAGGTCGGGGCATTTCCAGACATCGCCCTGGATGGTTCGCCTGGAAGGCGAAGTGATCGAGCCCAAGACCCTGGACATCGACGCCATCATGAGGCTGGCGCCGCTCGAGGAGCGCATTTACCGGCATCGGTGCGTGGAAGGCTGGTCGATTGTGGTGCCCTGGATTGGATTCTCGCTGAGCGCTTTACTCAAGCAAGTCCAACCCACCGGGAAGGCCAGGTATGTGGCTTTCGAGAGCGTCTACGACAAAAAGCAAATGATCTCTACGTTCGCGGCGGGCATTCAGTTTCCCTACGTGGAAGGCTTGCGCCTGGATGAAGCGATGCATCCACTCGCGCTTCTGGGTGTAGGCCTGTACGGAGAGACGCTGCCGAATCAGAACGGTGCGCCGCTGCGGCTCGTGCTGCCCTGGAAGTACGGATTCAAGAGCATCAAATCCATTGTGCGGATTCGATTCGTAGAAAAAGAACCGAGGACAACCTGGAACATAGCGTGGCCGCAGGCGTACGGTTTCTATTCGAATGTCAACCCGAAGCGGGATCATCCGAGCCATAGTCAAAAATGGGAATACCGGTTGGGCGAATCCGTGCTGCAGCAGCGGCGCGCCACGCTTCCGTTCAACGGATATGAAGAAGTGGCGGGACTGTACGCGGGTATGGATCTGCGCCGATATTATTGAATGCGGGACCGGGGCTAATCTACGCGCTTCCCCAGACCCGCCGCGCGGTTTCGACTACGAGTTCCAACTTGCGCCACTGCTCGTCTTCGGAAAGCAGGTTGCCCTGAGCCGTGGAAGCAAAGCCGCATTGCGGGCTGATGGCTAAATTTTCGAGCGGCACGTAGCGGCTGGCTTCATCGATACGCCGCGCGAGATCGTCCTGGGATTCAAGCGTTGGCACCTTGCTGCTCACCAGCCCGAGGACCACGGCGCGGTTGCGCGGCACGAAGCGCAGCGGCTCGAACGTTCCGGCGCGCTCGGATTCGTATTCGAGCAGGAACACATCGACGTTTAATTGCGTGAAGAGCCGCTCCGCGATTGGATCGTAGCCGCCCTCGGCATACCACTGGCTGCGGTTATTGCCGCGGCAGAGATGGATGCCCAGAATCGCGCCGCCGCGCCGCGCGCCTTCGAGGCAGGCGTTATCGGCGCTGATCGCTTCGATAAGCGCGTCTTCCGGGTCGCGGCCCATTTCCTGCCTTATGTAATCGCGCCACTTGCGGTCGATGTAATAGCTGTAGCGGGGCGCATCGAGCTGGATGTAGCGGATGCCTTCGTCCACCAGCGCTTCGATTTCTCCTTTGATGATCGGAACGATGTCCCAGAGGAACTCGGAGTAGCTGGGATAGGCGCGCTCGCTCATCCCCCGCTTGTACATGATGGCGGGGAACTGGTTGGCGGTGGGCAGGGTCATTTTGATATCCCCCGGGCTGTGCCGGCACATAAAGCCGGCTTCATGCGCGGTCATGCGCCGGGTCTGGCGGATCTTCTCGACTACGATTCCGGGCAAAGCGGTGGATTGCAGCGTGCTTACGGGAGCCGCGCCCGCCGGCGCGCCTTTCCATAGGCGCTGCACCTCGCTCGTGCGGTCCAGCCCTTCCACCGATTCGTAAAAGTCGCTCATGAAACCGCGGCGGCGGAGTTCGCCATCGGTGAAAATTTTCAGGCCTGCCTGTTTCTGGAGTTCGAGTGCACGCAAAATGTGGCGGTCTTCGATTTCGTTAAGACGCTCGAAGGGAATCGCGGGATCGGCGAAAGCCTCGAGCAGTTCGAAGGGGCGCAGCAAGCTGCCGACATGGTCCGCGCGGTAGGGAAAGGGCATAACGGTCAGTTTACTGGAATCCAAGTGGCTACAAGCGTCAGGCCCAGCGCCTTCTCGAACTCGGGGCGATCCGCTATGCCCAGCGAATGCCGCGGCGGCTCATTTCTTCTTCCAACTGCGCCGGCGACTGGAATTGCACCGCGTCCAGGCCCTCGCGCCTGGCGGCTTCCACGTTATCCGCGATATCGTCCGTAAAAAAGCACTCTTCCGGGCGGCAGGCGGCGCACTCGAGAGCGGCGCGAAAAATTTCCGGCTCCGGCTTCATGGAGTGGACTTCGAACGAGAGAATCCGGCCGTGGAAATAGCGAAGCATCGGGTAGTTTTCCCGGATCATTTCCCAGTGGATCGGGTTGGTGTTGGAGAGCAGCAGCATGCGATAGCGCGCGGCCAGCGATTCGAGAAACCCATCGGCGAGTAATTGGCCGTGGAAGATGGAGCTCCACGCGCGGCAGAAATCGGCGTATTCCAGGCGCAAATTCAGAGCCGCGGAAAGCCGCTGGACGAAATCGCGCGGCGCAATCAGCCCTTTTTCGAGCAGCTCTACGAGGCCGGTTTGTGCAATCCGTTGGGGGATTTCTTCGGCCTGGTAGGGGCAAGCGCTTTCGAGCGCGCGATATCCGATTTTGAAATCGAACGGCACAAGTACTTTGCCGAGATCGAAAATAATCGTTTTGTGCATGCCCGGGCTTCAGCGTCCGGCGGGAGAAAGATAGACCACGCGGGAATCGACCTGGAATTTCTTATAGTCAGTAAAGTTATAATCCATTTCGCGGCTGAGATTCTTGAGCAGCATGATGCGGCCTTCCACCAGCACGGAAACCCGCCGGGGCAGCCAGAGCTGGTCATCCATGCGGGTCTGCTCAATGACGATCCGGCTGCCTTTATCGAGGCGAAGCAGGAAGCCGCCGAAAGAGATGGTGTCGGTAGGTTCGATTTCGATTCGCACGGCTTCGAGATCGGCCCGATCAATCCAGGCCCGGATTTTCACTTTGGGGAAGAAAGACGTATAGGTGGATTTCGGCTTGTAATCGGGCTTGGGAACGGCTTCGATCAGATAGACGGGGCGGCCATCCAGGTTCTGCTCGGAAAGCAGCGTGAAATTGAAGGCGTCCGGCAATTCGCGCAGCGGTTGCCGCTGCCGGTCCTGCCGGTGGCGCCACTCTTCCAGGCGCCGCTCGCGCTGACCGGCGGTTTCCTTACTGCGCTCTTCGGCTGCCGCCTCCAGCTTTTGCTGCTCGACCTGTTGCTCGGCCGCGGACAGGTTGTGACCGTCGCGGGAAACCAGCCGCTTGTAAGGCGACCCCTCAAGCGGAATGATGTCCCACGTTTCATCCTTGCGCACCCGAGCGTTGCCGGAGCGATCGAGCTCGCGCGTCTCCTGGTGCTGCAAGTAGTTGTATTCGTTGGCCAGTTGCGTATCCCGCTCGCTCAATTCCACGGCTTTGCGCACGATTTCGCGCGGGTCGGCGGCCAGCAGGAGAGAGACCTGGGCGCCGAAAATCAGCAACCACTTCATTGTTTCAGCTTAACGTGCCTGGGCCTCAAGCGGAGCCGGCTTGCGGTAGTTATTGTACGTGATATTTTCTTCGAAGTTGTGGGCGAAGAGCATGAAGACGCGCGCCGCGGCTTTCGCCTCCAGGCTTTTCGGAACCCAGTCTCCGGACGGAAGCTTCTCCTGCTCCAGCAGGATATGAGAACCTTTGGCGAGCCGCGCGACCACCACACCGAACGAAACATTGTCGGCGGCGACCGCATCGGCCTTCACCCATTGCCGGTCCTTCTGATCGATCCACAGCGTGCCGCGCATCTTGGCGAACACGTGCGCGTAGCGGGATTTCGGTTCATAGCCGGGCTTGGGCGTGGCTTCGATCACCCAGGCCGGACCGGTGGACAGGTGTTCCGTGCCGGTAATGCGGAAGGTGAAAGCGTCCGGCACTTCCTCCATATAGGCACGTTCCGCCACGGCTTTTTCGAAACGGCGCTGCTTGGAGGCAGGCGGCTCGGCGCGTAGCTTTTCCAGTTCCTTTTGGGAGCGCTGGCGCACATCGGGGGGGACCGGCGCGCCGTTATGCTTCGAAGGTTCCTCGTAGGACGCGCCATAGCCAAGCGGAATCACCGAAAACTCATCTTCCGCGAAACTCTTTTCCGCGCCGTTGGAATCGAATTGCCGCTCCCTCACCTGCTTGGTGCAGGCGTAATCGGCGGCGGCTTTCCAGGACTGCTGTCCATTCTCAATCGATTGCCGGACTAATTCGCGGGGATCGATTTGCGCGGCGGAACAGCACGCCGACAGTGTGAAAATTACCAAAACAACTCGCACTGTGGCGTGGTGTTGCAAGTCATCACCCAGTGCGCGTGGGCGCACCCACGCGTTTTGGTGCGTTTACTTACGATTTCACGTCCACCGGCGGCGTGCCGTAGGTGTGGAAGGATTCTATAGTCTTCAGCCCCCAAGCCTGCCCCTTTTTGCGTTCGGCCTCGGTCCAACGGATCGGCTTCCAGTCGGGGGCCAGGATGAGGCGCGCCCCGGCGTTGGCGATTTCCACGCGATTGCCGCCCGGCTCGTACACATACAGAAAGAAGGTTTGCTGAATGGCGTGCTTGTGCGGCCCGGTTTCGATGTGGACGCCGTTTTCGAGGAACACATCGGCCGCCAGTAAGACTTCTTCACGGCTATTGACGGCATAAGTGATGTGATGCAGGCGCCCACGTGTGCCGGTGTGGTCTTTGCTATAGGCGAAATCGTAGCTTTTGTTGGTGGCGGTCATCCACATTGCGGCTTCGGTGCCGTTATCGAGCACAATTTGTTCCGTGAGGCGGAAGCCCAGATATTTTTCGAAGAACTCGCGGTTGGCTTCGATATCCACCGCGAGGCCGTTCCAGTGATCGAGGCGGCGGACGTTGACGCCACGCGCGGGAAACTTCTGCGCCTGGTTTTTCAGCGCCGGCCGCAGTTCGGGCGGCGCTTCGTACCATTGCGTTTCATAATACAACTCAATGCGGTGTCCATCCGGATCGCAGCAAACGAAGGCAGGGCCATGGGCCAGGTCGCCATCGGTCCAGCCGTGATCGAAGCCCGACCCTTTCAGCGCGGCCACGCGCCGCTCGAGCGCCTGCGGGCTGCGCATGCGAAAGGCGACGTGCCCCACACCGGCCTGCTTGGCGGCGGTCAATTTGAGGGAGTGGCGTTCGTAATCATCGTAGGCATGGAGATAGACGGAGTTGGCCTCGCGCCCGGTCTCTGTCATGCCGAGAATGTTGACGAAAAAATGCAGGCTTTCTTCCGGCTTCGGGGTGAGGAGCTCGATATGGCCGAGGTGGGCCACATCCATAATAGGTTCGGATTGCATAAGCGAGTATTCTAACTCCAACCCGGCAGAGGAGACGCACGGGGACTTGGCGGGCAGGGCGGATTCCGAGGCATGCCTCTCGTACCGGCTAACGCTCGGAACAGCGCTCAGCAATGTCCCAGTTTGATCGAAACGCAGTATCCCGCGCTGCCTGGCAGCGGCGCCGCCAGAAAACCTGTGCCAAGACCGCACGCTTGCCACAATTTCGCGGTGGAGCTAAGCTCCGGTTAGAGGTACGTTCTTATGCGGCTTGGTCTGAGGCTTGTTTTGTGTTGCATGCTGGCCGCTGGTGGCGCCATGGCTCGCGGCGGCGGCGGCGGCGCCCGCGGTGGTGGGTTTGGCGGCGGCGGCTTTCGCGGTGGCGGCTTTGTGGGCGGTGGTTTCCGGGGTGGATTCGGGTTTGGCGGTTTTCGCGGCGGAACGTTTGGGCGATTTGGGTTCAACCGGTTCGGCTTTGTTGGAGGCTTCGGGCCCGGGTGGGGCTGGGGCTGGTCTCCGTGGCTGACGGCGTGGGGCTGGCCTTTATGGGGTTGGGGCTGGCCTTTGTGGGGGCCCGATTACTATTGCGATCCCTACTACAGTCCGTGCGGATCACCCTACAGTTCCCCCTACGCCAGTGTCGGCTATGCGGGCTATCAGATTTCGCCTAACGTGACGGTAGTGTATCCTCCCCCGGCGTATGCTTCCGCAAGCACGGGTCCGGCGGTGATCCGGCAGTACGATGAGTACGGGCAGGAGATTCCGCCCACTCAAGCGCCGGCGGCGAACGAGCCGGCTGCGAGCGCGCAGGCTCCCATTTACCTCATCGCCTTCAATGGCACCAGCGTGATCTATGCGGCTATGGCGTACTGGGTGGATGGGAACATGCTGCATTACGTGACGCTCGAGCACCAGGAGCGGCAGGCGCCGCTCAGCACGGTGAACCGGGCGCTAAGCTTGCAGTTGAACCGGGAGCGGCGGGTGCCGTTCCAGTTGCCGGCTCAATAGGGACACGCGCCTCCCAAACCGGTGCGCACGGCGGTATAATTCATCTCTACGTTGAGAGGGTGCTATGAAAATCGCCGTACTTGGTACTACATTCGCGCTTGCGGCCGGAGCGCTGCTGATCCCCAACTGCCTGCGGGCCGACGATTTAGATGACGCGCTGGCCGCACTGAAGCAGGCCGAGCCGTCCAAAGATGCCGCCAAAGTCAAGGAACTCGCCGCCGCCGCGCACGCCACCGCGAAGAAATATGAAGGCCCGGCGCCGGCCGATGCGGACAAAGATTCGTACGAAGCGCGGCAGCGATATGCCAAGGACGTGGATCACTACAGCGAGTACGCGCTGTATGCCCTAGCCATACAGGAGCATGGCAATCTGAAGGTCGCTGTGGATCTGCTCAACACTCTCGAAAAACAGAATCCGAAAAGCGATTACTTGGAATATCCCGAGGCTCTCGAAATTCAAGCGGATAACGCCGTAGCCAACAAACAAACGGAACGCGCCGCCACGTTCGCGAACCGCATGGTCGCCGCCGCGAACAAGAAAGCGCCGGAAGGGATTTCGGAGGCGGACTGGGAACGCACCAAGAGCAACACCTTGGCCAAAGCGCATTTCATTCTCGGCACCAGCGCCTGCGAGCGCAACAAATTCGCGGAAGCCGATCGCGAACTGCGCGCCGGGCTGCCCTATTTTAAGGGCAACAACGCCTTGCTCGGACCGGCCCTGTTCTGCCTTGGTGTGGTGAACTACAATCTGGCGAACCTGACCAACAGCAAAGCGAAGATGCTCGAGGCCGCCAAGTTCAGCCAGGAAGCCGCGGCGATTCCCGGCCCGATGCAGGATCAGGCATACAAGAATTCGATTGCGATGAAGCAGAGGGCCGACCAAATGCGATAGCTCGTTCGGAATTATTTGAGATTCCGATCCCGCAGGCGGAACTAAAAACTGGGGTGAGAAGCGCAAAGTTGGTGGTGATCGGTTGCGCCGTCCTGCTAACGACGGTCGCCCGAGCGAAGGACAAGCCGCGGATACAGATTCAGGTTGTCGGCACTCAAACAGGCGAGCGCCAGGCCGCCTTTACCATTCCTGGGACGGCTACCCAATCAACTACTAACTGTAACGGTACGGCGACCGCTACGGGGATTGGCGGGCTCGCGACCGCAAACGGAACAACGAATTGCACCACCACAACCAACCCCGGCGTGCCGCCGAGAACGGTTGTGCGTTCGATACCGCAGGCGTATGTTCACGCGATAATGCCGGACGGGCGCCGCATAACGGTATGGTGTCAGGCCGGTCTGCGCCGCTGCACGACGCTCAGCCCGGGAAGCTACACTGCCGAGATCGACGGTAATTCCCTTTGGATCTATGCGTATGAGCTTGGGGACAAGCAGCACAAGCTGAAGTATCGGTACGTTGGGGGTTGGTAGGTACCGACGCAGGATCAGGCATGCAAGAATTCGATTGCAATGAAGCAAAGAGCAGACCAGGTGCGATAGCGCCGGGGGCGGCTGAGCGAGGCGTCCGATACTAGTACTGGTTTCGGTCCCGCGTGTAACTTGTTACATACGGCGGGATTGCATGGCTCTATTGTTTGGATTAGAATCGCGAAGCCGTGGTTCGCCATGGTAGATTGATCGCCAGAGAGTAGACCCACCATGCGGTTCTCCTTCCTGTTCTCCTTATTCGGACTTTTCCTCGTAACGGGCGCAAGTGGACAGAATTCCGATACCACTCGCAAATTGGATATTTCCAGCGACCTGGCTGGCGCGCGTTCGGCGTTAGCGCGTGCGGCAGAAAGCCGCCCGAACGATGCGGCGGCCTGGACCACGTATGCGGTATTTCTGGACGGGCACGGAGATCCGGCGGCGCGGCAGGCTTACGCCAGGTCGTTGCCGCTTCTCGAAAAAAGCGACCCAGCAACGGCGGCTTCGGTTGCGCGCCGCATGGCCGCGCTCGAACTGGAGGCGGGGCGGACGGAAACCGCTACGCGCGATCTGGAACAATATCGCGCAATCACCGGCCGCAGCTTGACGGTCTCAACGGAGCACGCCAGCGAGGCGATGCCTGCCGTCGCGATTCCGGGGCCGTTGCGTTCGTTTGCGCGCATGGCTGCGATGCCGCCGGAAACGCCGGCGGACGAAATCCTCAGCGCTTTGGCCCGAAACGTCGTCACCAATGGCTACCAGGCTTCGCATAGCAACGAGGAACTGGAACAGACCGAATACTTGAAGCTCTTGCACCGGTACGTTTCTCAAGCTCGCGAATTGCAGGACCTGGCGGGCGAGAAGAAAGTAATCGAGGTGCCGGCCTGCGATTCTCCCAAAGCCGGCGAGCTGTTGCGTGTTCTGGGCTTCCGGATGCGCGGCGGTTGCGGATCGGACGTGGTGCTCGAAACCGTGAACGCGACGCGGGCCTTCATCACCACCGATTCCGGCTTCCCCATCAATGCTCTCGAACAGGCATTGCGCACAAATCGCCCATTCACCTACGATTTCCATCCAACCATGGTTCCGGTGCTGTTTGGCCCACAATATTGGCTGGGGCCGCAGGAAAAGGGCAAAACGCAGCCGGACTTTCTGGAAGCGTTTCTGGGCGACCCCTCGATTTGCCGGCTGTACCTGGGCTTTTCGAAACTGGATACGGAAACCGCCGACGCGCTGCGCAAAGCATCTCCGCTGAGCCGTCTGCGGGTGTACTCGAACGTGCTGGATTTCTTTGGGGGCATGTTCGAGGTCCGCCGCGGGAAAGCCGTGGTTCCGGGCGGGCAGCGATCGGCCGCCGCATGGGCCGAACTGGCGGGCGCATCGCCGGACAATGGCGGCGCGTTTTTCGACAAGTTGATCGCCCGCGACGACGGATGGCTGGCCAGTCTCTACGATTCGCTGGCGCGCGTGAACGGCCCGGTGCGCGATTACCTCACCGATCCTTCGCGTCTGAAGCGCTTTTATACCGCCATGCGCGGACGCATCACCAGCCCCGGGCCGGCGCGGCCGGTATTCCGGTCCAACACCGACCTGATGCTGCTCACCACGCGCTTGCGGCTCGACGCCAATGGCAAGCCGCACATTCCGGGCGGAATCGAAGTATGGAAAGCGGTATTTGCGAACAGCCCGCAAGCCAAGGCGGATGTCAAGCTAGCGCACCTGGCAAGTTCCTGGAAGGACCCGGACGATGTGATCGAAGGGCTGTTCGCTCTTTGCCGGAAAACGGAGGAAAATCAACCGCTTAAGATATTTATGGCGATCAGCGACCTGGATCGCGACCGCCCGCACCCGCTCGCAGCGGCGACAGTCGAACGGCTGGCGCGTTCGTATCGCGCGTACGGCGCCCAATATGCGATCTTCAGCGAGTCGCCGGACGTGAGCGACCAGTCGATTGGCCAATTTCTGGATACCGCCGAAGCGATTTCGAAGCTGCACGATTCCGGATTCCGGTCCGATACCGCCGGCGTGTTCGATTCCCTGGTTGGCCTGTGGCAAATTCTGGTGCGCCAGCAATCTCTGCCCAACGACAAAGCCGATCCGGTATTTTCGACCCTGGTGGCCTCGTTTGCGCAGGTGCGAAACAACCGGGAGTTATTCGATGCGGGGCGCAGCGGCGTGAACCTGCTGCTGGCGCAGGTTCCCCAAGGGCAGAGCACGGCGAAGGGGATTGAGCCGCAGGAACGCATGCTCGATCTGCTGGCGGGAGCGGGTTCTTCGGACGATGCCGAAGCGAGCGACCAGGTGAGGCAGGAGATGTTGCGCGTCCTCGAAGCGCAGAAGATTATTTCGCTCGATACGCTGTTCCAGCTTGCCGATCAATTCGACGCACTGGCCCGCGGCGCAAAACCGAATAACGCGCTGCTTGTCCGGCTCACGGGCCAGGTATCGGAAATCCAACTGCCGCGGGCATCGCTCTCCGCGCAGGAGCGGACCTCCGCGGCTTTCGGATACTGGGTGGATAAACACATCGAGGACCAGCGGCGCCTGAATTTGCGGGCGGTGGTGGAGAAGGCGGCCAACGACCCGGAGAAGCTGAAGGACGCTCGCGGCCTGCTGGCTCCGCTGCTGCGCGACACGCTGCTCGCTTACAACTACGCCTACTACGCACCTCCGGGATCGCAGGTGCTCTACACGAATCCGGTATTCGTGCGCAGTCACGATTTCCTGGGCGCGCAGGGATCGAATCATCTCTGGAAGCCAACGGAAGTTTTAGGGAACGGATGGCCATCGAGCGCGGGCGGCCGGCTGGTGGGATCGCTTTCCAGCTTGCCGTATGCCTTAGCCGAAGCCGAAGAGAATTTCCTGGTTCCGGCGCAAACCCAGGCTTTGATTTGGTCGGACCTTGTGCCGCAGATGATTCTCAGCGCTAAAGCGCCGCGCTGGTGGAACGTCACTCCGGCGCAATTGCACTGGGTGGGCCTGCATATCCGCTATGGGCGCGACCTGATCGCCGAATCCACGTTCGATCCCGAACTGCGAGGGCAGGTTTTGGACGAACTTTCCCTGTTGGCTTCGCCCGCGCGCACCCGGGCCGTGGAACGCGAGGTCGAAACGGGCGATGCCAAGGACGCTATCGAAAAAGTCACTCCGGCGGAGCTGTTTCTGCTGGCGCGCGAGTTGGCTCCGAAAGAAACCGAGGGAGGCAAGGGCGCCGCTTCCCCACTCGCCACCGCTATCGTGCAAATGGAAAAGGAATCCCCGAAGCAGGTGAATTACGACGCGATTTCGCGCGCCTTCGGTTCGCCCAAGCCCACGCTGGCAAACTCCTACCGGCCGGAGCTGATGAACCTGCGCACCTTCCCCACGCTCATGGGCTATTCCAGCCGCATTATGGCCGAGAGCTGGGAATCGAATACGCTCTACTGGGCGGCGCTGGCCGATGAACTCGCCCTTCGCCCGGGTGAACTGAACGTGCGCATACCGGAGTGGACCGCGAAGCTGGTGGAACATATCTTTGCCTCCCATTTGGAAGACTGGCCGGCCGTGCTAAAATCGCTCCGGCTGGTCGGGGATGATGTGCGCGCGCAGAACCGCGCGTCGGCGCTGAGGGAACAGAAAGCCGCGTTGTAAGCGAATCCTTCGTTGGAACACACACTATGATCGTTTCGCGTAGAGAACTATTGGGGATGGCCGCGGGCGCGGCCTTTGGGCCACGTTGGCTGCGCGCGCAAGAAGGCGGGCAGCGGCCCGTTTTCCGGGTCAAGGTCGATATGGTGGTGCTGTCCTTCACGGTAACCGACAGCAAAAACCATTACATCAACGGACTCAAACCGGTGGACTTCCGCATATATGAAGACGGCATTTTGCAGAAGTTGAACACCTTCGCCGAAGGCGCTACACCGCCAGTAGAAGTACTGGACAATGGCAAAACCCGGCCGCTGGTGGCCACTGCCGACGGAACCGGCGGCGGCACTTCGGGCGCTCCGGGGGTTCTCGACCGCCCGGATGCGTTTGTGGGCACCAACGTTTTCATACTGTTCGATACCAGCAATTTCATGTACCGCGGCTTCGTTTACGCCGAAGACGCCATTGCCGATTTCGTCCGGGGTTTGGACCGCGCCGATTCGGTCGCGGTTTACACCTTCAGCCGCAATCTATCCCGCGCGGCCATGCTGACGCGCGACCATAACGAAGCCATCAATGGCCTGCGGAATTCGGTCGCCGGCGACGATACGGCGCTCTATAATGCCCTGCTATTAACGCTGCGCGATGCGGCCAAAGTTCCGGGGCGCAAAGTAGTGATTGTGTTTTCCAACGGCCCGGACAATGCCAGCATGGTAGCGCCGGACGACGCGCGCGCCGTGGCCGAAGACGAAGGCATCGCGATCTACACCATTTCCACGAATGAAGTGAACAAGGACGCGATTTCCAGCAGTTCGCTGCGCCGCATCGCCCAGCGGACGGGTGGCAAAGCCTATTGGGCGCGAACCTGGCAGAAGCAGGTGGAAGCGTTCGAGAGCATTCGCGAGGATTTAGGAAATTCGTACACGATTACCTACTATCCGGCGCCGAACCCGAACGAGGGATTCCGCAAGATTGCGGTGGAGATTGTGAGCGATCCCGGCAAGAAGCTGCGCGTGCACACCAGGCCCGGCTACCGGCCCACGCGGACGCTGTGAGGGAGGGACGCAAGCAGCGACGCCGGACGCGATCTCATTTTCTCGGTGCCGGCATCTCATCGCCTGTGCGTTTCCAAGGGCTCAGCCATCTCGATTACCGAGGTCACAAAGAACTGCGGGCTTGCTTCGGCCATTTCGTTTACCGGTACGCCGCCTGGATCGCGTACAGCTCGGAGTAGGGGCCGCGGTTCGCCATCAACTCGTCGTGGGTGCCCACTTCGACAAGCCTGGCGCCATCTAAAACGACAATTAGGTCGGCCATGCGAACCGTGGAAAAACGATGCGATACCAGAATGGTGATGCGGCCGTTGCCGTTTTGTTCACGGCGCGCGGCAGCGGCATAACGCTCGAACAGGGCGTGTTCCGTCTCGGCATTGAGGGCGGCGGTCGGTTCGTCGAGCACCAAGAGCAGCTGACCTGGCCCGTTTTTCTCTAGCAATCGTAATTTGGAAATGCCCCATTCATTCTACTGGTCCCCGTAGCCATCCCGCTGGTGAGCTCTGAGCAGGTTTTGGCGAATTCCGCCGGCGTCCGGTAAGCCAGGCTGCTGTGCGGCCGGCCGCTGTTGTACGGAACCCTACCCGTTCTGCATGGGCCGGCCCGGCTGTATGGGAACGAGGGCGATGCCGCGGTCCTCGCACCACGCCAGAAAGTGACGGCTGGTGAACTCCGGGCCGGAGGGTATAAAACATTTTGTGTAAACGCTGTTTTCCTTCAAAATAGGAGAACACATGGACACGAAGACGCAGAATCCGACAGAAAAAGAGTTACTCGATGGGCTGCTCGACAGGAGCGGGCGTTGGGCGCCGAACTGACCGACCATCTGGGCTATGAGAAGCACGATCCAGCCGGCTACGGCAGCGGGAACGCGCGTAACGGAAGTAGCGAGAAAACTCTCAAGGGCAGGGACGGCGAGATTACCATCGAGGTCCGGCGGGACCGCCACGGGACTTTCGAGCCGCAGATCGTTAAGAAGCACCAGACGCGCTTTGACGGGTTCGACGAGAAGATCCTGTCGATGTATGCGCGGGGGATGACGACGCGGGA
>DATGKM010000049.1:0-14326 GCA_035294665.1 Bryobacteraceae bacterium | reverse complement strand
GGACCATCCGCCGTGCGCACCGTTTCGACCAGCGACCAATAGGTGTGATCCTTGCCGTCCTTCTTGCGACCGTGCGACCGCAGAAACATTCTGAGTTGATCGTGTCATGGGACCGACTCGCTTTCAAGATGGTAGGTCTGCACTACATCGCAGTTTGCGAACAAGCCCCTTGAATCGATGGGACTTGCCTTTGGAACAAGGGTAAAAAATCCCTGAAACTACCAATGTCGTGACGAACTTGGGCTAACCCGCCCAACCCGGCGCGCCGGAATGCGCCTGTGATTCGCTCGATAATTCCGACAATTTTCAGTGGCGCGTCTGGTGCCCTGCCGCTTCCCAGCGCAGGACTAGCAGATCCACCAGGCTCAGCCAGGCGCGCTCGGGGTGCTCCAGTTTCTGATAGAGACCGATATACGCCGGGTTTTTCAGTCCCATGCCGGCGAAGGCCAGGAAATACAGGGCGTCCGTATCGAGATCGAGCGCCTGTTCGCGGCTGAATCGCCGCGGATCGGCCAGGTACGGCTTCAGATAATCGATCACGCCTCCCAGGCTCAGGCCGTTCTTCCCGCGTACGCTCCATAAATCGGTGCCCTGCACCTGCGCAATCCGGCACACCATGGTGAAGGCTTCGAGATTGAAGACCGAATACCAGGGAGAAATGCGCGCCTCCTCCCGCGGAGCGCTGCCGTTTTCGGCGATCTGCCGGGGGTAAATGCGGTCGCGGTAGAAATCGAAGGCCATCTTCATCGCCGCTTCGTTTTCGACGAAGCTGGCGACGGCCGCCACCTGGGCCGTCCACCAGGAGGCTTGGTTATTGCCGCTGGTCTTGGCCTCCAAGCCGAATTTGCTCTGCGTAAGCCACTGCAGGTATTCCTGAAACCATTTGCGCACGGCCTCCTGGTCCTTGGCATCCCAGCTACCGGTGCGGGAGAGGAATTCCATGCCTTGAATCGCGCGGATGAACGCCCGGCCTTCCAGCATCCCCTCCGGCCGGCCCAGATTCAGGCCGCGAATCGCGCCGGCGTATTCCAGTTGCGGATTCATGCGCGTCCGTGGATTGATGAACCAGGCGTTGACCACGCGCGCGGCGCGCTGCGCGTAACGGGTGTCGTCGAACAGGTACGCGGCCGTTCCCAGCGCGAAGACAGTGTCGCACATCTGCGTCAGGGCGTTACGGTTGGCGTTGAACCGCTCCGGGTTCAGGTGTCCATCCCGCAGCAGGAAGGGCCCGCCGGGGTCTTCCGGGTTCGGCCAATAATACGCGGCTTCACTGTAGTAATCGTGCGCATCGAGCGGCAGCCCGGCCGGACGCTCGGTGGTCACGCTCCATGGCCCCTGCAGCATGCGCCGGTCGGCATCGGCGCGCAGGTGGCGCACCGCGTCGGTGGTCCAGGCTTCCTTGCGGGAAATGGCGCTACGCAGCGGATCGGCTTCGTCATCGGAAACCACTGTCATGGGCGCGGGCACCGCCATGGCCTCCGCCACAATGCCCAGCGCAGCCACTATCGCCGCGAACCTCATCAATGCGATTGTAACCGGCCCCGGCGTCTCGCCGCTTCGCGGCTACAAACGCACGCTTTTGTGCATGGGGCGAAACCTCACGTTGAGGCGAGCGTGGCAGTGCCTAGGGCTGGCGCGATCCTGTCCGGATCGTAACATTTTCAGCGGGTTAAGTCCGGTTCGAGCGGCGCCGGAGCGCTCCAAAACGGCCCCCGCTCAATCCCCGGTTTCTCCCTTGCCGCCACAAAACCCGCCATTTAATGGATAGTGGTTTCCTTTCAATCGTTTGACGGGCAAGATGGCCTCAAAAGCCCGAACGGTATAACTATGAGCACTCAGCCTGTTCAACCCAAACCTGCGATGCCGGTTGGTCTGGTGCAAATTGGCCAGTCGATCGAGGACACCATTCAGCAGAGACTTGCCGAAGAGCGCGCACGGCTCGAGCAGGAAGCCGGACTCGCCAGGCGGGAAGTCCACCATTTCAAACGTCCCGTGGAGCGGCCCTTCACTAAGGAGCAGCGGGCCAAAACCACGCTGCTGTTCGGAGGGCTCACCTGGAAACACGAAAAACTCGTCCATGGGGCGCTCGAAGGTTTAGGCTATCGCGCCGAAGCCGTTCCCACACCCAACGTGCGGGCCTTTCAAACCGGCAAGGAATACGGCAACAACGGCCAGTGCAACCCCACATATTTCACGGTTGGCAATCTGGTGCAGTACCTGCAATCGCTCGAAGAGCAAGGGCTGAGCAAGCAGGAAATTATCGATCACTACGTGTTCTTCACCGCCGGCGCCTGCGGCCCATGCCGCTTCGGCATGTACGAATCCGAGTATCGCCTGGCGCTGCGCAATGCCGGCTTCGATGGTTTCCGTGTGCTGTTGTTTCAGCAGTCCGGTGGGCTGAGCCAATCCGATGCCGAAGCCGGCCTGGCGATGAACCTGGATTTTTTCCTGGGAATTCTCAACGCCCTCAACTGCGGCGACGTCATGAACGAAGTCGCCTACGCCTTGCGCCCTTACGAGGTCACCGCCGGGCAAACCGATCGCACCCTCGACGAAGGCATGGACTACCTCCATGAAGTGTTCCGCAAAAAACGCCCGTGGAGACTCGACGAGAACCTGGGCAGGTTCCTGGGCGGCTTCTCCGATACCGCGGAATATATCGGCAAGTTCGTCAATCAATTGAAGGGCGACGACTATATTCCCGCCCTGGCGCATTGCCGCGAGCGGTTCAATGAGATCGAGATCGATCGCCTGCGCGTGAAGCCGATCGTCAAAATCACCGGCGAATTCTGGGCGCAGACCACCGAAGGCGACGGCAACTTCAATATGTTCGCCTTCCTCGAGCGCGAAGGCGCGCAGGTGCTGGTGGAGCCGATCGGCACCTGGATCATGTACATGATGCACCAGGTGGTGCAGAAATACCGCGATTTCAAAGGTCTTGACGAAGGCGCCGTGCTGCCGCCCATCTGGAAGCTGGCGCCGCGCGCCAAAATCGAATGGGAGTTCCGCCAGAAGCTCGCCAAAATGAAACTGGCCGAAGCCATCTTCCGCAACGAATATCACAAGATTGTGGATGCGCTCGGCGGCGTGGCGCACCACCTCACCGACCAGTATGAATTACAGCGCCTCGGCCACCCCTTCTACAATTCCCGCGCGGCCGGCGGTGAAGGGCACCTGGAAGTCGCCAAGAACATCTACTACACGAACAAAGACCTCGCTCACATGGTGCTTTCGCTGAAACCCTTTGGCTGCATGCCTTCCACGCAGTCCGATGGGGCGCAATCGGCCGTGGTTTCGAACTACAAGGATATGATCTACCTCCCCATCGAAACCTCCGGTGAAGGCGAAATCAACGCCCACAGCCGTGTGCAGATGGCGCTCGGCGAAGCCAAGAACAAGGCCAAGAAAGAATTCGCGGAGTGCCTGGAGCGGGCCGGCCTCACGCTCGACCAGTGCCGGGCCTATGTGGATGCTCACCCCGAAATGAAACGGCCGATGTACCATGTGCCGCACACCAAGGGCGTGGTTGGCGTGGCGGCAAACTTCGTCATGCACATTGCGGAACGCATGAAAGCGGAGCCGCGACCGTAAGGGAGCGGTCTGCCACTATGCAAAAACACTTCTTCATCGGCATGGATGTCGGCTCGACCACGGTCAAGTCCGTGGTGATCGACGCCGCCACCGATCAGATAGTTTGGCAGGATTATCAGCGGCACGATACCAAGCAGCCCGAAAAAGTCCTCGAATTCCTGAAGCGCTTTGAAACCGAAATCGAAGGCTTCTCCCCTTCCGCCTCCCGCATGTTCATCACAGGCTCGGGCGGCAACGGCCTGGCGAAATTTCTGGGCGCTAAGTTCGTGCAGGAAGTGAACGCCGTCTCGCTTGCTGTCGAGCGCCTCTACCCCGAATGCGGCTCCGTAATCGAACTCGGCGGCCAGGACGCCAAAATCATCATCTTCAAGAAGGACCCCGAGACGGGCCGCAAGAAAAAAATTCCGTCGATGAACGATAAGTGCGCCGGCGGCACCGGCGCCGTCATCGACAAAATCAATGCCAAGCTGCGCATCCCCGCCGATCAGCTCTGCGAAATGGGCTATCGCGGCCTGAAGCTGCATCCCGTGGCTGGCAAGTGCGGCGTGTTCGCCGAAACCGATATCAATGGCCTGCAGAAAATGGGCGTTCCGCCCAACGAGCTGATGGCGTCGCTGTTCGAAGCCATCGTCATGCAGAACCTGTCCGTGCTCACGCGCGGCAATACGCTGCAGCCCGTGGTGCTTCTGCTTGGCGGCCCTAACTGCTACATCAAGGGCATGCGCGATTGCTGGAAGCACAATATCCCCAAAATCTGGGAGGAGCGCAACACCCCGCTGCCCGAAGGCGTTCCGCCGGAAGACCTCATCCAGACGCCCCAAAACGCCCAGTATTTCGCGGCCATAGGCTCGGTGGAATTCGGCAAGACGGAAGACGAAGGCGTAGGCCGGTATCTCGGCTACGAAAAGCTCGAGTGGTACATCAATGTCGGCCGCGACGAAGAGAAAGCCAAGCGGGGCGGCAATGGCGGTCTGGCCAAGGATGAAGACGATCTCGCCGCTTTCAAGCGCAAATACCGGCACAAGAAATTCATTCCCGCCACCTTCCAGCCAGGCGAAGTCGTGGAAGGATTTGTAGGCATCGATGGCGGCTCTACTTCCACCAAGGCCGTCCTGTTGTCGAAAGACAAAGAGCGCCGCATTCTCGCCAAGACCTACCAGCTCTCCAAAGGCAACCCCATCGAGGACACCATGGAGGTGCTGCAAAAGCTCGACCGGCAGATCCGGGATCAGGGCGCCGAGCTCAAGATCCTGGGCGTCGGCACCACCGGTTATGCCAAAGACATCCTCAAAGACGTGATCGGCGCCGATGCCGCCCTGGTCGAGACCGTCGCCCATACCGAAGCCGGGCTGCACTTCTATGACAACATCGATGTCATTTGCGACGTCGGCGGCCAGGACATCAAGATCATCATCCTCAAAAACGGCCGCGTCAAGGATTTCAAACTGAATACGCAGTGCTCGGCGGGTAACGGGTACTTCTTGCAATCCACCGCGCAGGGCTTTAACGTGCCGGTCGAGCAGTATGCCGATACCGCTTTCGCGGCCAAAGGCTTCCCCTCGTTCGGCTATGGCTGCGCGGTGTTCATGCAGAGCGACATTGTCGATTTCCAGCGCCAGGGCTGGAAGCCGGAAGAAATCATGGCCGGCCTGTGCAACGTCCTGCCCAAGAATATCTGGCTCTACGTTTCGCAGATTCCCAATCTCTCCGCCATCGGCACGCGTTTCCTGCTGCAGGGCGGCACGCAGTACAACCTGGCCGCCGTAAAGGCCCAGGTGGATTTCATCGAGTCGCGCTTCAAGGGCAAGGAAGTCCAGCCCGAAGTGATTGTGCACGAGCATTGCGGCGAAGCGGGCGCAATCGGCGCCGCGCTCGAAGCCGGCCGCCTGTTCGACAACGGCCGCCAGACCACCTTCATCGGCCTCGAAGCCGCGTCGCAGATTCAGTACAAGACCACCCGCAACGAAGCCACCCGCTGCTACTTCTGCAAGAACAAGTGCCTGCGCACGTTCATCGACGTGAAAACGTCGCTAGTCAATCTTGACTACCGCCCGCCCGTTAAAACCAAGGTTCCGCTCGAACCCGGCGCGCAGCGGCTCATCATTGCCACCTGCGAAAAAGGCACGGTGGAAAACATCGATGAGATGCGCCAGATCAAGGGCAACCTGGACCGCATCAAGAAAGAGAATCCCAACTTCGTCGAGATCGCCGCCAAGGCCGCTTTCCGCGTTCCGGATACGCCGCTGGTGGCCGACCCCGCGCCCAAATTCCAGTTCACGGCCGCCCAAAAGAAGCGGGCCGAGCTCATTAAAAAGCGCGCGGAAATCCGCATCGGCATGCCGCGCGTGCTCAACATGTACTCCCAGACGCCGGTGTTCACGGGCTATTTCACCGCCCTGGGCATCAAGGCCGAAAACATCGTCTACTCCGATTACACCAGCGAAGAGCTGTACAAAGAGGGCGCCAAGCGCGGCGCCATCGATCCCTGCTTCCCCTCCAAGCTCGGCATCCCGCACGTCCACAACCTGCTCTACAAGGTGCACGCCAAGAAGCCGCTCGATATCATCTTCTTCCCCATGATCGACTGCCTCACCAGCGATCTGCACAACGTGCAGGCCAGCCGTGCCTGCCCTACCGTGGCAACCACGCCCGCCGCCGTCAAAGCCGCCTTCACCAAGGAAGGCGATCTGTTCGCCGAGAAGGGCGTCACTTTCCTCGATACCTTCGTCAATATTTCCAACCCCGAGCTGCTCGAGCGCCAGCTCTTTAATCAGTTCAAGGATATCTTCGGCCTCTCGCCCGAAGAGAACCATCGCGCCGTCGCCGAAGGCTACCGCGCGCTCGATATCTTCAACAACGTAACCATGCGCGGCCAGGCCCGCGAGGTGCTCGAGCAACTCGAACGCGAAGACCGCTTAGGCGTGGTTCTGCTCGGCCGGCCCTATCACAACGACCCCGGCGTCAATCATGAAATCATGGAGGAATTCCAGAAGCTCGGCTACCCGGTCTTCACGCAGGATTGCCTTCCCATCGACGACGACATCGTCTGGCGACTGTTCGGCGACGAAGTCGAAGCCGGCGAAATCCCGCACCCCATGGCGATCACCGACGTCTGGAAGAATTCCTATAGCGAAAACACCAGCCGCAAAGTCTGGGCCGCCAAATACGTCGCCCGCCATCCCAACCTGGTCGCGCTCGAGCTTTCCAGCTTCAAGTGCGGCCACGACGCGCCCATCTACACCGTAGTCGAAGAGATCGTCGAGCACTCCGGCACGCCGTATTTCTGCTTCAAGGACATCGACGAAAACAAGCCCACCGGCTCGATCAAGATCCGCGTCGAGACCATCGGCTATTTCCTGAAGCGTTACCGCGAAGACATGGTTCGCAACAAGCAAAAAGCCAAGACCATCGAAGCGCAGCTAGCCGAGTTCGAAGCGCGCCTGCGCAAGCAGATGCTCCGCGAAAAGCTCGATTCGCTGGCCGGCGCGTTTGAAACCGGCGCCATGCCGCAAATTCACGTCAGCGTGGGCCAGTTGGCGGCCTCGCGGCCGGCGGAGCGGTACGAGACGGTCTCGGGAGATTAAACTTAAACAAGACGGCCGGTCGTTAAGATGTTTTGGAGCGGCGAACTGTGCCAATTGCTCTCGAATCGTTCAGGGTTATTCCATACCTTAACACCGAAAGTCTCAATGGCAGGACCGTAAACCTAATGCCGTTGTGGGACGGAGAACGCTGGCGTGATTGGTTCCCGACTGCTTCGGGCATGGTCGAAATTAAGATTGTGGACGTATTCAAGATAGATTAGATCGCCCCTGGGTATCGGATTTTTATCCGTGGGCCCCATAACGGTGCTCTTCGGGAAATCCTGCGCGTCCAAGCCGGTGGCGTGCCCTGGTGGAATACTACGGTTTCGGATGAAGCTTAGGCAGCGGCACCCGATCAGACTTGGCTCATAGTGTCTTTATCGTGGCTGGACCCAAGCGACTCGGAGCCGAATTACTGCGGTTTGGCAACGGAGGAGGAGCGGGCTTGCGTGCCTTTACGCCGAATTGCGATGCTCACCGTATCTGCCAGCACCGCCCGCTCCCGCTCCGGTTTTACTTTACAGGCTTGGCTTCGATCCCGTATTCTCGCAGAAGATCGCCCGTCGGGCTGTAGACCCGCACAAAGTAAACTCCAGCGGCGACCCCCGGAATGGCGGTCCCAAGGGTATCGGCGGCGAACTCCGCGCGCCGCACCGGACGCCCGAATTGGTCTACCACCTCCAGCCGGTATTGTGCGAACCGCGGCAGGCCTTCCAGATCCGGTTGGAGCACCAGCGGTCTGTCTGCCGGCACCGCGGCCACGCTTTCGCCGCGAGTTGCCTCAAGCGAGATAGCGAGGGGCGCCACCGCGCCTCGCCTGGCCATTTGCAGGCCGACCCCTGCCGCTACTATTAGAAGCACCGCCGCCGCCAATGCCGGGACGAACCGTGGCAGCCTCCAGAATTGCCAGATCGGCTTCGACTCTGCAGGGAATTGCGCCGCGGCCCTGCGAACGGATCTTACCCAGGAATCGATTTCCTCCAGCTTCTCCTGGCAGGCTTCACACAGCAGAACGTGTTCCTCTACCCGGGCCACGTCGGGCTCCGCAAGCCGCCCGGCCGAGTATTGCTCGAGTGTTTCCTCTTCCACGTGACTGCAGTATCCGGTCATGACTCCCGTTTCGATTATCAACCACTTCCCTCCCGTAAAGGAAGTGCGCAATTACAAAACGAAGTCTCAAGAAAATACTAGTACTGGTATTACTTGATTCTCCCAAGGGGCATACCTCACTTGCGGAAGCCGCTTTTGAGGGCAAACCGGCGCTTGCCCAGCTCGCCGAAGCGAGCCTTGGCACGGGATTTGATCAGGCGAAACTGGGTTTCCGTGAGTCCCATTTCGCGGCAGATCCGTTCCGGCGGCTGCTCGTCCAGGTAGAAGCGAGTAAGCACTTCCCGGTCGCGTTTGCCGATGCTTTGCAGAATACGCATCGCCAGCTCGTCGTTTTGCTTCTCTATGGCCCCGCGTTCCGGATCGGGATGGTGGTCGGCCAAAATCAGGGTTCCTTCGAGGTCGGCATGGTTGCGCCGCTCCTGGATGGCCTCTTCGATGTGACCGGCTACCTGCCGCCGGATCACCGTCCGCACGTAGCCCATCAATCTCTCCGGGTCGCGTAAATCTCCCCGCTGGATGGCTTGGGCAACAATCACAAAGACATCGTGGAGCTTATCGTCGAGGTCCCGGGGGCCCAATTGCCGGTATAGGAAGAAACGCACGCCCTTCGAGAAGACCTGATACAACTCCGCCAGTCCTGAGGGATCGCCTCTACGGATCCGCTCCACCACCTCCGCCCAGCGCGGTTCTGAAATCAACTCCGCTGGCCGGGATGCGCCTGCTGCTGTTCCTCCGTTCATTGCTCAACCTCTTGCGTTTCCTCGCTCTCCACCGCAAAATAAGCGCCCCAATAAGAGGGGCGGCTCAAGCGCCCTCCGGAATCGATCATTGCCATTTGGGCCGCCTGCAAGGCTGCCCCCGCGTCCAGTTTTCCGGAGGCGCGCAAATGCCGGTAGAATTCGCGGAACAGGGCGCCCTCGTCGTCCGGGGTATCCCAGAGGCTGCCCACCACGGAACCGGCGCCGGCCGCCAGCCAGGCCCGTGTCAAGCCGAGCACCCCTTCGCCGGGCAACGTCGTGCCGGCCGCGGAATGGCAGCCGCTCAGCACTACCAAACCCGTGTGCACCCGCCAGCCGGAAATTTCCAGGGGGCTGAGCACTTCAGTTGAGCCGGCAGGCGTCAGGCTCAGCGCGATCAGGCTGTAGCGGGGCCGCCCCGCCGATTCGACATAGTGTGTAGCCAAGTGCACCACCGCGGGGTTCTCGCGCAGCTCTTCCGCTAGTCTCTCGCGCGACGCCGCGCGCCCGCGCAACAAAACGGACCGGCCCGGCCAGTCCCGCGCGCAGGCTTCCACCTCCGCGCCGCTGCCTACCAACCGGGGCAAAATCAGGCTCGAAGAAGAGCCGTACGGAGT
Organism: Bryobacteraceae bacterium; assembly: GCA_035294665.1. Lineage (GTDB taxonomy): Bacteria > Acidobacteriota > Terriglobia > Bryobacterales > Bryobacteraceae > PSRJ01. The sequence continues at coordinate 4,687 of DATGKM010000049.1, read as the reverse complement.
GCCCGCGGCCCGGGCGTCCGCGCGGTTATAAATCGGGTCGCCGACACCGACAAACAGATTGGAGAAGGTCGCCGCCGGCCGTGCGCCGGATTCCAGCCAGTACGCCACTCCGGGAATCAATTCCACCCGGTGGCGGGAGACCACATACACCGGCGATCCATCGGGCCTGGTCTCTTCCACCAACGCGGCCGCCGGCACTTCAAACAGCGCCCCATCGAGCGCCAGCAGCCAGCGCGAAGCTTTGCGGAAATGCGGTGCAACAGGTCCGAAAATCATTTGATAAAGATCGGCCGAAAGCGCGGCGGAATCCGGACCGCCCGCCCGGATGGCATCGGCCGCGGCCCGCGCCTTTGCCTCCAGTACGGCCCGGGCAGGCAGCGGGTAGACTTCCAGCCCGCCCCGGTCCAACGCCCAGACCCAGGAAATCGAGTTGCCCAGATGAAAGCTGAACAGCGACGTGCCGGCCCCCAGCCTCCGCCGCGCCACCTGCGGAAAATCATCCAGCAGCGGGCGGAACTCGCCATCGAGCGAACTCTCCATCCGCACCATGTCCGCGCGGGCGGCCGCCAGATCCGCGCTGTCGCCACGAATCGCCGCTACCTCGGCGCGCTGCAGCCGCCCAAGCGCTTGCCAGTACGCCGGGGGCAAATCGCTTTCCCGGCCGGTCTGACGTCCCTGCCATAACGTCCGCAGACTCACCGCCCGGTTTTCCTCGTTGGCGGTGAACGTTTCTCGCTTGAGAGCGGGGTCGTGGGTTTCGAGGTACAGGCGATTCCCGGCTTCTACCAGGGCGGAATGGACTTGATCGAGCGAGCGCTCGGCGCCCATCTGCACAGTCTCGTTGACCGGCGCCGACCAGCGCCAGGCCCGCCCCAGCCGCCGCGCAATCCGCAGGTCCTCCAGCGCATCCGCCGGACGCCCTTGGGCGAGGCGCACCTGCGAACGGTCGTAGTAAAGCTCCCAGCCAGGTGTTCCCCCGGATTGAGTCGCCATTTCCACGGCTTGATCCAGCAAGGCGGAGGCCGCCGGAAGGTCTCCCTGCGCGAGGCGCAGCCGGCCCAGAAAGCGCAGTGTGTAGCCGAGCGGCAGGTGATGCAATTTGCCCGTGCGATAGGCTTCCAGCAGGGCCGCTTCCGCTCCCGCCAGATCGCCGCGCTCCAGCAGGATGCTGCCTAGCTTGTGCCAGCCGGTGGCGTACAGATTGATATCACCCATCCGGTCAGCACCTTCGATGCCCTGAGCGAACAACTGGCGGGCTTCCGGCATGCGCCCCTGAAGCGCGCGCAGGCTGGCCAGTTCGATCTGTAACTTGGGAAGCTTTTCGGTCCTTTCGGGACCATGTAAGTGTTCCAGACTGAGGTTGGCCCACTCCGCCGCCGTATTGACATCGCCCAGCTCGAAATAGAGGGACGCGATATTTGCATCCCATATCGCAACCGCCGGCGCATCGCCGGCGGATCCGGAAAGCTGGCGCGCCTGCCGGAATCTGTCTAGCGCCTGCTTATATTGATGGTTCGCGAAGGAGATGGCGCCCAGATTACCTAAAGCTCGGGCTGCCAGATCGGGGGATGATGCTTGCGCTCCCGTAAAAATGGATTGAAAAATTCCAGTGGCCTCGCGATACCGCCCTGCGCGATATAACGCCTTTCCGCGCTCCATCGCGGCGCGCCATTCCGCCGCGCGCGCGGCATCCGTCGCCGGCCGCCGCTGCTCCGGCGGCTGCATGTCCGGCGGACTCTTCAAAGCCCCGCCGCTAAACGAAAATAGGAGAAGGCAAAAAGCCAGTAATTGTAACCTATTCAAAGAGCGCCGTCCCCAATTTTACCTGAATTTGATAGATCTGGTGCTTCTTTGGGGATACTCCATTTTGAAATTTGAGTATCTCCAAAGAATGTTACCAGCTTTTGCCTATATTTGGCTAATCCCCATTTGGGGATAATTGAGGAAGCGCGCCTGTGGGTAGCGCCGGTTTTTAGGTACTGCTTAACGCCACAACCCGAATAGCCTAACCAGAAGGTCGGCAATGATGATAATCGGATCGCCAGGCATTTTGTTTTCAGGGCTGCGGCGATTCCGCAACCCTTTTCTCAACTCAACGCTAACAACCGCCCTCCCCGACTTTGCCCCGTTACTTTTCTAAGTCTCTAAGATCAAAGGAGATAAAAAAATATTTTTGCCGTGATCGAATCCCCAGCGGCTTTTCGCGAAATATCTCAAAAATCTTCCAGATCCGAACTCTGCTTATAAATAGAGCTTCGCGCGCGGCCACATCCGGCGCGTGGTGTTAGTCTGGAATCGTGCTGCGCAGCGTTCTCCTGTTCCTTTCCGGCCAAAGGCACTTGCGCAAATGGGTGGAAACGTCTCATACCGCCCAGCGGTTTTCGCAGCGGTTCGTGGCCGGTGAGAATCTCGACGACGCCCTGCTAACCGGCCATAAACTCAACTCCGAGGGGATCCGGGTCACACTCGACCACTTGGGGGAAAGCGTCACCTCTCTCGCTGAAGCCGCCAATGCGCGGGATGTCTACCTGCGAACGCTGGCGGCAATTCACGAAAACAAAATCTGCGGAAATGTTTCGTTGAAGCTGACCCAATTCGGCCTCGATCTTTCGGAAACGGAGTGCCGCGCCAATGTCGCGCGCCTCGCGGAACAGGCCGCGCGCCTGGGAAATTTCGTGTATGTCGATATGGAATCGAGCGCCTACACGGAGCGCACGATTCGCCTGGTGGAAGATCTGCACGCGCAATACGGTTCCGTGGGAACCGTGATTCAGGCGTATTTGTACCGCAGCCGCAAGGACATCGAAAATCTGTGTGCGCGCCGCATTCGCGTGCGCCTGTGCAAAGGGGCATACCTCGAGCACGCTAGTGTGGCCTTCCCGCGCAAAGCCGACGTGGACCGCAACTACGTGGAGTTAATGAAACTGCTCCTCGACCAAGGCGAGTACCCGGCCATAGCCACGCACGATGAAAGAATTATCGAGCAAACAAAAGCCTATATGCGCGGCCGGGGAATTGCGGCGGACCGGTTTGAATTCCAGATGCTTTATGGGATCGGGCGCGATTTGCAGCGGCGCCTGGTGAGTGAAGGATATCGGCTGCGTTTATATGTGCCGTTCGGAAAAGCCTGGTATCCGTATTTTATGCGGCGGCTGGCGGAGCGCCCGGCCAATCTGATTTTTCTGGCGCGGAATCTTTTCCGGCGCTAAGCCGGCTATCTAATCCGTCAATTCTTCAAAATCGAGCACCACCTGGCTCTCCACCAGCGAATGAATGAATTCCTGTTCGTGGCCTTCAGCAACGTCATAGACCCACGTCTCCGTGCCCAGGCCTAAGAAGCCGCTGTCGTTGCTTTCCTGCGATCCCGTTCCTTCATTCAGATCTTCGGCCACGCCCAAACCCTCCGGTTCGAGAATCTCCACGAATTCCTGGTCTTCAATCACGCCGTTGCCGGGATCCACCAAGCTCTTGGGATCGTCGGCCGGTTCCCCTTTGGGCGTGAAGCGCTTGCGGAAAGTCACCCTGTATTTCATCGGCCATCCACCTTACCGATCAGGAATTGGCAATTGCCGTGCCATTGTTATGCTGTAGGCAGTGCCGGAAATCGGGTCGAATATCCTGGTGCGCGCCACCAACTGGCTGGGCGACGCGGTGATGTCGTTGCCCGCCATTCGCGCGCTCCGCGAGGCTTTTCCGGCGGCGCGCCTCACCGTAGTAGCCCGCCCCTGGGTAGCCGATCTCTACGCTCGCGAAACCGCTATCAATCGGGTGATTTTATACCAGCCGCGGAACTGGCGGGACCGGCGCGCATTTGCGGCGCGGCTTCGCTCGGAGCGATCCGGTGAGGAAAATTTCGATTGCGCCATCCTTTTACAAAACGCGTTCGAAGCAGCGCTGATCGCCTGGATGGCCCGCATTCCCACGCGCATCGGCTATCGCCGCGATGGCCGCAGCTGCCTTTTGACGATTGCCATACCGGTTCCGGATTCGGGCGATATCCCGCGCCATGAGCGATTCTATTATTTAGAATTGCTGCGGCGGGCGAAATTAATTTCGAGCGAGCAATATTTCCGGGCAGGCGTCGCGCCCATTCAATTGGAGGGCGTGGGAGCGGCGCAAGCCTCCGGCGCGCGGCAGTTGGCCGCATTAGGCATCGGCGGCGACGTCATCGGCATCAGCCCGGGGGCCGCCTACGGCAACGCCAAGCGTTGGCTGCCGGAGCGCTTCGCCGAAGCCGCCGTGGAGATCTGTTCCAGGCTGGCCCATCTCGCCAGGCGCCCCGCCGTGCTGGTATTCGGATCGGCGGCCGAGCGCCCGCTTTCCACGCAGGTGGCGGCGGGCGTCGAGCGCGCCGGAATCGAGGTGCGCAACCTGGCAGGCCAAACCAGCCTGCGCGAGTTCATCGACCTGGCTGCCGCTTGCCGCGTGTTTCTAACCAACGATTCCGGGGCGATGCACGTGGCCTCGGCCTTAGGGGTGCCCACCGCCGCGGTTTTTGGCGCGACCGACGATACCACCACCGGGCCCGCCGGTCCGTTTGCCCGCGTGATCCGCGAGCACGCCCCCTGCAGCCCGTGCCTGCTGCGCGAGTGCCCGATCGATCACCGCTGCATGACCCGCGTCAGCGCGCCAACCGTCGCCCGAGCGGCGCTCGAACTTTGGGAGGAATCCGCCACCCGGTGGACAC
>DATGKM010000048.1:0-25643 GCA_035294665.1 Bryobacteraceae bacterium | reverse complement strand
GAAGCAACGATTCGAGGCGGAGTGTCTGCGCGAGTATGCGGAAACCTTTCCGGTGGTGTGCGGCGATTTCGCTTTCTACCAGTTTCCGAACGAAGAATTCTGGCGGAAGCTGTTTCTGGCGGCGCCTGCCGGATTTCGGTTCGCCTTCAAGGTGCCGGAACAGATCACGTGTAAAGTGTTTCCGTCGCATGCGCGCTACGGACCGCACGCGGGCAAATCCAACCCGGATTTTTTAAACAGCGAAATGCTGGAAGAGATGTTTCTGCGGCCGCTCGATCCGTACGCTGAAAAAACGGCGCTGCTGATTTTCGAATTCGGCGCGTTTTCGCGGAGCAGCTTCGAAGGTTTGGGAGCTTTTCTCGAATGGCTGGACCCGTTCCTGGCATCGCTGCCGGCGCGGTTTCGATATGCCGTGGAGGTCCGCAATCCGGAATTCCTGCAGCCCGCCTATTTCGATTGTTTGCGCGCCCGCAAGGTGGCGCACGTGTATAACGCGTGGTCGCGCATGCCGGAATTGCAATACCAGATGCAGATACCCGGCTCCGAAACCGCGCCGTTTCTGGTGTGCCGGGCGCTGCTGCGCTATGGCAGGCGTTACGAAGATGCGGTAAAACGATTTTCACCCTACCGCGAGACGCAGGACCCGAACCCGGAAGCGCGCCACTCCATGCGCGTGCTGATCGGCCGCGCCCGGGAGGACCGTAAGATGCTCTTCTTATTCGTGAATAATCGTCTGGAAGGCAATGCGCCCCTGACGATTCTCTCGGTTACGGAATGAAAGGGAGTGAGCCGCGCGTGCGGTACGCTGGTCCTATATATATGCGGATGATGATTGGATTGGCCGCGCTGGCGGCTTGTGCCTGCGGGCCGGTTTCTCAGGCCGGCGGCATTCCGGAATACGGGTACGAAGTGGTCCATGCATATCCGCACGATCCGCTCGCTTTCACGCAGGGCCTCTTCTATCTGAACGGGTTTCTCTATGAAAGCACCGGCTTGAACGGGGAGTCTTCAATCCGCAAAGTACGCCTGGAAACCGGCGAGGTCCTCCAGCGCCACGACGTCCCCGAGCAGTACTTCGGCGAAGGCATCGTCAACTGGAAGGACCGCGTGATCGAGATCACCTGGAAGACGCAAGTAGGCTTCATCTATGATTTGGCGTCTTTCGGTCTCAAGGGCCAGTTTTCTTACCCGGGAGAAGGCTGGGGACTGACCCAGGACGGCAAGCGGATCATCATGAGCGACGGCACGGCGGATCTGCGCTTCTGGGACCCGGAGACGCTCCGCGAAACCCGGCGGGTGCGGGTAACGGCGGATGGCGCTCCCGTCGATCAGTTGAACGAACTGGAATGGGTGAAGGGCGAAGTCTATGCCAATGTGTGGCAGACTGACCGGATTGCGCGTATCGATCCGGCATCGGGCAAAGTGGTCGGGTGGATCGATCTGACCGGCATTCTGAGTCCCGCCGATCGGGAGCGGCAGGTGGACGTGCTGAACGGAATTGCCTACGATGCGGCGGCGAATCGCCTTTTTGTGACCGGAAAATTGTGGCCGAAGCTGTTTGAGATCAAGCTGGTGAAGAAGCAGTAAGCATTACGCCACATCCGGAATCAGGAATTTCGCCGGGCAGCCCGCGGCTCGCGTTACGGCTTCGGCCGCGAGATACCCGCCGCGAACAGCTCCCTCCATAGTGGCGGGCCAGCCGGTGCGGGTCCAGTCGCCGGCTAGAAAAAGGTTCGATATCCCGGTTTGTGCTTCCGGCCGAAGATCCTCCGTACCGGGCGCCGCCGAAAATGTGGCCCGCTGCTCCTTCACTACGTGTCCGTTCAGCAGGCGAGCCTCGCTCGCCTTTGGGAAGAAGCAAGCCAGGTCGGATAACGCCAGTTGGATGATCTCGGCTTTCGATCGCTCGGTAAGATCGCGCGAGGCGCTTACCACAAGTTGCAAATAGCGGCCGCCATTCTTGTTGAACATCCATTGCATGGTGCGGTCGAGCAGCGTGGCGTGAGGCAGGGTGGTGATTTCGCGGTCGAACCAGAGGTGCACGCCGGTGATCGGGGAATGCTCCAGCCGGGGCGCCGGCAAGCCGGCGGCCTCCAGCTTCTCAAACGGCAGCGCGCAGATATAGTAATCCGCCGTCCGCGTCTCTCCGTCCATCGTGAAACCTTCCGGGCCGATCCGCGCCACCGGCGCGCGCAGATGTAGCCGCACCGACCCCAGTTGCCGCCAGGCTTCGGCGGCATAGAGTTGGCCCAGAGGCACGGAAGGCACGCCCATCTCGTAGGCATCGGAGCGCGCCAGAAAGCCCAGCCAGAAGACCTGAAAACCGTGCCGCGCCGCCATGCGGCCGAGGTCTTCGTTCACCGCGCTTACCAGCACCTGGCGCCAGAAACGATTGATGGCTCGCTCGGTCTGGCCTTTTCCCTTCAGCCACTCCAGCATCGTGATGCGATCGAGATCGGCTCGCCGCGTGCGCTCGCGTTGCAAGGCGAGAAAGGCGCGCGCGATGGCAAGCTTATCGAATTTGTCGAGAAACGGCATGCCGAGAAACGAATCCGTGAAATGAAACGGCGCGGGAAACGGCCCGCGGCGCAGAATCGAGACGCGCCCGCCAGGCTCGATGAAATAAAATTCGCGGTGGAAACGGATATGGCCCCGCACGCCCAGGCGATCGTAAAAATTCAACAGGTTGACGCAGCACCGCAGGAGAATGTGCTGGCAGTTGTCGATGGACTCGCCGTGTCCGGGAACCACATATGAAGTGGCGCGGCCGCCCAGAAACGGGCGCGCTTCGTAGAGGTCGACTTCGAAACCTGCGCCGCCCAATGCGGCGGCCGCGGCAAGTCCGGCCAGGCCTCCGCCGGCAATCAGAACTTTCGGCACTTTCTCAAGGTAGCAGGGACTACGCCCGCAGCAGATTTTCGGCGAACGGCCATTCGCAGTCGATCCACTGCCGCTCCAGCCGAAAGCAGGCCGCGCGCGCGATTGCCGCGATCTGTTCCGGGCGGAACTTGTGACTGGCTTCCGTCCAGATGGTTTCGCCGGGCAGAAATTCGACGGCGATCCCGGCCTTATGAATGGTTACGGTCTGGCGGCGGCACGACCGCAGATGCATTTCGATGCGCTGTGCGCCTTCGTCGTAGCGCGCTTCGTGCTCGAACTGGCTCAGATCGAAATCGGCATCCAGTTCGCGGTTGATGCGGCTCAGAAGATTCCGGTTGAACGCGGCCGTCACGCCCGCGGGATCGTCGTAGGCGACGAGCATCTGCCCGGCCGGTTTCACCAGGTCGGTGCCCAGCAGCAGGGCGTCGCCTGGCAGTAGCTGCGCGCGGACATCCCCCAGGAATGCCATGGCGGCCTCTAACTCGAAGTTTCCGATCGTGCTCCCCAGAAATAGCAGCAGCAAAGTTTCACCGGGCGAGCGCTGTTCCGCAACCTGCTCCAGGCCGTCGAGGTAATTCTCTTCCAGCGGAACAATGGTCGCGAGCGGTTCGAGTTCACGCGCGCAACGCTGCAATGCCGCGGCGGAAACGTCAATTGGATAATAGACAACGTCTTGCTGCCGCGCGCCGAGTTGCTTCAGGATGGGCCTGGTCTTGGCGCCGCTGCCGCTGCCCAGTTCCACCAGCACCACCCGCCCGGGCACCCCTGCCACGATCTCCTGCGCGTGCCGCGCCAGCAGCCGCGCATCCGCGCGGGTCAAGCCGTATTCGGGAAGACGCGTAATCGCTTCGAATAAAGCCGATCCTACGTCGTCATAGAGATACCGGCACGAAATCGTTTTCTGGCCGGCGCGCGTGAGCCCCGCTCTCACTTCCTGCGCAAACTGATTTTCCAACGCCTGCGCGTACATTAAGGACGCACCAGCCGAAAAGTGGCGTAGATGTACGGATAAGCCGGGCGGAACCAGTTGCGGAAAGAAGGCCGCAACAGGCGCGCGGCGGTGCGTGGGGACCCGCCTTTCAAAACATAATGGGCGCCATCGAAAAACGGCTCGGAGTAATTGAGGTAGTAAGGCTTCGGCTCAAAGCCGGCGAACGGGGCGAAGAGGCTGCTGGTCCATTCCCAGCCGTTGCCGGTCATCTGGACGGGCGCGTTTACCGGCGCTGCATCGGCCGTAACCGGAATGGGGTCCCAGTAAGCGAAATCGGTATTGCGGGAGGGCGGCGCGCCAAGGGCCGCGCGATGAAATTGAGCCTCGGAGGGAAGAGCGGCGCCGCGCCAGCGGGCGTACTCTTCCGCCTGGCACTTCGTCACGTAAACCGGACAATCTAACGGCAACGGGATTTCTTCGAACATGCCGCGATACATCCATCTACCCTCGCGTTCGATCCAGAAGAACGGCGGCGCCCCGCCCCCGCGCACAAACTCCAGGTACTCGCCATTGGTAACCTTGTAGCGCGAGATGGCAAACTCCGGCACTTCCACGGACACCGGCTGAAACTCGTTATCCCAGCCGAAAGCTTCACCCTGCTGCATACCCATGTGCGCGGTGCCTGCGGGAATTTCGATCCAGTCCTGGCGTGGCGCGGCGTGCTCGGCTGGCGGCGGCGCGGGTTGCGCCAGCTTCGAACCGTAGGGCAACTGGTGAAGGATGTAGGCAAGCGTTTCGGCATGCATCAAGCGGTGCTCGATAGCGGCATGTAGCATTTCCCCGGGCGCGTGCGCGACAGTCTCGTCAATGACTTCGCGCGTGTGCCGGTTGTAGCGCCGGGTCTCCTCAACCGAAGGCCAATCCGATCGAGTATCGGAAGGCAAGCTGCCTTCTGGCGGATCGATGCCGAAGGCGAACAACCGGTCGAATTCCGGATGGAACGAAGCGATATCCAGAGCCCGGCGCGCCAGCAGGTTCCAATCGAACGCTTCCAGGTGGCCCAGATAAAAGATAATGCGATGGCGTTCCGGAATAGGCCGTTCGTAAAGTGCATCGGGCCGCACGAGCTCGAATAACTCGTCTGTCTGGCGGCGCGCCAAAGCGAGTTCGCGCTGAAGTGTGGGGGCAAGCGCTTTCTGCATGATTTCACCAAGTCTATCGAACAAAATTGGCCCAAAAACCTGGGCAATCGGTTCTCCATCGTACGCAAGCCCCCCGCTCCGCCTGTCGCGGCGCATGCCGGGAAAACGAGCGGTTCGGGGAGAATGGAATTGTGAACGAACTCCGCTGGCACCCACTCCTGCGGGAGTGGGTAGTCATTGCCGATCTCCGTCAGGACCGCCCGCAGATGCCCGCCCAGTGGTGCCCATTCTGCCCCGGCTCCGGCAGAGTGCCCGATCACTACGAAGTCTACTTATATCCGAACGATTTCGCGGCATTCCGCTTAGATAACCCTCCCTTTGATGCCGCTGCCGCCGCGAACGATTCAGCACTGTTTGCAACCACCGGCGCGCGGGGCGCCACCGACGTCGTACTCTATCATCCGAACCATAACCTGACTCCCGCGCAGATGTCGGCCGCGCATTGGCTCAAGGTGGTTCGGCTTTGGACCTCCAGATACCGCGAAATGACCGCCAACCCGGATATTCGCTACACCTACATCTTCGAAAACACAGGCGCGGCGATTGGCGTGACCATGCCGCATCCACACGGGCAGATCTACTCGTTTCCCTATGTGCCGCCGCTGATGGAGCGGGAACTATGTTCCGCCCGCGAATACCACGCCCGCCACAAACGCTGCATCTATTGCGAACTGCTGCGGCGGGAACTGGAGCAAGACGTGCGCATCGTGAGTTGCAACGATCATTTCGTGGCTTTCGCGCCTTTTGCCGGCCGCTTCCCCGCGGAGTTGCAAATCTGCCCGCGGCGCCATTTGGGCGGCTTGGCCGATCTCACGGCGGAAGAAGCCGCCGCGCTCGCGGGCACAATCAAGCTGGTGCGCATGAAGTACGACAATCTCTTCGGCTTCCCCATGCCGCTCATGATGATTCTGCGCCATCCGCCTGCTAAGGGAGAGCACCCCTACTTTCATTTCCACATTGACTTCTACCCGATCCAGCGCAGCGCCACTAAATTGAAATTCCTGGCGGGCGTGGAGAGCGGCTCGGGTACGTTTTTGAACGACACGGTGCCGGAACAAACCGCGCGCCATCTCCGGGAAACCGAACCTCGCTGACTTACAATAGCGAGGTAGGCGCTACCGGATGATCAAAACGCGTAGCCTGACCCCCAGGGCCGAACTGCTTCGCCAACTCGGCTTTGTCAGCTCGACAGCGCTGGTCATCTCCAACATGGTGGGGACGGGCATCTTCGCCACCACCGGCTTCATGGCGGGCGATTTGGGAAGTCCCGCCCTGATTCTGCTGTGCTGGGGCGTGGGCGCGCTGTTCGCTATCGCGGGCGCGCTGAGCTATTCGGAACTGGGAATCAACTTCCCCAGTTCGGGCGGAGAGTACGTTTACCTGACGCACGCCTACGGCCCCGAGTGGGGCTTCATGACCGGTTGGGTTTCGTTTTTCGCCGGCTTTTCGGCGCCCATTGCCACGGCCGCTCTGGCATTTTCCGATTACCTCGGCTATTTCAATCCGGGTTTGCAGCAGGCCAATGCGTCTTTAATAATCGGATCCGGCCGGCTGGCGCTGCGGCTCGGCAACGGGCAGTTGCTCGCCGCCGGATTGATTGCCGCCTTCACGATTCTGAATTGCTTCGGAGTCGCGCGCGTGGCGAAGGTGCAGAACGCGCTCACAGCCACCAAGCTTCTGGTCATTATGGGATTCGTGCTGGCTGGATTTGCGGCGGGCGCGGGCAGTTGGTCCAATTTTTCCGCGCACGCGGTGCGCAGTTCCACCGTGAGCCTGCCGGCGCAATTTGTAGTCAGCCTGCTCTACGTGATGGTGGGATACAGCGGCTGGAATGCCGCCACCTATGTCGCCGAGGAGATTCGCCGGCCGGAACGAACCCTGCCAGCCGCCCTCGCCGCCGGCACCGCAATCGTGGCGGCCCTGTACGTGGCACTGAATCTGCTCTTCATTTATGCCACGCCGCTCGAGCGCATGATCCAAACTCTGCCCACAGGCGAACGCCGGCCGGTCATTGCCGTTGGCTCGCTCGCCGCATCGAACCTGTTCGGGCCGGGCGTCGCGGGCCTGTTTTCGGCCCTGATGGCGCTTTCGATTGTGGCCACCGTCAGCGCCGAGGTGACCATTGGTCCCCGCGTCTATTACGCCATGGCCAAGAACCGCGCGTTTTTCGGCGCGGCCGCATCGGTGCACCCGCGCTGGCATACACCGGTGGTCGCGATTCTTAGCCAGGGCCTCTGCGCCATGGTGCTCACCATGACGCCGTTTCTCGAACTGCTGGTGTACATCGGCATGAGCCTTACGCTGTTCACCGTTCTATCGGTGGGCTCTCTGTTTGTGTTTCGCCGGAAGCGGCCCGGCTGGCAGCGGCTCAAAGCCGTCGATTTCGCCTGGCCCCTGATTCCCGCCGCCTACATCGTCGTTGGCCTCGTCATGATGGGCTATGGCGTTTTTCTCCATCCCGTGGCTTCCCTGACCGCGTTCGGAACGGTAGCCGCGGGTGCGCTGGTCTACCATTACGGAATCAAGGAGAAGGCGCCGGCATAGCGTCTACCGCGCAACCGGCGAATTGTTCCTCCAAGGCTCCGGCGTCATCGAGCGTGTCCAGCAATAGGCCGGTAAAGCCCGTTTGCGGACCCTTCCACCCCCCAAGGCGCAATATGAGCGCCGCTATCCAGCACACTGTAGATTGCGGTGCCCTTTTCACCGAATCCTTTGGTACGTGCATTGCTCCGCCACCAGCGGGACTAACGTTATGCCCCGAACCGTTCCCAACTCTCCGCCGCCAATCAAACCATGGCCGGGATCGATTCCGCCCGCGCAGTGGGAGATTTACCGCTGCGTCATCGACGCGGCCATGGCGAGAAAAATCCCATTCGCGCTCGGAGGCGCGTTCGCGCTGGCAGCGCACACCGGCATCTGGCGGGATACAAAGGACCTCGACTTGTACGTGTTGCCCCGCTACCGCGACAGCATGATCGAGGTCGTGCGCGGCGCCGGTCTGGCCGATTACTATGACAAGCTTCCCTACGACCGGTGGTGGATTTACCGGGGAACGGCGGATGGCACAATCGTGGATGTGATTTGGGCCATGGCGAACCACCGCGCGCAAATCGATGAGTTGTGGATGTCCGGGCCCTCTGTCGAAATCCATGGCCGGATATTGCCGGTTTTGCCTCCGGAAGCCCTGATCTGGGATAAGCTCTACATCTTGCAGCGCGACCGGTGCGACTGGCCCGACGTCCTGAACCTGATCTTCTATGCCGGCAGCCAGGTGGACTGGGAACTGCTCACCGAACGCATGGGGGATCATCTGCCGCTGCTTGCGGCGGCGCTCGTGGTGTTTCGCTGGATCGCCCCCGGATGCGCGGAAACCTTGCCGCCGTGGCTTTGGGCGAAGCTGCAACTGCAGCCGCCCTCCGCCGGCCTTCCGGCAAGCTTGCGAGAGCGCGCCAGTCTTCTGGACACGCGGCCGTGGTTTGGGCCGGAACGCCCGGGCCTTGCCCGCGCAAGTCAGGAGCCAGGCGAATGCTAATCGGAGCCATGAACCATCCAGGCAACGATGTTTTGCAGGAAATCGAGTGGATGGCCGCGATGGAGCTCGATTTCCTGGACCTGACCTTGGAACCTCCCGCGGCAGCTTCCTGGCGCATCGACCCGCACGCCATTCGCGCGGCTCTCGAACGGCACGGCATGCGTGTCGTGGGCCACACCGCTTTTTATCTGCCGATGGGGAGCGCCTTCGAAGATATCCGGCGCGCGTCGGTGTGCGAGCTGCGGCGTTGCCTGGAATTATTCAGCGCGGTGGGGGCCCGCTGGATGAATCTCCACCCCGATCGCCACGCCCCGATGCATGGCCGCCCGTTCTTCATCGAGCAGAATATCAGGTCCTTTCGCGAACTCCTGCCGGATGCCCGCCGCCTCGGCGTGGGTCTCATGATTGAGAATCTGCCCGGAGACTACAACAACGCGGCGCAATTGGGAGAGTTGTTTGACGAACTGCCGGAATTGGGCCTGCACCTCGATATCGGCCACGCCAACCTGGAAGTGCCGTTCAACACGGCGGAGGAGATTCTGCGCGCCTACGGCGACCGGTTGCGCCATGTTCACCTGCACGATAACCGGGGCGGCCACGCCGATTTGCACCTGCCGCTGGGGGCCGGCTCGGTCGACGTCCGCCGGGCGGTTCGCGCCCTGCGCGGCGCCGGATACGACGGAACCATCACGCTCGAGGTTTTCACCTCCGACCGCCACTACCTGGCTTACAGCCGCGACGTTCTGCGGCGGATTTGGGACGAAGAAGAGGCCGCCACCCGCTAACACTGGCTGCCGGAAATCTGCCGGCGCGCCGCCTCCGAAGCCAGTTCGTCGCAGCGATTGTTATCTTCGTGCGACGCGTGGCCCTTCGTCCAGCACCATGTCGTGTTGTGCCGGCCGGCCTGTTCATCCAGTTCCTTCCAAAGGTCCTGGTTAATCACGGGCTTCTTGGTGGAGGTCATCCAGCCGTTCCGTTTCCATCCTTTGATCCAACTGGTGATGCCGTTTTTCAGATATTCGGAATCGGTGACTACCTCCACTTCGCACTGCTCGGTGATGGCGCGCAGGCCTTCAATCGCCGCTTTCAGCTCCATGCGGTTGTTCGTCGTATACGCCTCGCTGCCCCACATCTCTTTCTTGTGCTCGTTGTACCGGAGAATGCAGGCCCAACCGCCGCGCCCCGGATTGCCCAGACAGGCGCCATCGGTGATCAGTTTTACTTTTTTCACAGGGCCGGCCTCAGGAGGAAACAACCAGATCGAGTTCCGCTTCGGAGTGGAAGAATTCATCGACCAGTCGCAGAATGGCCTCCGCTCCCTGCGCATGGTAAATGGAGGCGCGGAGCTTCGAGCCGTGGCGCACCCCGTGGGTGAAGTACGTGGCGAACTGCTTCATTTTCCCAACGGTGTCCCGCTCATCCCGCTCCAGCAGCATGGAATAGTAGTCCCTCATCATCGAATATCGGTCGTTCTGGTCCGGTTCTTTATAGCTGCCGGTAGCGACGTACTCCTGAATCTGGCGGAATATCCAGGGATTCGAAGAGGCCGCCCGGCCGATCATCACGGCATCGCAGCCGGTTTCCCGCACCATGCGCACCGCATCCTCCGGCGTTACGATATCGCCGTTGCCGATCACCGGAATGCGCACAGCCGCTTTCACCTCGGCAATGCGCGACCAATCGGCCTTTCCACTGTAGCCCTGCTCGCGTGTCCGGGGATGCAGCGCGATCGCCTGAAGGCCGCAGTCTTCCGCCAGCCTCGCCATGCGGATCGTGACCAATTCGGAATCGTTCCATCCGGCCCGGTATTTGAGGGTGAACGGAATGGAAATGGCGCGCCGCACTTCCCGAAGCAGGCGTTCCACCAGGGGCAGATCGCGCAGCAGGCCGCTGCCGCCGTTGCATTTCACCACTTTGTTTACCGGGCATCCAAAGTTGATATCCAGAATGTCAAAGCCCAGGTCCTGGCACACTCTGGCCGCATCGGCCATCACCTGCGGGTCGGCGCCGAAAAGCTGGGCCGAGATGGGATGCTCTTCCGGCTCAAAAGCCAGGTATTTGGTCAAGGTGGCCGTGGGTTTGCGGGCGCGCAGGGAAGCGCTCACTCCGTGAGAACTGGTGAATTCGGTCATGATCAGCCCGCATCCGCCCAGGTTGCGAATGAAGCGGCGGAAGACCGTATCCGTAACGCCGGCCATGGGAGCCAGCACGGTAGCCGGAGAAATACTTACAGGGCCGACGGCCAGTTTTGTGGGGAAAGCGATCACGGCTGCTAACAATTGATTTTAACCGGGTTTGCCGTAGAAACGGAAAGCCGCCCGGAATCGTCTGTGAGGCTTGGGAGGCAAGTAGCGTGAAGCCTGTGCAAATTGCGCTTCTGGTGATTGCGGGCGCCGCCGGGGGCGCCGTGATTATGAAGGTAGCGGAGCGGCCGCAGGCGCCCGCGGTTTCGAACGCTCCGGCTGTTGCCCGAAATACGGCGCCAGTTCCGGTGCCGGCGTTACCGGCGCAAGCGCCGCCCGCCGGCCCGCAAACACTCTCTCCCAGTGGGCCGCCAGACCAGACGGAACCTCTAGAAAAACCGAAGCCATTTCCGGAGCGGCGGGCCAGTTCCCGTCCCAAACCAGTGCATCAGGAAGCGCCCCCGCCGCATTCGGATGCGCCAACGCCCCAGCCGGTGCTGACGGCGCAGAACACGCCGCCCCCCGCGCCATCGGCAGCCCCCGAACCGGCGCCCGCGCCCGCTCCGGCGCCGGAGCCGCTTCCGCCGGCGCCCGCCCAACCGCAACCCGTGGCCGCTCCGGAACCGCCGCCTCCACCCCCGCCGCGTCAGGTCACGCTGAACGCCGGTTTCCTCATTCCGGTGCGCCTGATCGATGGCCTCTCTTCGGAGCGGAATAATGCCGGCGATACCTTTACGGCCAGCCTCGATAATCCCCTGGTGGTCAATGGACTGGTCCTCGCCGAACGCGGCGCGCGGGCGGAGGGGCGGGTGGTGGCCGCCGATAAAGGCGGAAAGGTGAAAGGCGTGGCGTACCTGTCGATCGAACTGACGCGCGTTCACCTCTCCGATGGCCAGACCATTTCGCTGGTTACGGACAGCTTCGAGAAACACGCCGAAAGCACGCGCCAGACCGACGCCGCCAAGGTCGGCGGCGGAGCGGCCATTGGCGCCATCATCGGAGCGATTGCCGGCGGCGGCAAAGGCGCTGCTATCGGCGCCGGCGCGGGCGGCGGCCTGGGTGCCGGCGACGTCCTCCTCACCCGCGGCAAGCAGGCCATTTTGCCCTCGGAAACGCGCATCACCTTCCGCGTCAGCCAGCCGCTGACCATCACCGAAAAGCGCTCCTGACCCCAAAGCGTTCCTCAGCCAAACCCATCGCCTCCGCTTGCCGAACCGGAAGGTGTTGCGGGATAATGGGATATTAATCCCCTCAGGAAACCCAACGTATGACCCGCGACCTGCAACAGATTAAGCAAGGGCTTGCTCAGATCCGCGCCGCTCTGGAACTTTTGGAAGGCTTTATCGCCGATTACGAAGCCCGCTCGGTGAACACGTTGCCGGTAGAAGATGTGGGTTTTTGCCGGGCCACCGATGACGAGATCATCGGCGGCGCGGGCTTGGGTGAGTTAACCTCTCTCACGCAGACGATCCGCGAGGCAGCCCAGGAAATCGGCCCCGTCAAAACCGCTTAATCGCTCCGAAACCGGCGAAGTTCACCGGTGCCAGTGCGGTTTCGCCCTTTGTTTTCAATAAGGCGAGGTTCATCCACCGGCGAAGTCCCACCGCCGGGACGCCTAGCGCACGACGATCGGGTATGGGCTGCTGGGCGCGCCATCGACCCAAACCACCACCGGCACACTGGCGCCACCGAAAGACTGGCTTACCACAAACGACACCGTCACCGTGCCGAACTGCGAACCGGGCAATACCGACAGAACCGTTGCCGGAAGCCCGGAAACGGTGACCCGCACACGGAGCGGATTGTTCACGACCGTGGGATCGATGTTGGACAGGACTGCTGTCAGAACCTGTCCGGCCATCGCCGCGGTAGCCGCGCTCAACTGGCCCGAGCTGTTTCCAATCGATTGAATTGACGGAGGCGCATTGTCAATCTCGATCCCTACTGGCGGGGAGAGGGCAGAGCCGTTATTTACGGTAAGCTGCACCGGCGTCAAGCCGGTGGAAAAGTTTGCCGGAATCGAAAAGTTGACCTGAGTAGGAGAGGAGTACAACACAGGCGCCGGAAAGCCGTTCAGAAACACCTGTGCAGTGCTCGCTCCAGTAGATAAGCGCAGCCCGTAAATGCTGGCCGTGGCGCCCGGATATAGGGCCGCTTGGTTGGGATTCGCGTTTACAATGGGCAAACCCACAAACGGCAGCGACGAATTGGCCGGCGTGGTTTCAAAACCGCCGGGCTGCGAGGCCACCTGAAAGCCCGAAATCACGCTGATTTCCGAAGGACCGATCGCCGCGTTGGGTGAAGCCACCAGGTTGGCGACAAGGTGGGTCGGGTCGGTCACCCAAACGCGGCGGACGGAAACATCCGAACTTCCCAGACCCACGGTAACCTCCCCAGGCACGAAATGCATGTTCGCGGCGGTGATCGTCACCATGGAAGAAAGGCCGGATGATAGCGTGGCCAGATTTACCGCAATCTGCGGCGTGCCGGTTACCGGATAGGTGTAGGTCGGCGGATTCTGCGCCTGATAAAACGTGGAGTTCTGGCCGTCGGAGTTGTAGACGATGACACTGGCGTTCTGGCCGCTATAGCCGGGCGGCGGCGTCACCGTAATCGTCCCCTGCGCGCCCGGTCCGCTATAATTCTGCGGGAAGCTGGCTGGTTCGCCATCGAAATACACCACGCTCGAAATATCGAAATTGCTCCCCGCCACGGTAACGGAGCCATCCCCGTTAGGCGTTACCGAAGCGACGGTTGGCGGAGGCTGGCTGACCAGGTTCACGCCATCCGGCAGCACGTAGAGATCGCCGTTTGCCAGCGTAAAAACCAGGTGGCGCGGCCCGGTTCCCGCCGCCGGCAAGCCGTTGAAATAGATCGCCAGAGCGGCCGCGGGATCGGTAGTATTCGCCGGCAGGGCCTGGCCGGTATTCGTATCGTATAGTTGAAAGCAAGGCAGGGTGGCGTTCTGCGGCGCGCACTGCGTAGCGGTCCCAAAGCCGCCCAGAATCGTGACGGACTGCGGCACTACGGTCATCAGTCCAGGAGCGGCTTCGGCTTCAATCGTGAACGTGGCGGCAGTGTTGTTCACGTACGCCGGAGTCACGCTCTGGCCTCCGCTCCAACTATAGGTGACCATGTCGTACATTGAAACGGCGCTTTCGGGATTCACGGAAAAATTCTCTCCCGTAAGCGCCGTGCCGGGCGCGATCGAAAAACTGGCCGGTTGGCCGGGGTTGTTCGGGTCCGGGTAAAAGGCCGTGAAGAAGGGACCGGAAGCCGCGAGCGCATTGCCGTTCTGATCGACCGGCAAGCTTAAACCGGCATTGTTGGGCAGAATCGCGTCCGGCGGAAGCGGGTGCACGTAGAGCAGATAATCATTCGCGGGCAGTCCGCTGATGGTGTACGTTCCATCCGGATTGGTGAGCGTGCTAACCGCTGGACCGGTGGGCGGAATCGCCACTACCGATGCCAAGGCCACGGGCTGCCCGTTCGCCGTGACCCGGCCGGAAATAGACCCGAACGCGGACGTCCAATTCGAGGGGCCATACAAAACCGAAAGCGATGCCCGGTCATCGGCATCGATAGGGCGCTCGCGCGACGTGTCGCGAATTACGTCCTGCGACATGGCAGCCGAAGTCCAGGTGTGCTGCAAGCCCAGCGCATGTCCCATCTCGTGCACCGCGGTGGTGAAGAAGCTCTGCAGATAACTCGGGCCGGGCGCCTGGCCGGTATCATTGGTCAGTTCGATAATGGAGCGGGCAATCGGAAAGAACGGTCCGTTTGCGCCGTTCACGGGCGCTTCGTTCACCGGCACGTTCGTCCCGCCCAAGCCCAGCAGGCCCGGCGGCAATTCCGCGAATACCACGTCCCCGCCGGGAGTGTTTTGCGTCTGATCCTTCGATTCCAGGCCTCCGAACGCCACCCGCAGAGCGGAACTGCTCACGGAATTCCAGGCCAGAGCCGCCTGCTTCACCTGGCTCAGCACGGAAGAAAAGTCGTCATTGGTTGCGTAAGTCTGCGGGCCGGTATCCACCACAAAGAAAGTCACGGTGCTCGCCGGCAGCGCGTTCAAGTCGAACCGCTCGTAGACCGGCACGCCCAGATTGCCATTCAAATAGTGAACGTAGTGATAATACGCCTGGCCGGGAACGCCACACACCAATCCTGCCAGCAAAACCGCGAGGAGCCCCCGGCGCCGTCCCATGGCTCAGTTTCCAGCCCCGTTCAAATTCTTTACGATGAGCGAGCGCAAATTGCTCAGATTCATGGTGAGCGTCTGATCTTTGACCTGACGCCCGGTGGTGGGGTCGAGCACGACTTCCGAGCTCGCCGCGCGTTTCGCTATCGGATTCGCGGCGGGTCCCCCGGAAAGGGCGAACAGGCCCTGGGTCAAACCGATAATATGGGTCAGCCCGCTAGACCCGGTCCATAGGAAGAACACGTAGTCGTCGCCGGCGCGGAACGAAGGCGTGCCGGCGAAGCTCTGCCGTATGTTGTTAAATGTGCCCCCGGGGACCACAATATCCACACTGGCCTGGGCGGGACCTTTGAACCGCTCCGTGACATGAACGGTGTAGTGGGTATAAATGAGGGCGCCCTGCTGCGCTACGTGCGAGCCGGTGACGGTGCCCCGCACAATGGCCGTGGACTTCTGGATCATGTCGTTGAGAGAGAGCCGCTCCAGAGTGGCGCTCTGGAGCGGCGACATGCCGAAGGTCAGCACTAACGCATAAAAGAAGCGGCGCACATACCTTTTTGAGGCATTCCGCGCACCAAAAGAACCGGCAAGAAAATCAACCACTTAGATCACTCGCGCGGAGCCAGGCCGGGTTCCGGTGACACGGCCCTGTGTCGCGGCGGTTCCGGTAGCGGCGCGCCCTCCTCGAGGCGCGGCGCGGGCCGCCAGAAGACCGCCGCCAGCAGAATCGTCAACATCTGCACGGCCGCAATCAGCATAACGCAGGCCGTCCAGCCGCCCCGGCTCCAAAACTGGCCGGGGACCGCCGCGCCGAAACTACCTCCGACGTAATAGAACAAGACATACAAACCCACCGCCGCCGCTCGCGCTTCATGGGCGACGGTTCCGATATAGCTGGTGGAAGCCGATTGCGCCACGAAGGTCCCGCTGCAGCAGAGGGCCAAGCCCAGCAAAATCGCCGGGACCGAATGCAACAACGTCAGCAGAATGCCCGCCACTCCGCCCGCGAAGGCCACGGTGATTGTCAGGCGATGGCCCACGGTATCGATAAAGCAGCCGGAAATCGGGGCTGCCGCCGCGCCCGCCAGGTAAACCACGAACAGAAAACCCAGGGCTGCCGGGTTCCACCCGAACGGCGGCGCCGCTAAGTAGAAGTTCACATAGGTGAAGGTGCCCAGCATGGAAAACAGTACGCAAAACCCGACGGCATAGGTGGCCAACAGGCGCCCGTTTTGCATGTGCCGGGCCATGGCTACCAGGGATGCGCGCGCACCCGGCGGCCGCGCGAAGCGCTTTTCGGAGGGGAGCCATGCCGCGACCACCGCCGCCGACACGAAAGATATGATCCCGAGTGTGCCAAACGACCACCGCCAGACCAGTCGCGAAGCGATGACTCCGGCCAGAATCCGTCCGCTGAATCCACCCAGCACGGTGCCGGAAACGTAAGCGCCCATCGCCCGGCCCACGCCCTGTTCCCACTCTTCGTTGATATAAGCGGAAACCACTACCGCGATTCCGGGCGTGAACACTCCCTGCAGGAATCGCCAGAAGACCAGTTGAGGGAGGCTATGGGCAGTTCCCGCCAGGCCCGCGGGCACAGCCAGCAGCAATGCCGCGGGCACAATGACGCGCTTGCGGCCCAGGCGGTCGGCCAGCAAACCGGCCAGCGGCGCGGCCACGGCTACTGCCACAGTGGAGGCGGTAATGACCAGGCTGATACCGGCCGCCGTCGAGCCGAACTGGCGCGCCAGCAGCGGCAGCAGCGGCTGCGGCGCATACAAATTCAAAAAGGCGCAGAACCCGGCCAGCATCACCGGACCCACCGGCGGATTGGAGCGGGCTCCCTTCAGCACGCCGCTGCTTTTCCGCATACCTCAGCACGAACGCATACTTCCTTAACCCATGCTTCCACCCGCTCGGCCAGGCACGCCACACCGAACTGTTCGGCCCGCTGGCGCGCATCGGCGCGGCGCAAGGAACCGATTTGTTTCACCGCCTGTGCCATCGCGCCGATATCGCCGGCGGGCGTCAGAAATCCGCTCCGGCCATGCTCCACAATTTCGGCCGGGCCGCCGCGCTCATACGCGATCACCGGGGTGCCGCAAGCCAGCGCTTCAATCACGTTCAAGCCGAAAGCCTCCACCCACTTCGGGGTCACGAGCATGGCCGCGGACCTGCCCACAACTTCCCGCAAATCGGCGTGGCGCAAAAACCCGTGATACACGAGGGCTTCCGCCGCAACCGCGCGGCGGATCTCGCGCCAATACGTTTCGTCCTGAATCTTTCCGCAAATGTGCAGCGGCAAACCCGCGGCCTGCGCCACGCGGATGGCATCCTCCAGCCCCTTTTCGGGCGAAATGCGCGCCGCCCAGCACAGCATCGGTTCCGCGCTCGCCCGGAAATGGAACTGATCCGTATCCACGGCGCCCGGAATCATGCGCACGCGTTTCAGATCGACAAATCCGAAGCTCGCGGCCTGGGTGCGCGAAACGAAAGCGAACCGCGCGGGCCGGCGGAGATATTGGCCGCGCATGGCGCAATCGACGGTGTCGATACAGGAAGGCAAAGTAACCAGGTGCAGCACCGGCACTGGTAGAAATGGAGTCAGATAGTACGAGAGCCAGTCATAGCTCAACGACACGATCGCATCGAACCGGGGCGCCAGTTGCCGCGCCAGATCCCACATCCGTTCCAGCACTCCCGTGGGTTGCGCCGCCACTGAGATATCGCGCGCGAGCACAACGGCGCTGGGCGGAGGATCTCCCCCGGCCACGTGCAGCGGCACTCCCTCCGGCATCCGGCTGCCTTCGGGAGCGATCACGGCCGTTTCATGCCCCCGCATCCGCAAAGCGGGAGCGAGCTGCAGAAGCGTGGTTTCCACGCCGCCGCCATCGCCCGAACCAATCGGCGCGACGGGCGTTGAAAAAAACAGAAGACGCATGAATCAGGCCGGTGCCCCAATCATAACAACCCGCAACATTTCCTCCGCGCCCTCCGCGGGCTTTGGCCTTGATTTGTTTTTCTCCGCGTCTCCGCGGGGAATCAGATTTCAAACGAGATTTTCGAGATTATCTTGTCCGATTCGGAACTCATTTCTTCCGAGGATGGGGAATTGTGTGGCTCGGCTACTGGTGGCTCATCTGTGTCGCAGTAGTGGCATTGGGACTATTTCTATGTTGTCTGGACGATCTCTTCATCTCGCTGGTATTTCTATTTCGCAGGCGTCCGTTCGCCTGGCCGGCGGATGCCGATCTGGCCCACGCGCCGCAACGGCGGATCGCCATTTTCGTTCCCTGCTGGCACGAGCACGAAGTCATCGCGCGGATGCTGCGGCACAATCTCGCCGCCATCCTGTACGGCAATTACGATATCTTCGTCGGCGTCTATGCCAACGATCCCCAAACGGCCGCGGCCGTACAGAGCGTGATTCGCGACGATGCGCGCGTGCACCTCGCCGTTTGCCCGCATGACGGCCCCACCTCCAAAGGCGATTGCCTGAACTGGACTTATAAAGCCATGGTGGAATACGAGCGCCGCCACGGCATCGATTTCGAAATTCTGATCACGCACGATGCCGAGGACCTGGTCCACCCCGAGTCCTTGCGGCTGATCAACTGGTATTCGCGGGATTACCAGATGGTGCAAGTTCCCGTTTTGCCCCTCGCCACCGGCTTGCGGGAATGGACGCACGGCGTCTACTGCGACGAATTCGCCGAGTACCAGTTCAAAGATATTCCGGTGCGGCAAAGCCTTGGAGGTTTCCTGCCATCGAACGGCGTGGGGGCCGGGTTCGAACGGAGCGCGCTCGAGGGCCTGCGGCGGGCGCATCACGGCCGGATCTTCGATCCCCATTGTCTTACGGAGGATTACGACACCGGCTTTCGCCTGTTTGCGGCCGGCTTTCGCCAGATTTTTCTCCCCGTCCGCCTGCGCGCCGCCGGCCCGGTGGCCACGCGCGAGTACTTCCCCCGCCGCTGCCGCGCGGCCGTGCGGCAACGCAGCCGGTGGGTGGCCGGCATCGCTTTACAAGGTTGGGAACGCCACGGCTGGCGCGTATCGGCCGCCCAATGCTACTGGTTCTGGCGAGACCGCAAAGGTTTAGCCGCCAATTTGATTGCGCCCTTTGCCAACGCAGTCTTCCTCTCCGGAATCGGCAGCGCATTGCTGGGCCACGGCTGGTGGTGGATTGGGTGGGCGCATTCCCTTCCCCGCTGGATTTCCGATTTCTGTTTCCTAGTCCTGGGAATTTCCATTCTGCAAACCGCAATTCGGGTCCATCTTTGCGCGCGAGTTTACGGGATTAGCTTCGCCGCCGCGGTCCCCTTGCGGATGTTTTGGGCCAACCTGATTAACTTCGCCGCCACCCTGGAGGCGCTCCAGCAGTTCGCGCGGGCGAGGCTGGAGCGGCGCGCGCTGGTGTGGCGCAAAACCGATCACGACTATCCTGCTATGGGGCTGCCCGTTGGGAATGGCTCGGGCGCGCCGGGCGGTGGCATCCACTTCCCGGGCCGCCCCCGCCTTGGAGAAATCCTCATCGGCCAACACTCGCTTTCGCCCGGCGAACTCGAAGAGGCCCTCCACCGAAAGGGTAAAGGCCAGCGCATCGGCGAATATCTCGTCGCGGGGGGGAAAATCACCATGGCCGATCTTCATCGCGCGCTCGCATCGCAAGCCGCTTTTGCGCCCGCCACCGGCGATTAATCGCGCGTGAATCGGAAGATGTTTCCTATCATGCCGGTCATAGAAATTTTGGATTGGACGCACTCACTCGCCGCTCTTACACTGAAATGGAAACGCTATCCGGTAAGCCTCGCAAATCGCGGGGGCTTCAATGGAGGAAACCTTGTTGGCGGCCGAGGCGAAAAGTCAAGTCGAAATCCTGCATCAGATCAGCAATATCGTCAGTTCCAATCTGACGTTGGAGAAAATGTTGCAGGAACTGGTCGGGCTGGCTTTCGAAGTCACTTCGTGCGATGCCTGCCTGGTGTACTTGGTGGATCATACGACGAATGAAATCGTCTTGCGCGCCTCGCAGTTGCCGCATGCGGCGGAAATCGGGAATATCCGCATGAAAATGGGCGAAGGCATTACGGGTTGGGTAGCGCAACACAAGTCGGTTGTGGCGCTCTCCAGTAATGCCGTCGCCGACGCACGTTTCAAAGCGTTCCAGACTCTCCCGGAAGATACGTACGAAGCGTTTCTCTCGGTGCCGTTGATCGCCTCGGGAGACTTGATCGGCGTCATCAACATTCATCACCGCCCGAAACACGTTCACACCCCCGATGAAATTGCGCTCGTAAGCTTCATCGGCGAACAGATGGGCGGCGCCATCGCCAAGTCCAAACTGATGGAGCGTTCCGAGAACGCGGCGCGGCGCATGGAAGCTCTGGCCGGGCTCGCCCGCACCATCACTGAAGCGGATTACCTCGACCGCATCCTGCAGGCCATTTCGGCGATGGTGGCGGAGACCTTCGAGTCGCCCGTTTGCTCCATTATGCTGGTGGACGAGGACCGCCGCGAGCTGGTAATTTCGGCCGCCCAGTGCTCGTCGCCGGATTACCTGCATAAGATGCCGCTCAAAATCGAGGATTCCCTGATCGGGCGCGTGGTGCGCGAAGGCCGTCCCGTGATGGTTGCCAATGTTCTCGAAGAGAAGCAGTATCGTTATCCGGAACTGGCGCGCAAGACCGGTATCGCTTCGCTTCTTTCGGTGCCATTGGTGACGCGCGAGAAAGTGATTGGAACGATCAATATATATACGCGGGAAGTGCGGCAATTCAGCGAAGAAGAAATCGGTTTCGTGAAGGTAGTGGCCGGGCAGGCGGCGATTGCCATCGAAAACGCCCGGCTGATGTCGGAAACCCTGGAAATGAAGCGGGCGCTCGAAGCACGCAAGCTGATCGAGCGCGCCAAAGGCATCCTCCAGCAGAAATACGGTCTCACGGAAGAGGAAGCTTACCTGCGCCTGCGCAACGAGAGCCGCCGCCTGCGCCGGCCCATGCGCGACCTGGCGGAAGCCGTCATCCTGGCCGACGATCTGGAAAAAAAGAAGGGCGCGGAAGCGTAGGGTACAGCGCTTAGGCTCCAGCCCAATGAAGCTGGTTCGCTGGCTAGCTGCTGGCAAACCAGCCTATGCCCAGTACCCAGCGAACAGGCTTCCCTGCGCCGCTGTCGAGGAGCGTCTCAACGTCCTCCTCGGGTAGAGTGCGGAACCACTCCTCCAGCCCTTGTCCGGCAAGGCTGGCGCTTTCGGGATGAGGATTCTGCAAGGACCGCTGAAGCTCCTCTCTGCGTCGACGATTGCTCTCCTGCCGCACAGCCTCCGATCATACCAGCATCGGCGCGAATGCTTGCGCTGTCAACTGAAAGGATGCGGCGGGTCGTTTTGCCGACGCTTCTCCTCGTGCCAATCACAGCTGGTTCGCTTGCAGCGGATCTGCTGACCCAACCCCCGGCTGTGGCCCAGAAGGTAGTCCCCGCGTATACGGCACTAGCGAGGCGGCTCGGAATCGAAGGCGTGGTTCTGCTCTACTCCGAAATCGGCGTCGATGGCCGCGCACACCGCGTACGCGTGATCAGAGGCTTGGGCTATGGGGTGGATCAGCAAGCGATCGCTGCCGTGCGGCAATGGGAGCTTTCCCCCGGGATCAAAGGCGGCCGGCCGGTTACGGTGCCCGCAACGATAGAGGTGGATTTTCACCTCGCCACTACACCCCCGCCTTTTCCCCCACCGCCAGCATAGTTTCAAAATGCGGCGGATCCGGTTCACGGTGCACAATCGCCGTCTCCAGATTGCGGAAACCGGCGGCGCGGAGGTACTGTTCCAGCTCCAGTTCGCTGAAACCCAGCCACACGTCCGCGTAGAGTTCGCGGGCCTCCTCGAAGTGGTGGCGGTTCAGGTCTAAAATGGCGATTCGCCCGCCGGGCTTTAAAATGCGCCAGGCCTCGGCCACGGCCCGCTCCGGATGCCGCGCGTGGTGCAGCGCCTGGCTGAGAAAAGCGAGGTCTACGGTGCCGCTCGGAATCGGCACGTCCTCCAGATCGCCCAGCCGGTATTCCAGATTGCGGATGCCGTGCCGCCGGGCCAGTCCGGAGCCGAATTCGACCATTTTTTCCGAGTTATCGATGGCGATGACCTTCTTCGCCCGCTGCGCCATCAACTGCGACATGGTGCCTTCGCCCGCCCCCAAATCGGCCACCACCAGCGGCGGCAACAGTTTCAAAAGGGCCTCCGCAATGCCCTTCCACGAACGGCCGGGCACGTACTCGCGCCCGAACCGGCCGGCGAGCTCGTCGAAATAGCGGCGCATTTTGTCGTCCCGCTTGCGCAGCACCAGGCGCAGCGCCTCCTGGTCCTGCGCGGCTTCCGGCACCTCGCGCGCCGCCTCGCGTAACAATTCCATGACCTGGGGCGCGACCTTCAGGCGGTAAAATGCGTTCTTGCCGGTGCGGCGATCGTCCACCATGCCGCACTGCTTGAGTTGCGATAGGTTGGTCGAAATCTGGCTCTGGCCCTTGCCTAAAATCTCCTGAAGTTCGTTTACGGATAGTTCTTCCCGTTCGAGAAGTAACAATAGGCGCAGGCGGTTCGGGTCCGAAGCCAGGCGGAGCGATTTCAGCATTGACGCCATGCTTCGTTTATAATAATATCATCCTATCAAGATTCATAGATACGACTTCAGCACAAACCACGAGGAGACGCATGGGCACTGCAACGCTAAATCAGGTCGCCACCGACTACAAAGTAGCCGACCTCGCGCTGGCCGATTGGGGCCGCAAAGAGATTTCGATAGCCGAACATGAGATGCCGGGCCTGATGGCCATCCGGCGCAAGTATGCCAAAGAGCAGCCGCTGGCGGGGGTCCGGATTACCGGGTCGCTGCACATGACGATTCAGACCGCGGTGCTCATCGAGACGCTGGCCGATCTGGGCGCTTCGGTGCGCTGGGCGAGCTGCAATATCTTCTCAACCCAGGACCATGCCGCCGCCGCCATCGCCGCGGCCGGCATCCCGGTGTTCGCCTGGAAGGGCGAATCGCTCGAAGAATACTGGTGGTGCACCTACCAGGCGATCAGCCATCCGGATGGCAAAGGGCCGCAGCTCATCGTGGACGATGGCGGCGATGCCACCCTGCTGATCCACAAAGGTTACGAGCTCGAAAACGGCAGCAATTGGGTGAACACCGCATCCGGCAGCCACGAAGAGACCGTCATCAAAAACCTGCTGAAGCACATTCACAATCAGCATCCGCGGCGCTGGCACGAAATCGTGAAGGATTGGCGCGGCGTCTCCGAAGAGACCACCACCGGCGTGCATCGCCTCTATAAAATGCAGGAATCCGGCACGCTGCTGGTCCCGGCCATCAACGTGAACGATTCGGTGACCAAATCCAAGTTCGACAATCTTTACGGCTGCCGCGAATCGCTGGCCGATGGCATCAAGCGCGCGACCGATGTGATGGTGGCCGGCAAAGTTTGCGTAGTCTGCGGCTATGGCGACGTGGGCAAAGGCTCGGCGCACTCGCTGCGCGGCATGGGCGCGCGCGTAGTGGTCACGGAAATCGATCCCATCAACGCTCTGCAGGCCGCCATGGAAGGCTTCGAAGTGACCACGGTCGAGGACACCCTGGGGCGCGGCGATATCTACGTCACCTGCACCGGCAACGTCGATATCATCACTCTGGAACATATGCAGCGCATGAAGGACCAGGCGATCGTCTGCAATATCGGCCACTTCGATAACGAAATCCAGATGGACCGCCTCAACGCCTCCGGCGCGAAGAAGACCAACATCAAGCCGCAGGTGGATATGTACACCTTCGGCGATGGACACAGCATCTTCATCCTGGCCGAAGGCCGCCTGGTGAATCTTGGTTGCGCCACGGGCCACCCCAGCTTCGTGATGAGCAATAGCTTCTCCAACCAGACGCTGGCGCAAATCGATCTCTGGAAAAACCGCGACACCTACAAGGTAGGCGTGTACACGCTGCCCAAGCGGCTGGATGAGGAAGTGGCGCGCTTGCACCTGGAGAAGATCGGGGTTAAGCTCACCACGTTGACAAAAAAGCAGGCCGATTATCTCGGCGTGCCCGTGGAAGGCCCGTACAAGGCGGACCATTACAGATACTGATCCGGGCCGCGGCCATTCGGGAGCGGTTCGGAAGCTCTTAAAACAGAAACGTTAGGAACCCCGCAGGAGGACAAACTTGGCAGAAACGCAGAGATTTCTTTTTACCTCGGAATCGGTTACCGAAGGGCATCCGGATAAAATCGCCGATCAGATTTCCGACGCCGTGCTTGACGCCGTTTTGGCGGAGGACCCCACGGGCCGCGTGGCCTGCGAAACACTGGTCACCACCGGCACCTGCATCGTAGCCGGCGAGATCACCACCACCGCGCATCTGGATATTCCGCGCATCGCCCGCGGCACCATCGAATACGTGGGCTACAACGACGCCAGCTACGGCTTCGATAGCCACACCTGCGGCGTGCACAACCTGATCCAGACGCAATCGCCCGATATCGCCATGGGCGTGGACACCGGCGGCGCCGGCGACCAGGGCCTGATGTTCGGCTACGCCTGCGATGAGACGCCCGAACTGATGCCGCTTCCCATCGAAATGGCGCACAAGCTGGTCGAGCGCCTCTCCCAAGCCCGCCGCCAGGGCATTCTCAATTTTCTCCGCCCCGATGGCAAAAGCCAGGTTTCGGTGGAGTACGTCGACAACAAGCCGAAGCGTATCGAAGCCGTGGTGATTTCCACGCAGCACGCTCCCGAAGTCAGCACCGAGGAATTGCGGCGTCAAGTGAAGAAGCAGATCATCGACCCCATCGTTCCTTCCAACATGGTCGATTCCCAGACCAAGTACCACATCAACCCCACCGGGCGTTTCGTCGTAGGCGGCCCGCACGGCGATACCGGCCTGACCGGCCGCAAGATCATTGTGGACACCTATGGCGGTATGGGCCGGCACGGCGGCGGCGCTTTCTCCGGAAAGGATCCGACGAAGGTGGATCGCTCGGCCTGCTACATGGCCCGCTACATCGCCAAGAACCTGGTCGCGGCGAAGCTGGCCTCCCGCTGCGAAGTGCAACTGGCCTACGCCATCGGCGTCGCCGATCCCGTTTCGGTGACCGTGAACACCTTCGGCACCGGCGTCATCCCGGACAGCCGCTTTACCGAACTGGTCCGCGAGAACTTCAAGCTGACCCCGCGCGGGATCATCGAGACCCTGAATCTGCGCCGCCCCATTTACCGCAAAACCGCGGCCTTCGGCCACTTCGGCCGCAACGAGGATTCGTTCACCTGGGAAGCCACCGATAAGGCCCAGACGCTGAAAGATTCCGCCGCCGTGGCCAGCGCCGCCGGCCGCTAGAACTCCCCATCTCCTCTAGAGGGGCCGCCCCGGCCCCCACATCCTGCCTCAATGGGCCCTAGTGCGCCGCCACCGCGGGCGCGCCCCGGCCGGGTTTGCGCATAATCAGCACGAAAGGCGCCAGGCCAATCACCACCAGGGCCAGAACCGAAATAACGTCCATATAGGCCAGCGTGGTGGCCTGCCCGGTGATCAATCCGGCCACCCGGGCATAGGCCTGCCTGCCCGGGTACATGGCGTTCTTGCTCGAGAGCAACTGGCCCATCGAATTGGTCATCCGGTCGAACACGGGGTTGCCGGGGACCGCGTGCGCGACCAGGTAGTTCTGGTGCCGCGCCATT
>DATGKM010000047.1:0-5054 GCA_035294665.1 Bryobacteraceae bacterium | reverse complement strand
CGGGTAGCGCGAG
The DNA here is from genome assembly GCA_035294665.1 of Bryobacteraceae bacterium. Lineage (GTDB taxonomy): Bacteria > Acidobacteriota > Terriglobia > Bryobacterales > Bryobacteraceae > PSRJ01. Next base: position 5,041 of record DATGKM010000047.1, on the reverse strand, counting down.
CCTGGCCCGGTCCGCCGTTGACAGGCTGAAGCCTGTTCCCCTATTTCTGCTACATTGATGATTTCCCATGCGCAATGTGGTGATTATCGGGTCCGGCTGTGCCGGAAATACGGCGGCGGTCTACGCCGCCCGCGCCAATCTGAAACCGCTTGTGATCGCGGGCCACGAAGCCGGCGGCCAGCTTTCGCTCACCACCCTGGTGGAGAATTTCCCCGGCTTTCCGGAGGGCATTAACGGCCCGGATTTAGTGGAAAACATCAAGCGCCAGGCCGAGCATTTCGGCGCCGAATACATGCACGGCTCGGTGGTAGACTCTGACTTTTCCCAGCGGCCTTTCCGCCTCAGCATTGAGGGCGACTGGATCGAGGCGCGCACGGTGATCATCGCATCGGGCGCCTCGGCGCGCTGGCTGGGCCTCGAATCGGAGCAGAAGCTGATCGGCCGCGGTGTGAGCTCGTGCGCCACCTGCGACGGGTTCTTCTACCGCGATAAAAAGATCATCGTGGTGGGCGGCGGCGATTCCGCCATGGAGGAAGCCAATTTTCTCACCCGCTTCGGCAAGGAAGTGACGCTGGTGCATCGCCGCGAAGAGTTCCGCGCATCGAAAATCATGCTCGACCGCGCGCGGCACAATCCGAAAATTCGCTTCCTGACAAACACCGTGGTCGAAGAGATTCGCGATACCGAAGTGGGCCTGGTCAGCTCGGCGATCCTGAAAAACGTCAAGACCGGAGTCTGCTGGGAAGAGCCTGTGGACGGCTTTTTCGTGGCCATCGGGCACATTCCGAACACGGCCGTATTCAAGGGTCAGATCGAAACCGATGCCGATGGCTACATCATTTCGCGGGGCGGCGCGCGCACCAATATTCCCGGCGTGTTTCATGCCGGCGACGTGCAGGATCGCATCTACCGCCAGGCCATCACCGCGGCCGGGGCCGGCTGCATGGCTGCGATCGAAGCGGAGCGGTTCCTAGAAGCGGAGGGCCATTGATCGAACGAATTCATCCCCGGGGCGCCCCTTCCCCGCGCGGCCCCTACTCCCCCGCCGTGCGCGCCGGCGATTTCATCTTCGTTTCCGGCCAGGTGCCGCCCGAACCCGGCGACATCGCAAGCGAAACCCGCCAGGTGCTTACGAATCTCGGCCGGATTCTCGAAGGCTGTGGCGCCACCCTGGCCGACGTAGTGAAGTGTTCTGTGTTCCTGGCCGATGGCAAGGACTTCGCCGCCATGAACGCCGTTTACGCGGAGTTCTTCGGCGAGACGAAACCAGCGCGGAGCACGGTTGTGACGGGCTTTGCGATTTCGGGAATTAAGGTGGAAATCGACGCTATCGCGTACCGGCCCAGGTAGCCCAAACCGGCGGACTTCGCCGGTTTCAGACCAGGTTTCCTCTTTGTTTTCAACGAATCGCCATGGCTGGACCGGTGCGATTCGCCCGGCGGGAGGCCCACCCGTGAGCGCCATTGGCGGCAACAGCCTGCCTGAGCCCTATCGCGCCGCTTGCGCCGCGGCTGAAAAGAACCTCACGATGTCCGCCGCCGGCCGGACGCGCCCGAACACCCAGCCGAAAGCCAGCAGGGCTGCCTGGTGCAGTTCGACGCTCATCTCCGTGCACGCATCCCCGGCAATCGCCACGCGGAAGCCGCGGTCGGCAGTTTCGCGGGCTGTCTGGGTAACGCAGACCGCGGTGGTCAGCCCGCACACGACCAGCGAATTCACACCGAGGTTGTGTAGCGTCTGATCGAGTTTGGTGGAGGCGAGCGCGCCGCTGGAGGTTTTGTTGACTACGATCTCTCCGGAGATCGGGGCGACCCTGTCATCGATCTGCCAGCTTGCATCGTTTACCGGCGGGTGAACGCGTTCGCCCAGCACCGCCAGACCGGTTTGATCGAAATCCCTCATCCAGGCCGGCAGGTCGCGGCCGTCCTCCAGATATCGCCCCACGCCCAGATAGATAACCGGTAACTGCCGCGAGCGGAATAGAGCCAGCAAGCGCTGGATATTTCCAATTACGGTAGAGTTGACCCGCTCGAAGTACCCGCTGGTGGCGCCGGGCATGAGCTTCTCAATGACTTGCGCGAAGGGATATTCCGGGCGCGCGAAGTAGCGCTGCACGTCGACGACAATCAGCGCGGCCCGGCCGGGATCGAGCGGCAACGGGGCCTCATCTTTGATCCGTACGATTTCCTCGATTCTTTCGTGTTCGGTCATCGCGGTCCTCGCCTTCGCTTCGCATCAATTGCCGGCCGCAAGCGCCCCTGCCGCGCCCTCGATCGCTTCGCCAGCATTCTCCAAAACCTTGCCCACGCGCGCGATTTGCTCATCGGCCAGCTTCCACTGTTTTTGCTCGATGCTCTCGCGCACGCCGGGCAGTGTCTTCACGCCATAGCCGGTGTAAAATCCGGGCGCGTAAATCTGGTGCTGGAACCACGGCCGGTTCGGCAGCCCGTCGCGCAGTGTGAGCGCCTGCTCCACGGCGATGAGCTTCGTATTCGCTTCGCGCAGCCGCGCTTTCTGCTCGCGATTTCCCGCCGCGGGCCCCTGCGCGGCCAGCACGCGGGCGTATTCTTCCGCTGCCCGATCGAGCGCCGCCAGGCCGTTTTCGAGCGGCGCGAAATTCAGAAATGGCGGCACATCCTGCTTCGCCGGCGGCTTCAGGCTTTCGCGCGGATTATTCACCGCCGCGAACAGACCCTCATCGATGCGCCGGTTCCGCTCCATAATCTGATCGCGCTCATCCCGCGCCAGCCGCTCCACTTCGCTTACATACCGGTGAATGGTGTCCGTGAAATCTCCAAAATCGAACGGCAGCAGGGGCGCATCGGCCAGCCGCATCACGGCTGTGCCGGCGGTCTGCGAGAGCGCTTTGCCATAAGCGAAATCCGTGTCTTCGAAATGCGTGTAGCGGTAGAAATCGTCGTAGATGGAATGATACGCGCCGTCGTCTCCTTCTCCGCCGTAACGCAGATCGAGCGAAGCGATGCCCAGGTGATCGAGGAAGGCCGTGTAATCCGAGCCGGAACCCAGCGCGCCGATGCGCAAATCCGCGCGCGTGCGCGGCTCCTGCCGTTCGGCGGCGCCGGCGCCCGCCGGCGGATCGGCCAGCCGCCGGAATTGCAGCCGTTTCCAGGCGGTGAGCTTCGTCTCCGGATCGGTGATGTCTTTGGCTACGCCGTTGATGAATTTTTCGAGCGTGTGCGAACCCGAGACGTTCAGAAAGCCGCGGTTATTATTGTCGGAGTTCACGTACACGGCGGCTTTCCGCCGCAACTCGGCCGCATGCTCTTCGGCCCACTCGGTGGAGCCCAGCAGCCCCTCTTCTTCGCCATCCCAGAAGCAGATCACGATAGTGCGGGCGGGGCGCCATCCCTGGCGCAGCAGCACGGAAAAGGCCCGGGCTTCTTCGAGTTGGGCCGAAGTGCCGGAAACCGGGTCATCGGCGCCATTCACCCAGGCATCGTGATGATTGCCGCGTATGATCCACTCATCCGGTTCCGTTGCGCCGGGAATGCGTGCTACCACATCATAGAGCGGCTTCCGGTCCCAATTAAACGCCACCTTTAGATGCACGCGCGCCGGCCCCGGGCCGATGCGATAGGTGATGGGCAGCGCGCCGCGCCAGTTCTCCGGCGCCACCCGGCCGCCGATGGCCGCCAGCAGCGGCTGCGCGTCGGCATAAGAGATCGGCAGAACCGGGATTTTGGTCAGCGTCTCCACCTGGTTCAGAGGCAGGCGCTTGGCATCTTTGGTGGCTCCCACATCCGGAGTCAGCGGATCGCCCGGGCGCACCGGCATGTCCATCACGCTGCCTCGCTGTACGCCATCTTTCGGGCGATAGGGGCCGTTTGGATAATCCAGGCCGCGGAAGTAGCCATCTTCGTGCGGATCGGAATACAGGATGCAACCGATGGCCCCGTGTTCGGCGGCTACTTTCGGCTTGATGCCGCGCCACGAATTGCCGTAACGGGCGATCACAATCGCGCCCTTCACGGAGACGCCCATGCGGTCCAGCATTTCGTAATCTTCCGGTATGCCGAAGTTCACATAAACCAGGGGCGCGGTTACGTCGCCGTCGATTGAGTAAGCATTGAAGGAAGGCAACTGCTCGTCGTGCTGGGAAGAGGTAGGATCTACCGCAACGGTGGGCTCCGCGAGTTTCGCCGTGAACCGGGTGGGGGCGACTAGTTCGAGAGCGCGCTCTTTCGGGGTAGGGAACAAGGCATCGTATGTTTCGATGTCCGCCTGGAGCCCCCATTCGCGCAGCTTGCCCAGAATCCACTCGGCGTTTTCCTTGTCATACGCGGAACCGGCGTGGTGCGGCCTCGCCGTCAGGCGCTCCATGTACGCGCGCAGGTTAGCCGGCTCGGGCAGCGCCCGGAACTTGGTTTCCCATTCGATCTCGGTCTGGCTCCGGGCGGCGGTGTATCCGGCCAGCGGGGCGGTTTCCGGCCCGGCGGCACGCACTCCGCAGGCAAGCAGAGCCGCGCAAAGCACGTAACTTCCCAGCTTCTGCATGCCCGATTGTACCGTGCCGCGAGCGAGGGGATTCCCGGCGCTAGAAACTGCCGGCTCTAGTGGCGGTGGTCCTGTTCGGCCCGGTAATCCAGCGCCGCTCTCAGTTGCTTGATGGCCTCGTCGCACGCTTTGATAGCGGCGGCTTTGTGAAAGCCGAAATTCAGCGGCGCCTGTAACAGGTACGCTCGCGCGTCCTGAAGGGCTTCGATAGCATGCACGATGCGCGGATGCGCCAGCGCCTCGCCTTGCTGCGCCGAAAGGCTCAGCGTCCCCAGGGTCAACAACACGCCCAAACAGATTCCGGAAAGAAATCTCACAACGGTCAGCCTCCTTAGTGCGTAATTGTAACAGCGTGCATACGGCCTGAGCGCCGGTCACTCAGCCGGAGAATTATCCAATGCAAGATGAGCATGAAACAGGGCTGGGGATCGGACCGGTTTCCAATGCAAGGTGAGCATGAAAATGGAGGGCAGGTAGGCATGCTGCGGCTGGGTGCAGGTGTACATGCAGAATGCCGAGAACCTGA
>DATGKM010000046.1:0-9978 GCA_035294665.1 Bryobacteraceae bacterium | reverse complement strand
ATCTTCCGGCTTCTTGTAGTCCTTGAGCAACTGGTCCAGCAGCCCATTCAGCAACTCTTTTTTTGTCGGATTCTGCGTCTCCATCTTGTTCTCCATTTTGACGGAGAACAGCGTTTACACAAAATGTTTTACACCCTCCGTTTGGAGGCTAATGCGGAGTTGCTGCGGCGCTCTCATACGATCACCTCCCGCCCCACAAAATCTCTCCTTTCCTTTCAATCACTTCCCCACCTCCACCCCCAAAACCCACTCCCCCACCAGCTACAAACAGATCAGGAGGGTTTTCTCTCGTATGTCCTGGCAGGAATTCGAATCCAGCGCCCGGCGCAACCAGCTCGAAGCCATCATCGTCAACCATCACAAGGAAAAGCAGGAGACCGGCGAAGCCCCTCCCATCCCTCCCCTCGATCAGTTGCCCGGCGATCCCGTGCTCAAAAGCGCCACACCCGGTCCCTACAAGCTGCGCGCCCTCAACGCCCTCCGGCACGGCCTCACCGGCCAGGCCGTGCTCATGCCGTGGGAAGACCGCGTCGAATACGACAACTTTTGCCGCAACTTCATCGACGACCTCAAACCGGCCGGCTTCGAGCAGACCCAACTCGCCCAAACCATCGCCGATTGCCAGTGGCGCCTCAACCGCGCCAGCGCTTACGAAAGCGCCATCTTCCACTACTACGCCTACCTCAATTACCAGGGCCTCCACGAAGGCCCCATTGAAGAGGAAATGTCCAAAGCCCGCGCCGCCGAATCTACCCAGAAGCACCTGCTCAACATCACCCTCTACGAATCCCGCCTCCAGCGCAAAATGATCAACGCCCGCAAAGCCCTCCAGCAACTTCAAAAAGAACAGTCCCAGCAACCCCAGCCCGCGCAGCCTCCGGTGGAGCAGGCGCTTTCGCCTGCCAATCACCCGCCCGATGTGGAGCAGGCGCTTCCCCCTGCCAATCCCCCGTCCTCCCAACCCGATTTCGTTTTTTCAAATCCCAAAATCTCCCACGCCACCGCCTCGGCCGCCGCCTCCGAAAACCCGTTCCCGGCCCCTGATCCCCGGTCGCCACAGCCGGAATACCCGTCCGAATCGAAAAATTTGCTCAAATAACCCCGTCAAATCGCCGTCAAATTGGATCTCTTCCACTCTTTCTATGCACAAACTCCGCCCCGCTGTACTCCTCAATCGGTCCCACCACGTTCCCCTCTACAATCGGCATGCATTCCGCCGGATAGTCCTGCACAATTTCCCAGCCCTCGTCGCGCACCCGCCGGATAAACTCATCCAAATGCGCCATCGCCCCGGTCGGCGTATCGTGCAGCACCACCAGGCTCCATGGCCGCCGCCGGCAATCTTCCATCGCCCGCGCCACCCATCCTTGCGGATCGCGCCAGTCTCCCGGCACCGAGTTCCACAGCACGCACGTGTAGCGCCCCGCCACCAGCCGCTCCACCACCGCCGGATGCAGCAGGTGCCTCCCCAGCCGCCCCGCCCGCCCGTACGGGCGGAAATAGCGTTGCGGCTGCTCGAGCCAGGCCAGCGCCTTTTCTGTTTTTTCGAATTCCGCCAATGCCGCCGCCCGGTCCAGCTCCCCCAATGGCGTCGTGTGCGAATACGTGTGATTTCCGATGCGATGCCCCGCCGCGCCCGCCTCGCGGATCTGCGCCGCTCCTTCCGCGGTCGCCGCCTTCCGGCCCATCACAAAGAATGTCGCCCGAATCCCGTGCCGCGCCAGGCATTCGACCACACCCGGCGTAACCTGCGCCTCCGGCCCGTTGTCAAATGTGAGCGTAACTCTCGGAAATGTATGCATTTTTCGGGGTTACCGAAGGCGGGAGCTGGCCCGGAGGGAGGATTGACTCCCACTGGTGGCGAGAATATACTGTAGCACGTCCGCCCGTAATGCATGCATAGCTAATGCGCTCATCTACTTACACGCGATCGCATGGGGCCCGGGCGGCGATCCTTCTCGCCGCTTCCGCGACACTTCTATTCGCCCAGCCGGAGCCGAAAGGCCGCGCTCAGAAAGCGGTTCTCGACCAATATTGCGTCGTCTGCCACAACGACAAGGCACGCACCGGCGGCCTCTCCCTCCAGAATGCGGATCTTTCCGGCGTCCCCAAAGGCGCGGAAACCTGGGAAAAAGTCATCCGCAAGCTGCGCGTGGGCGCCATGCCCCCGCAAGGCATGCCTCGTCCCGCCGCCGCCACTCTCGATAGCGTCGCGGCCTACCTCGAAACCGAACTCGACCGCGCCTACGCCGCCAACCCCAATCCCGGCCGCACCGCCATGCACCGCCTCAACCGCGCCGAATACGCCAACGCCATCCGGGACCTTCTCGCCCTCGATATCGATGCCACGGCGCTGCTGCCTCCCGATGACGAAAGCGACGGTTTCGATAACATTGCCGACGTTTTGAAAGTTTCGCCGTCGCTCATGGAGCGCTATCTTTCCGCCTCCTGGAACATCAGCCGCCTCGCCATCGGCGATCCACGCATCGCCCCCGCCACCGCCATTTATCGCGCCCGCCCCGATCTTTCCCAGGATCAGCACATCGAAGGACTCCCTCTCGGCACTCGCGGCGGCATGCTCGTGCGCCACAATTTCCCGCTCGATGGCGAATACGTCATCAAGGTCCGTTTGTGGCGCAATACCTTCGATCTCATGCGCGGCATGGAAGATCCGCACCAGATTGAAATCAGCCTCGATGGCGAGCGCCTGAAACTGGTCGAAGCCGGCGGCCGCGAAGACTTCGTCAAAATGGCGCAAAACCCCGGCTCTTACGGCGCCGATCTCGATCAAAGGCTCACGGTTCGCGTGCCCGTCAAGGCCGGCGTCCACGCCATCGCCGCCGCCACCGTGCTGCGCAGCCACGCCCTCCGCGACGATCTCATCAAGCCCTTCCTCCGCACCACCGTCGACGGGCTCGATATCACCGGAGATCCTTCCGTCGATCGCATCACCATCGAAGGCCCCTTCAATGAAACCGGCGTCGAAGAGACCGCCTCCCGCCGCCGCATTTTCGTCTGCCGGCCGGAGAATGCGTCCGAAGAACTCCCCTGCGCCCGCAAAATTCTCACCCAACTGGCCCGCCGCGCCTACCGCCGCCCCGTTACCGATAACGATCTCGAAACGCTCCTCAGCTTCTACCAGCGCCGCCGCAACAGCAATGGCGGCTTCGAAGCCGGCATCGAATCCGCCTTGCAATACATCCTGGCCAGCCCCGAATTCCTCTATCGCTTCGAACCCGATCCCGCCAATGTGCCCCCAGATGGCATCTACCACGTCAGCGATCTCGCCCTCGCCTCCCGCCTCTCCTTTTTCCTGTGGAGCAGCATCCCGGACGACCGTCTGCTCGAACTGGCTTCCCAAAACAAGCTCCACGAGCCCGCCGTCCTCGCACGCGAAGTCCGCCGCATGCTCGCCGACCCGAAATCCGATACCCTCATTTCCAACTTCGCCGGGCAGTGGCTTTTCCTCCGCAACCTCAAAACCACCGCCCCCAATCTCGACGCGTTCCCCGATTTCGACGACAACCTGCGCCAGGCCATGAAGCAGGAAACCGAGATGTTCTTCTCCAGCATCGTGCGCGAAGACCGCAACATCCTCGATCTGCTCGATGCCGATTACACCTTCGTCAATGAGCGCCTGGCGCGCCATTACGGCATTCCCGGCGTCTACGGCAGCCAGTTCCGCCGTGTCGCCGTCACCGACGAAAACCGCCGCGGCCTGCTCGGCCAGGCCAGCATCCTCACCATCACTTCCTACGCCAATCGCACCTCTCCCGTGCAGCGCGGCAAGTGGATTCTCACCAACATCCTCGGCGTTCCGCCCGAACCTCCGCCGCCCAATGTTCCGGCCCTTCCGGAAAATGGCGAAGGCAAGCCCGTGTCGCTCCGCGAGCGCATGGAAGCCCACCGCGCCAATCCGGTTTGCGCCGGCTGCCACAAGATCATGGACCCCATCGGATTCGCGCTCGAAAATTTCGATGGCGTGGGCCACTGGCGCACTTCCGATGAAGGCGCCCGCATCGATCCCTCCGGCACCCTCTTCAACGGCGCGCACATCGATGGCCCCGCCTCGCTGCGCAAAATGCTGCTGGCGCGTCCCAATGTTTTCGCCGGCGTCATGACCGAAAAGCTCCTTACCTATGCCCTTGGCCGCAGCCTAGAGTATTACGACATGCCCGCCGTGCGCAAAATCGTGGCGGACGCTTCGGCCAACGGTTACCGGTTCTCATCGCTCGTTCTGGGCGTGGTGAACAGCCCGCCATTTGAAATGAAACGATTGCGGACTCCCGGAGGCGCGCCCGCCCCCGGTTCCCAGTCCCCAACCCCTGTGGCAGCTCTGAAGAGGTCCAACCCATGAGGCTTATCACCAAGAAGCACCTTTCCCGCCGCACCTTTCTGCGCGGAGCCGGTGTCACTCTCGCGCTTCCCCTGCTGGATGCCATGCTTCCGGCGCAAACCCCGCTCGTGAAGACCGCGGCCAAGCCGCAAATCCGCCTCGCGCTGTGCTTCATTCCGCATGGCGCGGTGATCGATAATTGGACGCCCATCGGCGAAGGCTCGGATTTCGATCTCTCCCGCACGCTCATGCCGCTGGCGCCCTATAAAGATCAGCTCGTCGTGGTGAGCAACCTGGCGCACAAAATGGCCGCCCCTGCCGGCCCCGGCGATAACGGCGGCGACCACACGCGCTCTCCCGCCGTTTATCTCAACGGCGTTCACCCCAAGCGCACCGATGGCGCCGATATTCGCGCGGGTACCACGATCGATCAGATGGCCGCCGAAAAAATCGGCCAGCAAACCCCGCTCCCCTCTCTCGAACTCGCGATCGAGGATTTCAGCGGCCTGGTCGGCTCCTGCGACGTCGGCTTCAGTTGCGCCTACATGAACACCATCTCCTGGCGCACCCCCACCACGCCGCTTCCCATGGAAATCAATCCGCGGGTGGTCTTCGACCGCCTGTTCGGCGATGGCGCCACCGCCGAAGAGCGCCTCGAGCGAATTGAGCAGGAGCGCAGCATCCTCGACGCGGTTACCAGCGACGTGCGCCACCTCGAAGGCAAGCTCGGCCCCGCCGACCGCAACCGCGTCGGAGAGTATCTCGATACCGTGCGCGAAATCGAGCGCCGCATTCAGCTCGCCGAAAAGCAGAACCGCAATTCCCATATCGCCGTCCCCGCCACTCCCGCCGGCATTCCCGAAGATCACGAAACGCACACCAAGCTGATGTTCGACCTGATGACCGTCGCCTTCCAGGCCGATATCACCCGCGTCTCCACGTTCATGATGGCGCGCGAAGTCAGCTACCGCACTTTCCCCATGCTCGGCCTCGCCGAACCGTTCCATCCGGCTTCTCATCACCAGAACGTTCCGGCGCGTCTGGAAAACCTGACGAAGATCAACACCTACCACGTCTCGCTTGTCGCGCATTTCCTCGATCGCCTCCGTTCCACCCGCGATGGCGATGGCACCCTGCTCGACCACTCGCTGGTTCTCTACGGAAGCGGCATGAGCAACAGCAATATCCACAACCACTCGCCCCTGCCCGTCCTGTTAGCCGGAGGCGCCGCCGGAAAAATGAAAGGCGGCCGCCACCTCAAATATCCCGAAAACACCCCGATGGCCAACCTCCTCCTGACCATTCTCGAAAAAGCCGGCGTCCACCAGGAAAGCGTCGGCGATAGCACCGGACTGCTCACGGAGGTCTGAAAAATGAGATTCTCTCCGCGCGCTCCATCGCCTTCGTGCCCTCGGCTTTTGATTTTGTCTTCTCTGTGTCTCTGCGTCTCTGTGGTGAACGGATCGTCGCTCGCCCCCGCCGACGCCGCCCAGCGCCAGGACCCTGCCGCCCTCCAGGCTCTCATCCAGCAGCACGCCGATCTCAACGCTGCCCAGCCCGACGGCACCACCGCTCTCCAATGGGCCGCCCATTGGAACGACCTCGCCACCGTGAAGATGCTCCTCAAAGCCGGCGCCAATCCGAAGCTCGCCAACCGCTACGGTGCCACTCCCCTCTCGGAGGCCGCCGCGCTGGGCAACGCCGATATGATTGAGGCGCTGCTCGCAGCCGGCGCGGATGCCAAATCCCTCACCACCGCCGATGGCGAAACCGTGCTCATGACCGCCGCCCGCTCCGGCAATGTTGCCGCCGTCAAAATCCTGCTCGATCACGGCGCGGAAATCAACGCCCGGGAACAGTACCGCGGCCAGACCGCCCTTATGTGGGCCGCCGCCGAACGCCATCCCGAAGTCGTCCGGCTTCTGCTCGCCCGCGGCGCTGATTGGAAAGTGCTTTCGCTCGCCCGCGACAATTCCATGCCCAAGCTGAGCGCGGCGTCTTCGGTGACGCCCATGGCGCGCGGCGGCCTCTCCGCTCTCCACTTTGCCGCCCGCGAAGGCGACGTTGAAACCGGCCGCGTGATGCTCGATGCCGGCGTGGACGTCAATATCGTCGATGCCGACCACACCACGCCCCTGGTCGTCGCCTTGCTCAACAAACACTACACATTCGCCAAATTCCTGCTCGATCGGGGCGCCGATCCCAACATCGCCGATACGCACGGCCGCGCCGCCCTCTACGCCCTGCTCGACATGCGCAACCAGGATTACTCCGCGCTTCCATCCCGCCCGCCGGATGACCCGCTGCCCAGTCTCGAGCTGCTCAAGGCGCTCCTCGATCGGGGCGCCAATCCCAACGCGCAGCTAACCAGAAACCTCCCCGGCCGCAGCGGCATGGATTCCGGCGATATCACTCTCGATGCCGGCGCCACCCCGCTGATGCGCGCCGCCCGAGCCGGCGATCATGAAGCCATCAAAATCCTGCTAGCCCGCGGCGCGGACCCCAAGCTGACTACCAAGGACGAAAACACCGCCTTCCTGTTCGCCGCCGGTGTCGGCTATCGCGATAAGAACACGCGGGGCTCCGAAAGCGATGCGCTCGAAGGCCTCAAAGTACTAGCCGCGCTGGGTGTGGATTGGAACCAGCATAATGCCAGAGGCGAAACCGCCCTCCACGGCGCTGCCGGCCGCGGCGCGGACAGTATTGTGAACTACCTGGTAGCTAATGGGGGCCATTTGGACGCCAAAACCAAGCTGGGACTCACTCCGTTGGATTATGCTATGGGCAAGAACGTGGTGTCGCAACTCCCCGTTCCCCACGACAGCACCGTGGCGCTCATTAGGAAACTGGGCGGGGTTGAAGGCACCAGAGCCGAGGCGCCAAGGCCAAGGACAACGAATTAAACCGTAATCGTGAGGACACCGACCGTGATTCGACTCAAGCATCTGGCCTTCCCAGTGGCCTGCTTTCTTTCCTGCTTTTCCGCGTACGCCGCTTCCACTAGTCCGGTCGCCGATGCCGCCCAGAACGGCGATATCGGCACGGTCCGCGCTTTGCTGCGCCAGAAAACCGATGTAAACGCGCCGCAGCCCGATGGCGCTACCGCCATCCAGTGGGCTGCCCACCGCGACGACCTGGAAATGGCCGATCTCCTCATCGCCGCCGGAGCCAATGTAAAACTGGCGAACCGCGAGGGCGTCACCCCGCTCTGGCTTGCCGCCCAAAACGGCAGCCCCCAGATGATTGAAAAATTGGTGGCCGCCGGAGCCGATGTGAATGAGCGCGATCCCAATGGCGAAACCCCGCTCATGATGGCCTCCCGCAATGGCAATGTCGCCGCCATCAAGGTCCTTCTCGACCATGGCGCCGATGTCAATCTCAAAGAGAACCTCCGCGGCACCACCGCCCTGATGTGGGCCGTCGAGCAAGGCCATCCCGATGCCGTGAAAGTTCTGCTCGCGCATGGCGCGGATTACAAAGCCGCCACGAATCCCGATACCCGCAATTCCCGCCTCAACATCGCCCCCACGGTGGCGCAGCGGGCCGCCCAGGACGTGAATTTCGGGCGGCGGCGTCGGCCGATTCCGCCGGGCGCGAAGACTGGCGATCAGAACGCCCCGGCCGACGATTTCGCCGCTTTCTTCGGCCCGCCGGCCAAGAAGGATGGCGGCGGCCTCACCCCACTGGTCTACGCCGCCCGCGAAGGCTGCCTCGAATGCGCTAAAGAGCTCGTCGAAGCCGGAGCCGACGTCAACCAGACAACCAATTACGGCTGGACCCCGCTGCTCACCGCCACCCAGAACCGCCATTACGTGCTGGCCAAGTACCTCCTCGACCATGGCGCCGACCCTAATAAAGCCAATAATGGCGGTTGGACTCCGCTCTATCTGGCCACCGACAACCGCAACATCGAAGGCGGCGATTATCCGGTGCGCGCGCCCGACATGGACCACCTCGATTTCATCAAGCTGCTCATTGCCAAGGGCGCCAACGTCAATGCGCGCGTCTGCGGTGTCGAATCCACGCCCAAAGAGTGCAAGGGCGATACCACCGAAACCCGCACCAACTTCACCATGCAGTGGCTCTACGAAGATGGCGCCACGCCTTTCCTCCGCGCGGCGCAATCGGGCGACGTCACCCTCATGAAGCTTCTGCTCGAGCATGGCGCGGACCCCAAAATTCCCACCGCCCACAACGACACCGCCCTCGCCGTCGCCTCCGGCATCGGTTGGGTGGAAGGGGTCACGTTTGAGTGGTCGCCCGAGGAAAGTTTGGAAGCGGTCAAGATGTGCCTCGATCTCGGCATCGATGTGAATGCCGTGGACGATCAGGGCCGCACCGCTCTGCACGGCGCGGCCCATAAAGGCCGCACCGATGTCATCCAGCTCCTGGTCGATCACGGCGCCAATCTCGAAGCTCACGATTTCGGCAGCCGCGACACCTTCGCCGGCGCCATGAAAGGCCACACCTGGATTCCGCTCGATTGGGCCCGCGGCCTGGTGCGCGTAGGCGTGCAATCCGCCATCCCGCACCCGGAAGCCGAAAAACTCCTGGTGAAACTGATGCAGGAGCACGGCCTGCCCATCCCGCCGCCGCCCACCTCGTCCATCTGCTTGACCAAGGGCATTAACGGCTGCGAATAGCTATATTACTTTGTCCCATAAAGCTCCGGCCCGCGAACGCGCGCGGGCCGGTGCTTTTCCCGGCTGGTACAATGGCCGTGAACGATGAAATCCAAACTCCAGGCGTTCGCCCTCGCGGCCCTGCTCGTTTCCGGCGCCTCCTTCGCCAAGCAGGCCCAACCGCTCAACGACGACACGATCACCGATCAGGTGAGAATCAAACTTTCGGGCGATCAGATCGTCAAAGGAGGCGCGCTCGGGGTCGACGTGAAAGACGGCGTGGTCACCCTTACCGGCGTGGTCGATGAACCCAAAGCCAAGGACCGCGCCGAAAAGCTCACCAAAAAAACCAAGGGCGTTAAGCAGGTGATCAACAAAATCACCGTCAAATGAAGTGGGCTGTTTTGGTGGGGCAGGCGCTTCCGCCTGCCAACCGCGCAACGCGCAGTCTCCTCGTGGCCGCGGCCACGGCTGTCTTCTGCGCGATCTCCCCCGCCCAGGAATCTCCCACCGCGTCTCTGGAGAAGATTGCCCAAGGCTTCCGCTTCACCGAGGGGGCGGCATGGTCGAAAGACGGCTACCTGATCTTCAGTGACATTCCCTCCGGCCGCCTTCTCAAATGGTTCCCCGGACGCATGCCCGAGATCTTTCGGGAAGACGCCGGCGGCCCCGCCGGGAACGCCTTCGACTCGCAGGGCCGGCTATACACCTGCGAAACCCGCGCCCGCCGTGTCACCCGCACGGAACGCGGCGGCAAAGTGGAAGTCGTCGCCGAGCGCTTCGAAGGCAAACGCCTGAACGCCCCCACCGGGATTGCCATCGGCAAGTCCGGCCACGCCTACTTCACCGATCCTGCCTTCGGCTACCAGCAGGACCAGCGCGAGCTGGATTTCTACGGAGTGTTTCACCTGACGCCCCGCGGCCAGCTCTCTGTAGTCGCCAAGCTGCCAGGGCGGCCGCACGGAGTTGCGCTCTCTCCCAACGGCCGTCTGCTCTATGTTTCCGGCGCCGATGAGCATA
>DATGKM010000045.1:0-16226 GCA_035294665.1 Bryobacteraceae bacterium | reverse complement strand
AACGCTTCGTTCGGGCGCATCCCAAACCACCGGCCCGGCCTACCGCCGTATGGATCAACCCGCCGCCCTTCCCGGCGGCGAGCGACCAGGAGCAACACTAATTTATGCGGGCAGGTGTCTCAAAGTCATTGACAAATTCCGGACGCCCTGGCGGACGTTCCACGATTCGGCGCACCTTGCACAGGAGAAAATGCTCGACCGTCTGACAACCGCCGCTGCCTCGGACATCGGTCGGCAGCGGGCGGAGCCGGAGCTGGAGCGAAGCCATGCTGAGCGTAGCGGAGGCGCAGGCGGAGCGCGCGTGAACGCTGCCTGAATTATGGACTTTGTCAGATCAAGTCTAGAACACCCAAGAGGACTACGACCAACTCTGCCACGACCTCGAATCCGAATGGCAGCCCCAGACTCCCACCGAGCGCATCTGCCTGGAAGATATGGCCGTCAATCGCTGGAAATTAATCCGCGCCGAAAAGCAGGAAGCCTTGCTCCAGCAACTCCCTCTGGACCATCCCGCGCTTAAGGACCTCGATAAAGTCATCCTCTTCCAGATGCGCTTCGAACGCGGCTTCCAGCGCGCCCTTCGCGAGTTGCAGAGGCTCCGCAAAAACTGCCAGACCGCCGCAAAGGAACGAGCCAAAGCCGAAGAAGCCGCGGCCGCTTCGCCGGCCAAAGACCCTCACCCGCCGATTCCGCCCGCCTTCACCACCTCGCAAAAAGACCACCGTGGCCGCCCCGTCATCGACATGCCCGGCCTGCTGTGGAATAGCGTGAAGGGCGATTACCAGATGGTCTTCGATCCGCACTGGACCTATCACCAGAAGCTCCGCGCCACGTTCTTCCCCGATCCCCAAGATTTTCCAAAGGAAGATCCCCCAAAGGACGCCAAAGCCGAAGGCAACACCCAGCCCGAAGGCGAATAGCGCCGGGTGCGTCCCATCGAGAAACTGCGCCAGCTCATTCGTGCGTCCATGAAAATCGCGCATCAGCCTCAGCCCTTCCTGCTCTATTGGATCCCGCACGAGCTTCCGCGGCCGCGCCATCGCTTGGTTCACGCGCGCGCTCCACACGTCCCGCTCGCCCGTGAAATACGCGATCGCCTTCTGCCCGAACAGGTCGCCTGGCTCAGGCCCTTCATCGCTGAACAGGCCGCATTCCGCGCAGGTGATCCCCGCTTTTCCACACTCCCTGCCCCTTGGAGCCATTCCCA
This sequence comes from Bryobacteraceae bacterium, assembly GCA_035294665.1. Lineage (GTDB taxonomy): Bacteria > Acidobacteriota > Terriglobia > Bryobacterales > Bryobacteraceae > PSRJ01. The sequence continues at coordinate 15,019 of DATGKM010000045.1, read as the reverse complement.
ACGGCCGCGCCGCCATATAGAATATAAACCGGTCGGAACCTTGAGAATGCGCAACTTACTGCTTGCCACGGCCCTGGCCGGGAGCGCTGCCTGCTTGCTGAGCGCCGCCCCCGATACCGAACCCGGCCCCGCCGCCAAACCGGCGCCCAATCCCAACCAGGCGCTGATCAATCGCTACTGTGCCGTCTGCCACAATCAGAAGCTCAAAACCGCTAACTTGGCGCTCGACACGCTCGACCTCTCCCACCCCGAAAAAGACCCGCTCATCTGGGAGCGCGCCATTCGCAAACTGCGCGGCGGCATGATGCCCCCGCCCGGTATGCCGCGCCCGCCCGCCGATGCCGTCAACACCCTCGCCAGCTACCTCGAAAACGCGCTGGATAAAGCCGCGGCCGCCAATCTCAATCCCGGCAGCGTGCGCATGCACCGCCTCAACCGCACCGAATATTCCAACGCCATGCGCGACCTGTTCGGCATCGAAGTCAACTCCGCCGAACTGCTTCCCACCGATGGCATCAGCGACGGCTTTGACAATATCGCCGACGCTCTCAAGGTTTCGCCGTCCTTCCTCGACCAATACATCATGGCCGCCCGCGCCGTGGTTAAGCAGGCCATCGGCAAACCGCCCGCGCCGAAAGAAACTAAAACCGGCCTGCATGGCGTCGATCCCACAGTCCCGCTTCCGCCCGGTGCGCGCGCCGGCGTTACCGGCAAGTTCCTCGCCCAGTATGAAGGCGATTACGAATTCCGCGCTCCCTTCGATCCGGTGGTATTCACCGTCGATGGCGCCCCCGTCGATTCCAAGGGCCGCACCCATCTGACCGCCGGTGAGCATACCATCGTCGCGGCCGCCAAACCCCACAGCTTCGCCGAGAGCGAAGGCGAACTGTTCGGCTTCATCCCCGGCGCGGCCGGCACCGGCTACGCCAGTACGGGCCTTGTCCCCGGAGGCGCCCTGCTCGTCAACGGCGGCGCAAGCAATCGCGTACGCGGGCCCGCCGTGGTGGTCAACGTCGATGGCCCGTTCAATCCCACCGGCAATCCCGTCGAAACCCCCAGCCGCGCGCGCATCTTCGTCTGCCGTCCGCCCGATCCGCAAGAAGATGCCCCCTGCGCTTCCCGCATTCTCACCAACCTCGCCACGGAAGCCTTTCGCCGCCCGGTCACCGAAAAGGACCTCGCCCCGCTCATGCAGTTCTATAATGAGGGCCGCAAAGCCGGCGGATTCGAAGCCGGCATCGAAAACGCGCTGGTCGCCATGCTCGCCAGCACCAAGTTCCTCTACCGCGTCGAACCACCCCCCGCCGATGCGCAGCCCGGCACCAACTTCCACCTGAATGGCGCCGAGCTCGCCTCGCGCCTCTCCTTCTTCCTGTGGAGCACCATCCCGGACGAGGAACTGCTCAAGGTAGCCCAGGAAGGCAAGCTGGCCGATCCCCAGGTCCTCTATCACCAGGTGCGCCGCATGCTCGCCGATCCCCGCGCCGGATCGCTCTCCACCAACTTCGCCTTCGAGTGGCTGAAAATCCGCGACATGGACGCCATGGAGCCCGATCCCTTTACGTATCCCTCCTTCGATCGCCCGCTCCGCGCCGCCCTCAAAACCGAAATGGAGATGTTCCTCAACAGCATCTTCCGCGAAGATCACTGCGTGATCGATCTGCTCAACGCCAACTACACTTTCGTCAACGAGCGGCTGGCCGCCCACTACGAGATCCCCAATATCCGCGGCGATGAGTTCCGCCGCGTCACCCTCACCGATCCCAACCGCTTCGGGCTGCTCGGTAAGGGCGCGGTGCTGATGGTCACTGCTTATCCCAACCGCACCTCCCCGGTCTTGCGTGGAGCCTACATTCTGGAAAACATTCTTGGGACGCCCCCCGCGCCACCCCCGCCGAACGTGCCGGCATTCAAGGAAAACAAGGAAGGCGAAAAACCGAAAACGGTGCGCGCAATCCTCGAACTGCACCGCGCCAATCCCACCTGCAACTCCTGCCACGCCGTCTTGGACCCGCTTGGCTTCTCGCTCGAAAACTTCGATACGATTGGCGCCTACCGCACTCTGGACCGCTTGACCCGCACCCCCATCGATACGAATGGCAAACTCGTGGATGGCACCGTACTCAACGGCCCCAGCGATCTGCGCGCCGCGCTGCTCAAGCGCTCCGATCAGTTCGTCGAGACCATGACCGAGAAGTTGATGGCCTATGCGCTCGGCCGCGCCGTCGCCTGGTACGATATGCCCAGCATCCGTAAAATCGTGCGCGATGCCCGGCGCGATAACTTCCGGTTCTCATCGCTCGTGATGGGAATCGTCGCTTCCCCCGAATTTCAGTCGAGCCGGGTCGAGCGCCCTGCCCAAACCGAAGTCGCCAGTTCCGAGCCGCGACCGTCAGGGAGCGGTCCATCGAGGTAACCCATGTTCATCACGAAAAAACACATCACCCGTCGCGCCGTATTGCGTGGAGCCGGAGCTGCTCTCGCGCTCCCTCTGCTCGATGCCATGATCCCCGCCGGCACCGCGCTCGCCGATACTGCCGCTAGCCCCAAGCCCCACATGGGCTTCATTTACTTCCCGCATGGCGCCGTCTGGGACAAGTGGATTCCCAAATCGCCGGGCAAGATCGAGGAATTCCCCGAAATCCTCCAGCCGCTCGACAAGTACAAGTCGATCACCACGGTCTTCAGCAATCTGGATAACCAGGCGCCCCTCGGCCCGGTCCACGCGCTCTCTCCCGGCACCTGGCTCTCCTGCGTTCACCCCGCCATGAGCCAGGAGGCGCACGGCGGCACCACCGCCGACCAGATCGCCGCCCAGCACATCGGCCAGGACACTCCTCTGCCTTCCCTCGAAGTGGCCACCGAAAACCACGGCGGCGGCGGCTTCTGCGATCGCGATTACGGCTGCTCGTACTCCTCCACCATTTCCTTCCGCTCGCCTACCACTCCTCTCCCCATGGAAGTCGATCCCCGCAAGCTGTTCACCCGCTTGTTCGGCGCCGGCGATAACGCCGCCGAGCGCGCCCGCCTCTCCAAGCAATACGCGTCGCTGCTCGACATGATCGGCGAGGAAGCCAAACAACTGCGGAGCGTCGTTGGCCCTTCCGACAAGGCCATGCTCTCCGATTACATGGAGAGCGTGCGCGAAATCGAGCGCCGCATTCAGAAGATGGAAGCGCGCGATCTTTCGAAAGTCGATATCCCGGACGCCCCCAAAGAAGGCCTGTACCCCTTCAATGAGCGCCTCCCCCTGATGTTCGATCTGGTCGCTCTCGCCCTCCAGGCCAACATGACCCGCGTCTTCACGTTCATGGTGGCGGCCGAAGTGAGCGGCCAGACTTACAATTTCATCGGTGTCCCCGATGCCTTCCACCCGCTCTCCCATCACAACAACGAAGAAGCCAAGATGGCGCGCCTCGCCAAGGTCCAGACCTATCACACCCAGATATTCGCCAAGTTCCTCGATAAGCTCGCCCAAATGCCCGATGGCGATGGCACCATGCTCGATCACTCGCTGCTCCTGTACGGCAGCAACATGAGCAACAGTAATGCGCACAACCATTACCCGCTGCCCACCTCGATCGTGGGCGGCTGGAAAACGCTGAAAGGCGGCCAGCACATCGTTCCGCCCGAGCACACCCCGCTTGCCAACGTCCTGGTCACCATGCTGGATAAGGCCGGCATCCATCAGGACAAGCTCGGCGACAGCACCGGCGAAATCACGGAGATTTAGCCGCCATGAAGTTTTTGTTGCTTACTGCATTCACCGCCCTGCTGGCAGCCCCCCTCTTCGCCGGCGAGGCCGCCCTTACCGCCGCCATCAAGGCGGGCGAACGCGATACCGCCATCGGCCTGATCGCCAAAAAGGCCGATGTGAATGCCGCCGAAGCCGATGGCTCCACGCCGCTGCTCTGGGCCGCTCATGCCAACGATGCCGATCTCGTCAACCGCCTTCTCAAAGCCGGCGCGAATCCGAACGCGCGCAATCGGCTCGGCTCCACGCCGCTGGCCGAGGCCGCCGAGAACGCCAACACCGCAATGATTCAGGCGCTGCTCGCCGCCGGCGCCAATCCCAACGAGCCCGGCGCCGATGGCCAGACCCCGCTCATGGTTGTGGCCCGCACCGCCGATACCGCCGCGGCCAAAGCCCTCCTCGATAAAGGCGCCAATCCCAACGCCAAGGAATCCCAGCGCGGCCAGACCGCTCTGATGTGGGCCGCCGCCAACAGCCAGGGCGCGATGGTGCGCCTGCTGTTAGATCGCGGCGCGCAGCCCGATGCCAAATCCGATACCGATCTGATGACTCCGCTCGTCAGCGCCGAGCCGCGCGCCCAGCCCCGTCCTCCCGGCGGCATGACCGCCCTGCTCTTTTCCGCGCGCGAAGGCTGCATGGAGTGCGTCAAGGCCCTGGTCGAGCACGGAGCCAAGCTCGATCTGCCCGATCCCGAGGGCGTCACCCCGCTCATCTCCGCCGTCTTCAATACCCACTTCGATGTGGCCAAATACCTGGTCGAACAGGGCGCCAACATCAACCACTGGGATTGGTGGGGCCGCACGCCTCTCTACCTCGCGGTCGATTACAACACGCTGCCCCACGGCGGCCGCCCCGATCAGCCTTCGCTCGATCAAACCCAGCCCATCGATCTGGTCCGCCTCCTCCTCGATAAAGGCGCCTATCCCAATCCCCAGTTGAAGCTCCTCCAGCCCTATCGCTCCACCGGCGCCGATCGCGGCGTCGATCGCATGCTCATGCAGCCCGGAGTCACCCCGCTGTTGCGCGCCGCCAAGGCCATGGACGTGGACGCTATCAAGCTGCTGCTCGATCACGGCGCCATGGTCGATCTGCCGAATAACGACGGCATGACGCCCACCGTCGCCGCTTCCGGCATGGGCTCGGTCGACGCCGATACGCGCGGCAATTACTACCTCCCCGATATTCAGGAGCGCTCCATCGCCTCGCTCGACCTGCTGCTCTCGCACGGCGGCAGCGTCAACGAGCGCGCCGGCCGCTTACAGCAAACCCCGCTTCAAGGCGCCGCCTTCTGGGGCTGGAATAAAGTCGTCGAATACCTGCTCAGCAAAGGCGCGGACATCAATCAGCCCGATGCCCGCGGCTACACCGCCGTCGATTACGCCATGGGCGTCGCCCAAGGCAACAGCCGCGGCGGCCAGCGCAGAGACGTCCACAAAGATACCGCCGATCTGCTCATTTCGAAGGGCGGCAAGCCCGGCGCCCCGAAACCCCAGACCGGCCCGGGCGGACGGGGTGGTCGCGGAGGCGCCCGCCCATAACTAAGTACTGCTCACTGCGTGCGCCCGCCCGGTAATGTTACTGTGGTGGTGTCCCGCGTGGGTCGGAAAACAACCAGTACGTTTGCCCGCGTGTGGCTCGCCCGATCGCTGCTATTTCTGGCGATCCCGCCGGCGCACGCGCAGGATCCGGTGAACTCAATCCCTTTGGCCCAGAGTCCGCCCGAGCCGCCGCCCTCCGTTTCCGAAAAGTGGAGCAACTTCGTAACCGAAACGGTTTCGCCGCTCACCCTGACCGCCGCTTCGATCGATTCCATCGTTTCCCAGCTCACCCGCTCGGCCCCTTTGTATGGGCGGCACTTCTGGCGTCACGCGGCCTTCGCCAAGCGTTTCGTTGCCACCGTGGGCGACTACTCCAGCGAGAACTTCTTCTCCGATTTCGTGCTTGCCTCCGCTTTGCACGAAGATACACGCTACCGGCGCCTCGGGCCCGCGCATGGATTCTGGAACCGGATGGGCTACGCCATCAGCCGCGCGGTTGTGACCCGCACCGATACTGGAACAGGCACATTCAACTGGGCCAACGTGCTGGGCTGCGGCATGAGCGCCGGACTATCGAACGCCTACTACCCACCAGCCAGCCGAACGGCCTCGGTATCCCTGGTCAACTGGGGAACCAATATCGCAGGCGCCGGCCTCGCCAACATCGCGCCCGAGTTTGGCCCCGATGTCGGCCATTGGATGAAGCGCCATTTGCGGCATTAATGGTCCTGCGCCCCGTGCGTTTTGCGCAGTTTGCGCCGGATATCCGGCCAGAATTCCTTCACCACGTAGGTCAGCGCGTCGTAGCCTAACTCGCTGCCCCACACGCTCGCGGTATTTTCCAAGGTCCGGTCGCCCGGCGGATGATACGCGTAGGTTGAGATGCCCGCCGATGCGGCGCTCCCGAAAATCTCCGAGAAGTTGAACTGGTTCGTTCCTCTGTCCGTCCGCGTCACAAAAATGTGGCCCACCGCGTATTCCGTCCGCCGCCAGAATCCGCCTTTGCCCAACTGGAAATAACGGGGATCCTGGTGCAGCATCGAGGGCAGGATGGCTTCGGTCATGACATTCTCGATCGTGCCATCGGCAAAGTAAGCGCCGTAGCGCTTGCCATATCCTTGCGCGCCCTGCCCGAAACCGGGCTCGCTGTTTTCCGCCTGGCTGAGCCCAGCCAGCGCGCCGTACCAGAAAAATTCCACCGGATCGAACGAACTGCGCAGCGTTACTTTGAATTTCTCCGCCGCCGTGAGCGGCGGGACCTCCCCCGCATGTTCCAGGGTGAGAAAGTTCGGCAGCGCCCAGAACAGGCGGTCTTTCGACGTGCCGCTGGTTGGCGTTTGACCGGGCTGGGCGGGCACTACCGGCACCTTTGCGGACGGATCAGTACTGTCCTGGGCCACGGCCTGCGAGCAGAATACTCCCGGCAAGGCCATCAAACATAACAAAACCGGGGAAAACGTGCCACCAGCCCCTGTGCGCTGCATCAATTTCGATTCACTCCCAAGCGGTCCCTGGTTCCCCTCGCACGGATGGAGCCACGTATAGAAGAGACGAAGCAGTACGACTGTTCTTAGATTACCATCCGGGCCGGTTCGATTCCGGCGATTTTGGCCGGCGGAAGCGCACGGTATGCGTCACCAGCGAAGGGTGGCCACAACCCGGCTGTCATCCAGATCGATTTCCACCCTGGCCCGCGGCGAGTCCACCTCGCCATGGACGAGAGAGACCGCAAGCAATTCGTCTTTGATGTAGTCTTCGTGCTCGCCGATGGCCTCGCGAATACCGGCATCTTCGGTAGAGAGACCCAGCTCGATGCGCTGGCTGACGGAGAGGCCGGCGTCCTTGCGCGCCACTTGCAGGTTGCGCACCAGGTCGCGAATCAGGCCTTCGCGCTTGAGGGCGCCGGTAACTTCCATGTCCAAAGCTACGAGCAGGCCGTTCTCTTCGGCGATGCCGTAACGCGGGTCCGGCTGTTGGTCCAGGCGGAACAGGTTAGCGGGGAGCGGTTGGTCGAAGCCGGGGACCGCGACCGACTCGCCCTGGAGGTCCAACGAGTCGCGGACCTCGGCGGCCAGCGCCTCGAAGACGCCGCGGAACCGGCCCGATTCCCGCTTCAAGTGCGCATTGGCCGCCTTCCAATCCACCTTCACGCTGCGGCGGAAGAAGGCATCGCGATCGGAGGTGAGCGAAATGCCCTTCACGTTGAGCTCACTTTGAATGACCGCCTTTTGCTCTTCGAATGCCTGCTTTCCGGCGCCCACGACGTGGAGAGTAGGCAACGGCTGCCGAACCCGCACCTGCGCCTGCGCGCGCACCTTTAATCCCAGCCGGATGGCATCTCGTACGGCCGCCGTGCGCCGCAGCAGCGCCTCATCGCGCCACTCGGCCGGCGGCTCCGGCCATACGGCGTGATGCACCGATGCAGCCGCTCCCGGCTCCAGCCCGCGCACGGCGTTCTGCCAGATGCGCTCCGTCACGAACGGCACGATGGGCGAAAGCACCAGCACGGTCGATTTGAGCGCGGCGAGCAGCGTGGAATATGCCGCGCGCTTGTCCGCTTCGTGCCCCTGGCGCCAGAACCGCCGCCGGCTCACGCGCACGTACCAGTTGGACACGTCGTCCAGATACGCCTCGACGTTGCGAATCACGGCCGGCGTGTCGTAGGCTTCGTAGCTTTGCCTGGCTTCATCGACCATCTCCGCCGTGCGCGCCAGCAGCCACCGATCCGTCACCTGCAGCGTTTCGGGCGGAACCTTCCGCGCAAGGTCGGGCTTGTCCAGGATCGCGTAGTTCACCAGGAAGACATAGATGTTCCACAGGTCCGCGATCTTGCGGGATGCCTGCTCCGCCAAGCTGTAGCTGAACCGCATGTTCACCGAAACCGGGCGGCTGCAGAACTGGTACCGCATGGGATCGGCGCCCACTTTATTGACGGCTTCGTCGAACTGAATCATGTAGCCGGTCTTCGAAAAGCGGGCGCCTTCCTCGCTCACCACCGATTCGTAAGACAGCACCTTCTGGTAGGGCGAGCGCCCCTCGAGCGTCACGCTCATGAACAGCATGGAGTAGAACCACAGCCGCACCTGCTCGCGCATCTCGCTGATCCACTCCGCGGGGAACGCGCAGGCCCATGCCTTGCGGTCCGTGAAGTAGCCGAGCGTGCTGAAGGGCACGATGCCTGCATCCAGCCAGCAGTCCCCGACTTCGGCCACCCTAGGCGCCTCGCTCCCGCATTTCGGGCAGCGGATGCGCACCTCGTCGATCCACGGCCGGTGCAACTCGGGAAGCGCGTCCACCACCGCCGGATCGACAGCCAGCTCGCGCAACTCGCCGCGCGAGCCCACCACCGTCAGCTCGTCGCAGGCTGGGCAGATGAAGAACGGCAGCGGCAGCCCCCAATAGCGCTTGCGCGAAATGCACCAGTCTTTCATATGGGTAAGCCAGTCTTCCATCGATTTGCCGATGTACTCCGGGATCCACTGAACCGTGCGCGCCGCCTCGAGCATTTGGGGCCGGATCTGTTCGCACTTGATGAACCACTCGTCCACCAGGCGGAAAATCAGCTCGGTTTTGCAGCGCCAGCAGACCGGGTAACTGTGGAGATACATCTCCTCTTTGAGGAGCTTGCCCCGCTCCCGCAGCGCCACGGCAATATCCTGCGCCACCGCCGAAGCGTGCTTCGAGGCCAGCCAGCCGTAATCGGGATAGTAATTTCCCAAGCCATCCACGGGCGAAATTTGCGGCAGGCCCAGCTCCTGGCCGAGCTCGTAGTCTTCGCGCCCGCAGCCTGGCGCGATATGCACGATGCCCGAGCCTTCCACCGCATCGACTTCGTTCCATGGAACGACGCGATGCACAATATCGGATTGTTGCGGCAGCTCCGGAAAGAATGGATCGTATTCCAGATCGATCAGATCGCGCCCGGCAATTTCCCGCACCAACTCCGGGTGAAATTCGCGAATCTTTCCCAGCGCTTCCTTGCCCAGAATCAGCGTGTGATTCCAGTGGTGCGACTTCACCTCGACATAAGCCAGCTCGGGATTCACCGCCGCCGCCACGTTCGCGGCCAGCGTCCAGGGCGTGGTAGTCCAGAGCAGCAGCTTGCGCGAAGGCTCGGCCTTTAGCGGCGCCATGACGTAAACGGAAAGATGCTCCAGGTCTTTGTGCGATCCGGCCATTTCGTGCTCGGAAAGGCTGGTGCCACAGCGCCAGCACCAGGGCATCGGCAGCCCCTTTTGATACAGCCAGCCGCGCCGGTGGCACTCCTTCAAAAAGTGCCAGATTCCCAGAATGTTGTAGTCGTGATAGGTGTAATACGAATTCGCCCAATCCATCCACATGCCCAGCCGGATGGATTGATTGCTGATGACCTTGGCGTAGGTCTCGACGCGCTCCTTGCATTGCCGGGAGAAGTTATCCAGGCCGAACCGCTCGATATCCGGCTTGCCGTTGAACCCAAGGGCGCGCTCCACTTCGACTTCCACCCACAGCCCCTGGCAATCGAAGCCGTTCTGATATTTGGCGGAGTGCCCGGTGAGCGCTTTGTAGCGCAGGAAAACGTCCTTCAGGGTGCGGCCCCAGGCATGGTGCACGCCCATGGGATTGTTGGCGGTAATCGGCCCGTCGATGAAGCGGAACAGCGGCTTGCCGTCGCGCAGTTGGCGCAGCTTCTCAAAGGCTTGCGATTCCCGCCAGAAAGTAAGAATCCCCTCTTCGAGCGCCGGCGCATCGGCATACACCGGCGGCACGGATTCCAAGTTGTTCATGATTTTCTATTTCATTTTGGCACAGGGGGCGCTTTCAGCCCCCGGCCGCCCGCGTCTGCTCCGCCGGCCGCTCCAGCCAGTCTATGGCCGGTTCCATCGCTTTGAAGATCTGCATTTCCATGCCTTCAAAGTCCAGATAGGCCGCCGTCATTCTGGCCAACCCATACTGATAGGGTCTGGTTCCCACCACTATGGCGCAGCGCCGCGCCACACCTTCGCTACACAGCGACACAATTTGCGCCGCGCGCCGTTGCGCATCATATGAGGTGGCGTGCCCGGTGGCAAGCCGCGCGTCAAACAGCACAGCCTTGCCCGGCGGAAAGTCCGGATGCCGGACGGCACGGGCGATTGCCGCCACCACCTCATCGCCACAGTCGCCAGATAAGGTGAGGATCAGAAGGGAGCCCCGTATTTCCCAACTAACTGGCACGCATGCTCCGTCGGAGGAAAGGGTACAACGGATTCAGCGAAATTGTATTAAGAAACGGTACGCGGCGGTACGCCGGTAGTGAGTGGTCCCCGCGCAGTAGTACTCGTGCGCACAGGATTCCACTTGACGGTAAGTTTGAGTTTGAGCGGCGCCAGGGACTTGGAGGTACCCGCGGTGAGTCGCTCTCCCGCTACATCTTCGGCAGCACGGTTGCCGCCAGGTTCCACATCACGCAGGCTGCAAACACCACATTGACGCGGGAGAGCAAGCGCTGCCGCCCGGTGCGCCAGGCGAAGAGCGCCAGCACGATGCCCGCCAGCTTTGCCAGGGCGAGCCCCATCGCCGGCCCGGCGGACACGCCGAAAAGCGCGCGCACCAGGGGATTGCCCTCCGCCACCCCGCGATGCAGGAAAGCCATCGTGGTGCCCGCGTCGAGCACTTGCAGCAAGATGAACAGGAAGAGCATGACCAAACGCTAAGCCGGCTGGCGCGGCAAGGCAATGGTCCCGGTTCTGGTACTCGGCCTTATCGGGAAGGCGTAAAGGTCAGGGTGCTGGCCGCCTCCACCCGCTGGAACTCCATCGGGTAGCTTCTGCCCGCGTAATAATCCCGCCATTGGTCGCGGAAATGGCGCGACAGAATTTGGCCCGATTCCCCGGTCAGCTCATTCAATAGCGAATGGTCCCAGGCGCCCGGTTCCGCCGTCATCCGCATGGACGGCATCAGGTTGGGGGTGGTCTGCTTGACCGTAGTTCCGGACCCGCTCATGGGCACCGGGCCGATATCGAAGTACTTGCCCAGCAACGGGATCTGGTGGACCACCGGATCGTATATCAGGGCCCGGAGCGACGCTCCGTACCGCCACCGTTTGGGGTCGTGCCCCTGGATTCGCCCCGCCTCCTCGTTGGCATCCACCAGCGCCTGCAGCAGCATCCCATCGTAGTCCGGGAACCAGCCAGCGGGCCGCTCCCGCAGCAGCTTCTCGAGTACGGATGGCGCTATCTGGTACTCGTAGGACTCGCCCGCACCGGGCGCCGCGCTCTCCGCGAATGCCTTCCGCACATATCGGTACGCCAGTTCGGCCAGAAACGGCGCCGCCAGGTCTTTATCCATCTGCCCGTTCCAGGCGCGCAGCAGGCTCACGGCTTCCTCCAGCGCGGGGCTGTTCCCGCTGCGCTTATCGTATGCCGCGACGATTTGCTTGGCCAGAAAGAGCAGCCACGGCGAATAGACATCCGTCTGGACACTCAGCATCTGCTCCGGCTCCCAACCCTGGCGCGCGGAAAGCCGGTTGAGGATTTGCCGGGCGCGCGCGTTTGAGGCGAAATCGCCGTTCACCGGGTATGGATAGTCTTTTGGAAACGGGTCCTGATTGGCCGTAACGATCATCCCGCTGGGGGGGTTGAATGCGCTGGGGAGCTGGTCGAACGGGATATAGCCGTCCCAATCGTACCCGGCCGAACTGCCATCCACCGGCACGTCTCCCCGGTACCCCCGCCGTTTCGGAAGCTTACCCATTACGTGATAGCCGATATTTCCGCCGGCATCCGCATACACCACATTCTGCGCCGGCCCCGGAAACCGCGACATGGCGGCCTGGAACTCATCCCAGTTTTGGGCCTTATCGAAATCGAGCAGCGGAAACTGAAAAATGCCGGGATCCTGAACCGTCCACCGCAGCGCCAGAGTTTCCCCGCTGCCGGCACGAATCACGGGGCCGTGTCTGGTCACCCACACCAGCATTTCCACGGGCGCGCGACCCTTCACGCGGATCAATTCCACATCCGGCCGCGCCTGCTCGATGTGCCCGTCATAGAGGTACCGTCCGGTGCGCTGATCCAACTTTTCGATATATAGATCCTGCACGTCGAACCCGGAGTTGGTGAACCCCCAGGCGATTCGCTGGTTATGGCCCACCAGCACCCCGGGCGTCCCCGGCAGCGAAACTCCGGCCACATCCAAATTTCCCGCCTGCAAATGGGTCATATACCAGATACCCGGCAGGGTCGGTTCCAGATGCATGTCGTTGGAAAGCAGCGGATGCCCGGAGCGTGTTCGGCTGCCGGCTATGGCCCAGGCGTTCGAGCCCGGCCGCACTTCGTTGCCGGCGCGGATCGCAAACAGCAGATCCACCTTTTTGGGGTCGCCATGCCGCAGCATGTCCCGCTTGCGCAGTTCGGTCTTCCAAGAGGACGTCAGAGTGCGAAACATCTGCAGGCCAATCAGGATGGAATCGACCGCGCTCCATGGCCTTGGCTGGTAGCCGAGCAGGGTAAACTCCAGCGGAAGATTTTTCAGGTGGGTGGAAATGAAGGCGTTCACGCCGCGGGCGTAGGCCGCCAGTTCGGCGCGCTGCGCGGCCGGCAGCTTCAAATAGTCGGCTTCGGCCGCCCGCCGCAGCCCCAGTAAGCGGGCTTCGCGGTCGTTTTCGAGCGCCACCGGTCCGGCAATTTCCGCCACTTCGCCCGCGGCCGCCCGCCGCAACGTATCCATCTGCCAGAGCCGGTCCTGCGCCGTCACATACCCCTGCGCGACGAGTGCATCCTCTTCGGTAACTGCGTGGATGTGAGGCTCCCCCAGCCGGTCGAACTCGACCCGTACCGATTGGGAAACCGGCGCCATAATCGTTCCCGAGCGTTGGGGCAAGGGCCGCCAGGCAAACCAATACACCAACGCGAGCGCCACCACGACCAAACAGGCGATCACCCAGTTGACCGCGGCGACCACGCGGGCGGCTAACGAAGTTTTGGGTTTTTTGTGACTTTCGAGGATAACTTCAGATTATAGCGGGCCGACTCAAACCCACGCCGCGTGTCCGCGCTGACAGAATTATCCAATGCAAGATGAGCATGAAACAGGGCTGGGGATCGGACCGGTTTCCAATGCAAGGTGAGCATGAAAATGGAGGGCAGGTAGGCATGCTGCGGCTGGGTGCAGGTGTACATGCAGAATGCCGAGAACCTGAGTCACGAGCAAATACGGGAATTCCTGCGGTCGAGCCGCAAGATCGAATTTGCGGGCTGCCGACGGGCGGAAGTCTACGCGTGGGTCGAGCGCACTTTGGCAGCGCAAGGATACGGAAGTTTGGGCAAGACAGAGCGCGGACTGATTCGTACCTACGCGGAGAAGGTAACGGGGTTGAGCGCCTCGCAAATGACCCGGCTGATCCGGAGGTACCTGGATACGGCAGGGGTGCGGGAGCAACCGTACCAGCGGCACCGATTTGCGAGTCGGTACACGGATCAGGACATCGCCCTGTTGGCGGAGGTAGACCGCGTCCACGAGCGCTTGAGCGGGCCGGCGACACGATGCATTTTGCGGCGCGAGTACGAACAGTTTGGGCGAAAGGAGTATGCCCGGCTGGCGCAGATTTCGGTGGCACACCTGTACAACCTGCGTCACAGCGCGCGATACCGCAATCAAGCAGCGGTGTACGAACCAACCCGGCCTACCCCGACCACGATTGGGGACCGCCGCAGACCCGATCCGCAAGGCAGGCCCGGGTTTCTGCGCGTAGACACGGTACATCAAGGCGACTGGGACGGCGCCAAGGGGGTGTATCACATCAACGCCGTAGACACGGTGACGCAGTGGCAGGTGGTGGGCTGCGCCAGCAAGATCAGCGAGACATACTGGCTGCCGGTACTGGAGGCGATGCTGGAGCAATTTCCCTTTGTGGTGCTGGGTTTTCATGCCGACAATGGCTCGGAGTTCATCAACCACACGGTGGCCAAGCTACTGGACAAACTGCGGGCGGAATTCACCAAATCGCGGCCGAATCGCAGTCAGGACAATGCCCTGGTGGAAGGCAAAAACGGCGCCGTGATCCGCAAGCTGATCGGCTATGGGCACATCCCCGCCGAGCACGCCGAAGCTCTGCAGAAGTTCTACGCCCAGTTTCTGAATCCGTATCTGAACTTTCACCGCCCTTGTGGTTTCGCCACCGTGACGGTAGATCCGCGGGGCAAGCGCCAGCGCCGGTACCCGGTGGGAGACTACCAGACGCCCTACGAAAAATTGAAGTCACTGCCGGAGGCCGCGCGATATCTCAGGCCAGGCCTGAGTTGGGCGAGGCTGGACCCCATCGCCGACGAGCGGAGCGACACCGAATGGGCTCGCCGGATGCAGGCTGCCAAAGCACGCTTGCTCCGGCAATGCAAGTGGCCACATCCGGTACCGCCCGCGTTCTGCTGAGATCATCGCGGGTAGAGGGCCGTGGAAATGCCGGGCCCGTGGGAAGCGTGGAAAACCAAACGGCGGTTTCCCACGCTTCCCACCGTCCCTTGGGAATCTCGCAACAGCAGCGAGATTCCCACATTTCCACCGCCCCAGCTCGCGCCGGATGGAAAAGTGGAAAACCAAAAACAGGTTTCCCACTCTTCCACGCGGCGCAAGCGATGATGATCACGGTTCTGGTGTCGAACCAAAAACCGAAGAAAGGAAGTCGGCCGCTACGCGGCCTCCTCATTCCTCCGTTTCCGGGCTCACCGGCAGTCCAGATTTCATGCTCATCCTTCGATTGGAAAATGCT
>DATGKM010000044.1:0-10478 GCA_035294665.1 Bryobacteraceae bacterium | reverse complement strand
CCATCCGCTGTCCACGATAACTGCAGTGTAGAGGAGATTTTCTTGGAACGTAAGCGCTTTTTCAGCTTACTTTCCGCCAGACTGGCGCGGCCGTGGTTTCTGGGTCACCCGCTGCGAACAGTAACTGCGCCTGATGAGCCTGGAGCGTTCGGGTCGCCTCCTTGCCGGTTGGCCGCCAGACAAATCTGCCCTTCGATAATCGTTTCTGGGCCATCCAAAACCCCTGGCCGTCGAACGCCAAAACCTTGATCGCCGTGGCCCGCCGACTGCGAACAATGAACAGGCAGCCGGAAAATGGATCGGCGCCCAATTTTTCTCGACACAACTGTGCCAGCCCATCCATGCCCTTTCTCAGGTCCCGCCTGCGATGTTGACGGTCCGCCGCTGCGGGGGAACGAGGTTCCGAACCTAGCCCAAAAGGCTACGGAATACATGCGGCAGTCCAACATAGCGGTGGCGGATATCGCGATTACCGAACGAGCAGCGCCGCGCGCCGGCGTGGTGAGCGGCACTGCCGTCGCGCGCAACGGTACGCACGTAGCCGTCGCCACCGCCGCCAATAGTTTCGTAGTTCTCGATCTTGATGGCTCAAGCGGCAATGTCGCCATGGGGGCGCGAGTTCGGGTCCGCATTCAAGGGGCTTGCGCGTTCGTGTGAGGGCCTTTTTGGGACCGCCAGGACGTCAGGCGCGTAGCAATCGTGGACCAGACCGGAGGTATTTGAGTAGGGCCGGGTAAGCTGAATATCGTCATGGCCGCGGCGGGGCAACGCACCTTCCGGCTAACTTGTAGCGGTTGGCTTTGGCAATCCCAGCGTCTTCCGACATAGGCGCCAAAAGGAAGCCTCTGATAGCTCTACGATTCTGTGTCCCACTTCTCTTTCGCGTTGGACGTCGAGTAGTTTCCGACCGACATCCACAGCAATGTAATGCGGCGAAGGCTGTTCGCCCCTCACAATGATGTCGGTCTGATGTCCCACCTTCGACTGCGGGATGCCGCCGGCCTCCTTCAGGGAGAGCGCGGCTATTTTCCGTAAGACCCGCATTTTCCCAGTGAAGACGACTCGTTTACCGACTAATGATCGGACGCGCCCCTCCTTACGCATCCGGTCCTCGCCGTTTTCAAGAGCGCTAAGCATCTCAGCGGCGCTTGCATAACGCTTTCTCCGCATGCCTATGCAACGCTGTATTACCGCTTTGGCGTCGGCACTGCACTCGATTTTCCGAACATCTTCGGGAGTGAATGGGCCGTCGGCTCTACCGGCCAGCAGAAATGCATACAACTGCCCACAATGGAACACGTCATCTGCCGGCAGAAATCTCTTGAAAACGGGCGGGGCGAAGCGCGGATTGAATACGTCGAACATCACCCGTCGTTTCCTGAGGCTTTGTGAAGCGATGCCGAAATCGGCGATTTTGAGCCGCCCGCCGGAGCCAACCAGCACGTTTTTCGGCGTTAGATCGCGATGGACAACCCCGGCTGCGTGGAGTTGGTGAAGGGTGCGCAAGACCGCAACCATTTCGCTGCGCGCCTTCCTCTCACTGAAGGCACGCGGATGCTCGCGAAGATATTGTGCTAGATCTCCGTGCTGTAGAAACTCCGTAATCAGGCAATAGCGGGGACGCGCACGCTTGGCGCGAGGTGTCCACGCGAAAGAATCGAACACCTTCACAACCCGAGACTCGTCTCGCAACAACTGCCCGAAGTAAGCCTCACAATGCCACGACGAAGCATCGCCGCAAACCTTTAAGCAGAGTGCTCTGTCGCCCAACGGGCGACCGGAAACCTGTTCAGCTCGATATACGATACCGAAGTATCCCTGTCCAATTACGTCACCGACCAAATAAGTGTTGCCGTTTTCCGCGTTGCGGATTCGCTGCCCGCGGCGGAGATTGAGACTTGCTGCCAAAGCTGGGCCACTCTTAAGCAGGCTTTCACAAAATGCTCCGGTTTCGATCGTTAGGATGTCTGGTGTCCGAATGCCGAAAACGTCCCGCAAACTGTGGACAGCGGCCGCGCAGATCTCCTCAGTTGCGGTGGCCCCACTCCATCGTCTCCAGAAGTTACCGCCGCCCCACCCCGAGGTATGTGGCACCATCCAGCCCATATTGCAAAGGGCATGAAAATTCTCAGGGCTGAGCTGTTCATGCGCGCTTAGAAAATGATTACTGACAGCTTCCCCAAAGACGCCGCCTCCATCCAAAGAGGCGAACTGCACAAATCGGTTCGCATTTCGGTGGGCGAGGATGATGTACCTATTCGGGACCTCCCTCGCGAGTTCAAGGTGACCATTCAGGAACACCTGAAATCGGTCCCAATGCCTTATCCGGCAGTGCTGCTTCCCGATCCTCCACCGCTTCGACAAACGACGACGTAACCGCATACTCCCCAGAATCGGGTCTGCTTCGATCCAGTAACGATCGAAGTTCCCAGATCGGACTTCAAGATCAATCAGGCCTTGATCCTTGCAGTCTTACCCTCCGATTCAAGCAGCGCCGCGAATTTGCTCCACGAAAGGCGCTTCTTGTTGACGAAATTGCCCCTTGGCAGCCACTCGATGTTTCCTTTGCTAATCAGCAACGTGCCCAATTTTCCGCCGTTGCTTTTGACCTCAATTTCAAGATCTTTTGAGGCGACAACTTTGGTGTCGATCCTCGCGCGAACCTCGTGGGCCATCGTCCACTTTCCTCCCGTTTTTGTACGTGGGAAATAACCGTAAATTTTCGCACATTTCATTGAATCAGAAACGTTGGGTGCACCCCCTTACCAATCACTGCATTACTCCCAGGCCATTCCACACTGCCGGCTGCAAACGTATGATTGCGCACTGAATTAAAATAGTTCTTTAATTCCGACAAACTCAAGAACTTCCTCCACAGTTCCCTCTGTGCCATATGACTGAGACACCTTCCCGGCCGTCAATTACTGTAGAGGGCGGAGAAAGAATCCAGTTCAGTGCTCAAGTCGCTCAAGTCGTTTCTCAAGCATTTGCCGGTCAAAGAGGCGGAGTTGGCGGCCCCGCGGCGCAGGGAGGGCGAGCGTAGCCAGCCCGACCGGAGCGGAGGAGCTGCCAACTCCGGCGGCGTCGCGCCGGTTCCTACCCCCGCCCCGGAGGTTCCGGAGAAAGCCAAGCGCCGGCAGTGCACTGCCGAGTACAAGCGCTCAATAGTGGCCCAGGCCGAGGCCTGCCGCGACGACGGCGCTAGCGGCGCGCTGCTGCGTCGGGAGGGCTTGTATTCGTCCCACCTCACGACCTGGCGGCGCCAAAAAGCAAGGCGAACTTGATGCGTTGACGCCCAAAAAGCGCGGGCGCCAATCCACAGCCAACCCGCTGACGGAGGCAAATCAGCGTCTGCGGAAAGAGAATGCCCGTCTGAGCCGTCGCCTCGAACAAGCTGAGCTCATCATCGACGTGCAAAAAAAAGTATCGGCCCTGCTGGGGATCTCGCTGCCGGAGGTCAAGGGCGGCGAGGAGAACTCATGACTGCCGCCCACCAGCTCGGCCAAACAGTAGGCCGGGCGGCCGCCTGCCGCGCGCTCCACCTGCCGCGGGCTTCGCTCTATCGCCACCTCCGTCCCAGCGAGCCGGCCACTCCCCCGGCCCCGCGCCCTGGCGCCCGCCGAACAGCAGAAAATCCTCGACGTACTGCATTCCGTGCGCTTCCAGGACAAGGCACCGAATGAGGTCTTCGCCGCCTTGCTGGACGAGGGAACCTACCGGTCCGCGAGCGCCGCGCTCAACTCCATCATCTCAACTACCAGAAACCGCCACTGTCGGCCACCGGCTCCAACCAAGTCTGGGGCTGGCTCGGAGTATTGGGTCTGTTCGTCAAGTTTGTGTTCCCTTCGGCTCCATCGGCTCCAAAACGCCCCGCACACCCTGATAAACTGAATATAAGAGTGTATCGTCCTCTAACCCACGTTTTCGCCCTGACGATCCTCGTTCTGTGTCTGGTTTCGTGCGAGAGCGGCAACCGGCACACACCCGCAATCGGGGAGGCATACGCGGGACCAATCGTGCTGAAAATCCGCAAGGATATTCCGCTCGAATCGCCCGTTGTGGCCACCGTAAAGCACGGCGAGCGGCTTGAACTGTTGCAGAAGCGCCGGCGGTTCTTCCGCGTGCGCACCTCCTCCGGAGTGGAAGGCTGGACTGACGAACGGCAATTGCTGGCGCGCGAAGATATGGACAAGCTGAAAGAACTCGCGGACCGCGCCGCCCGCATGCCCCAGCAGGGCCAGGCCACCACGTTCGGCGAGCTGAACGTGCATACCCTGCCCTACCGCCAGTCGCCTAGTTTCTTGCAGATCCACGAGAACGAGAAGGTGGACGTGCTGGAGCATGTGACAACTCCGCGCATCGACGTAAGCTTGCACAAAGACCTTCTACCTCCCGCGCCAAAGAAGGCCAAGCCGGCGCCCAAGAAAAAAGAAGCGAAATACCCGCCGCTCGCGCCACCGCTGCCGCCGCCTGGTCCCCCTTCCAATTGGCTGGAGCTCTCCAAAACCAACTTGGATGAGGAAGCGGATGCGGACGAAGAACCCGAAAAAGAAGAGAAGCCGCCGGCCATGGACGATTGGAGCCTGGTGCGCACCAAAACCGGCGAGACCGGCTGGGTGCTCACCCGCCGTCTGGTGATGGCCATTCCCGACGAGGTGGCGCAATACGCCGAAGGACACCGCATCGTTTCGTATTTCTCATTGGGCGAGGTGCAGGACGGAGATCAAAAGAAGCACGAATGGCTCTGGACCACCATTGGCGAGGGCATGCACTCCTACGATTTCGACAGTTTCCGCGTGTTCATCTGGAGCCTGCGCCGCCATCGTTACGAAACCGCGTACATCGAGCGCAACGTGCACGGCTACGCGCCGGTGTTGCTGAACCAGGTGGAGTTTTCGAATTCCAAAGCTTCTTCGAACAAAGCTTTTTCTAACAACGCTAAGGGCACGGCGAAATATCCTGGCTTTTCGGTGTGTCTCGAAAAGAGCGACGGCCAGAGGTGGCGGCGCAATTACGCGTTCATCGAAAACATCGTGCGTTTCGCCGGAGAACAACCCTGCGAAGCTCAACCGCGGCAGACCATGGTGGCGCAAACGCCGTTGCCGGCCGGTCCGTTGGAGAGCGCGGCGCCCCTTTCCAGCGGCAAGCTGGCAGGCCTTGCGGGACGCATCCGCGACCGCTTCCGGCGAGTGTTTGGGCGATCGTACCGGGTGCGGTAACCTTGCGGGAGAGGCCTAATTATGCTATCCATTAGGCAAGTCGGACTAATCGATCCAACTAGGAACCGTTCCGCATGCTGATCCAACTCGGCTAACGGCGGCCTATCATAACTTCTCCTAAGGATGGTATCCCGTGGAAGCAGTCAACCGTAAACTCATTCGTCCGTCTCTGAACGAAATCAAGGAACAGATCGCTTCGCCCCGCCGCCCCCCGCAGAAGAAGCCCGTGCCCCCCGATCAGACCAATGCCGAGAATTTCTATTACGTGAAACAAATGCAGGCTAAGACGCCCATGGTCTTCGTGCTGCGCGACGGCGAAACGCTCCACGGCGTCATCGAGTGGTACGACAAGTGCTGCCTCAAAATCAACCGCACCGGCGAACCCAACCTTCTGCTCTACAAGCCCAGCATCAAGTACATGTATAAGGAAGGCTAGACCGCGGTTTCGCGCCCGCTCGGCTGCCTGCGGGCCAGGCGGTATTCCCGCCGCTGGCCCGCTTCCCGGTAACGCCGCTGCTCCTCTTCGGTCTCCGGAATCGCCGGCGGCGCCGGCGTGGGTTTGCCCGTTTCATCTAACGCCACGAAGGTAAGATAGGCGGAGCAGGTGTGCACGCGGTTGCCGGTCAGCAGGTTCTCGGTCATCACCTTGACTCCCACTTCCATCGAGGTGCGGAAAACGCGGTTCACCGAAGAGCGCAGCACGATCAACTCTCCCACGTGCACCGGTTCGAGGAATTGCAGGCTATCCACCGAAACCGTAACCACCGGCAGGCGCGTGTGCCTGGTGGCGGCCAGCGCGGCCGCCAAATCGACCAGGTGCATGACTTTGCCGCCGAGCAGGTTACCCAACGGATTCACGTCCGTGGGGAGAGCCAACTCGGAGTATTCGGAAATGGACTCGCGTACGGGTTTGCCTTCGCTCATGTTTTCCGCCGCCGCAAGTAGCTTTCGATATAGGCTTGGGCTTGACACCCGACGTTTTCCGCGGTCCCGCCCGCGAACACCCCCAGGCTGAGCGAATAACGCAGTTTGCCGTGCGCATAAGGATGGTGGGCGCGTTCTAATACGTAATCCAGTTGGATTTCGTCCGGCGCTTCCCGCGACACCGCGAAGCGCACCGCATCGGCGCCGCCATCGTCCGTGGGAAAATGGGCGCAGCGGCCGCGGGCGTAGCCGAGATGGCAAAGCGGAACCAGAGCCGCCGCTTCCGGCTCAAACGGCTCCACGCCGGGCGCGCGGCACAGGCCGCGCCACGCATCGCCCAGCGGCAACGGCATGGATTCCAAAGCGGGCACGGGGTCGCGGCTGGGGTGAAAATAGGGGCAGGCCACTTGGGAGGTATCGTAGCATGATCGAACAAAAGCAGGCGACAAGCCGGTTAGAAGCCCTGAAAAGCATGGTGGCGCGGAACCCGAACGATTCGTTTTCGCGCTACGGGCTGGCGATGGAGTATCGCAACTCGGGCGACCTGCCTGCAGCCATGGCCGAGTTCCGGTCGCTGATGGCCGCTAATCCGGATTACGTAGCGGCTTACTTTCACGGCGGCCAAACCCTGGAGCGCCTGGGTCAACTGGACGAGGCCAGAGAGCTTTACCGGAAGGGCGTGGAGGCGGCCAGGCGCACCGGCAACCAGCACGCGCGCGGCGAAATGGAAGCCGCGCTGGCGATGTTGGAATAAGCCGGTAGTCAGCGCGGCGCGCGCAGAATGGCGGCCGATTCCGGGGGCAGCCGCAGTTCCTTATCGAGCGTTTCGATGCCGGGCTTAGAGGCATCGAGCACCTGTGCGCCGCTGTCGAAGGGGACGCCGCGCCAGGCTTTGCTGAAATTCACCGCGATGACGAAATCGCCGCGGCGCATCAACAGGTAACGACCCGCCTCGTCGAAGCTCACTTCCGCCGGAGCCGAACGGAGCGCCGGGGTTTGCCTGCGGAAGGCAATCAGCGCGCGGTACCAGTCGAGCAGCTCCGTATGTTGCGCTCCCGCAATCTCGGCCCAATTCAGCTTGGAGCGCAGGAACGTCTCGGGGTCTTGCGGATCGGGCACATCGGCGGCGGGCCAGCCGAAATCGCTAAATTCGCGCTGGCGGCCTTCGCTCACGGCGCGGCCCAGGTCGGGGTCGGGATGATTGGTGAAGTATTGGAACGGCGTCGTGGCGCCCCATTCCTCCCCCTGAAACAGCATGGGGATGAACGGCGCGGTCATTACCAGCGCGGCGCCGATTTTCACCAGATCCAGGCTGCACAGGTGGGAGATTCGCTCGCCCGCCGCGCGATTGCCCACCTGGTCGTGACTCTGCAGGTAGCCAAGCAGCCGCGAGTGGGACACGCTTCCCAGCGGGCGCCCGTGCGGCCGGCCGCGGTAGCGCGAATAGCAGCCGTCATAGATATAGCCATTCGTGATTGCCTTGGCAAGCTGTCCGATGCTTCCGAAATCGGTGTAATAGCCGGACGATTCGCCCGTGAGCAAGGTGTGGAGGGCGTGGTGAAAATCGTCGCTCCACTGCGCATCCAGGCCATAGCCGCCCGATTCGGCGGAGCGCAGCAGGCGCGGGTCGTTGAGGTCGCTTTCGGCAATGAGGCAAAGGTGCCGCCCGGTTTCGCGCTGCAACTGCTCCACGCTATTAGCCAGTTCTTCCAGGAAATGGGTGGCCGAAGGATCGACCATGGCGTGGACCGCGTCCAGCCGCAAGCCATCGAAGTGGTAATCGCGCAGCCACATGAGCG
This sequence comes from Bryobacteraceae bacterium, assembly GCA_035294665.1. Taxonomy (GTDB): domain Bacteria; phylum Acidobacteriota; class Terriglobia; order Bryobacterales; family Bryobacteraceae; genus PSRJ01. Next base: position 2,536 of record DATGKM010000044.1, on the reverse strand, counting down.
CGTTATCGACGAAGAAGCGGCGGACTTGGGCGCAGCCGGATTCGCTCAGGTTGACGGCATCGCCCCACGGCGTGTGGAAACGCGAGGTGAAGTAAGGCCCGAAGCGGGCGAGATAATTGCCAAGCGGACCCAGGTGATTATAGACCACGTCCAGAATGGCGGCGATGCCGCTCGCATGCAGCGCGTCCACCAGCCGCTTGAGCCCGTCGGGGCCGCCGTAAGCGTGGTGCGGCGCATAGATGTCCACGCCATCGTAGCCCCAGTTCCAGTCTCCCGGGAATTCCCCCACCGGCATCAGCTCGACGTGCGTGATGCCGAGATCGCGCAGATGGGGAATGTGGCGGACGGCGGCCTCGAAAGTTCCTTCCGGGGTGAAAGTGCCCACGTGCAATTCGTAGACGATGGCGCTTTCGAGCGGAGGCGCTTGCCAGTGGCGATCGGTCCAGGGGAAGGCGGCATGGTCCACCGCGCGGGAGGGGCCGTGCACACCAAACGGCTGCCATGGGGAGCGGGGGTCGGGCACGGAAGGGCCGCCGTCCAGGAGCAGCGCGTAGTCGGCTCCCGCCGACGGCGCGGGCGCGGTCCACCACCCGTTCCCCCGCGGCTGCATGTCCATCTGCCCGGAAGCGAGTTCGATCCGCACGCGGCCCGCATGCGGAGCCCAAACGCAAAGCTCACTTGCCGCGCGCGCATCGCTTGGTGAGCGCACTGCCGGACGGGCGCCGCCATCCGGCCGCGGTTTGACAGTTGAAGTCATCCCACAGGGTAACAAGAGGTCCGCTTGGGAACTGTTCGCTTCCGTCCTAAGGACACGCGTTTGCTGTGGCCGCTAGGAAATGCTCGCGGCGCAGTGCGTGGAAACGCACATTCCGCGGCGGCTCGACCGTCTTCCTTGGAGCCGGTGGCGCCTGGTGATGGTTGTGGCGCTCGGGATTACCTGGCTGCTGGATGGCCGGCGCGGGCATCGGGGGCGAATACGCGGCCATCAATTCGGCGGTCGATGAGCTGATTCCCGCTTATGTTCGGGGGCGAGTGGACCTGATCGCCAATGGCACGTTCTGTTTGCTACGGGCTCGCGGAGGAAACTGTTTTGGGGGTACCTGCCGGGCAGCGCGCTGATGCTGGCGGGCGCGGCGGGAGAAGTGTTCCTCGGCGTGGATGCGGAGCGGAAATCGCTCGAGCGGATCAGCGCGCCCCTCTAGTGAGTTTCGGAGCTGCGAATCCGGTCGACCATCTCTTTAGCCGGTGCAAACGCTGGGTTGAATTCGAGGGCTTTGCGCAGGACCTGTTCGGCCTGGCCGGCCTCTCCGGAGCGGAGCAGCGCGGCGGCGAGATTGGCGCGGACCAGAAGCATCGCGGGGCTTAAAGCCAGGGCCTGTGTCCAAAACGCGATTGCCTCATCTACCCGGCCATATTGCATCTGGTAGGCGCCTAACGCCGCCAGCACGGCGGGCTGGTTTGGATCGAGTTGCCAGGCGCGGACGTAAAGCGGCAAAGCATGCGCATCGTCTTTGCGGTTGCGGTAGAACTCGGCGAGGTAGGCGAGGGCCGGAGCATCGGCTTCGCCGGCCTGGGCAGTCTCGTTGAGGAGGCGGAAGGCGCGGTCAAGGTATGCGGCGTTCTGATCGCGCGAGCCAAGCATGGCGTACGCCAGGCCGAGATCCCGCTTCGTGGCCGCGCGCCCCTCGAAGGGCACGAGTTCGGCATCGATGCCTGGCGGCTCGTTCCGCGATGTGGGGCGCCGGCGGATGGAATGATCGGTGAAGACCACGTGCTCCACGTCGGCGGTCGGATTGCGCGGCATGTGGCAGGCGATGCAGTTGTCGGCTTGGGCTTGGCGGGCGGCGGCCGATTCGCGGCAATCGGAAGACCGGTGGCACGTCAGGCACTTACTACGGAAGTACGCTGCCTTGTCACTCGCCGCGGAAACGGAGTGAGGGTCGTGGCAGGTGCCACACCATAACTTATCGCCACTCGCTCGCTTGCACGCGCTCTGCGCCAGGTTCTCCACGTGGCTGGTCACCCGGAGCAGCGAGGGCGCGCCGGCGCGGACGAAAACGGCGAGGTCATCCGCCAGGCGGCCGCCGGGCTGGAAGTCGCCTTCGATCCTGCCGGGTTTGGGCACGCGGATTTCGCCCGAAAGGTGGCACTGCTCGCAGATACTGTCGCGCTCGGCGGGCGGAAGCCTGGCGGGGTTCAGCATCGGGGCGCCTTTGGCGATGTGATCGCTGCCCGGGCCGTGGCAACGTTCGCAGGCTACGCCGCCCTCGCGGAACGGGGGCGAGTCGTAGGCGTTCTGCGTGCCGCCAATCCACTGAATGCCGCTCGAATGGCACCCGAGGCAGCCCGGCTGGATCGCGCGGGTAAGGTAGGGGTAATCCAAGTCCGCATAACCCGGGGCGGAGTTCCAGGAAGAGCTCTGGCTGTAGTAGGAGACGGGGGCTTCGTATAAGAAGCCATCGACGCGAAACAGATAGCTGCGGGCGGCGGCGCCGCTGCCGACGAAGTACTCGAGATTGCGGCGGCCTTCGATCGG
>DATGKM010000043.1:0-12936 GCA_035294665.1 Bryobacteraceae bacterium | reverse complement strand
GTCCGCGTCTACTTACAAATCGCTATCGTCCCCACCGGAGCCAAAGACCCGGTCAAAATCCCCCTCCCCTTCCCAACCCAAGCCCCCCCATTACGGGAGAACCAATGAAAATTCCGCCGAAACAAATGCAATTCCCCCCAGCCTATGAAGCCTTTCCTCCGCGCCCTCTGTCCCCTCCGCGCTCTCAGGTCTTGAATTTGTTTTCTCCGCGTTTCTGTGCCTCTGCCGTGAATTCCCAACTCCGGAGACCCGCATGAGCAGCCCTTCCCCCTCCCGCGCCATCGACAAGTTCCTCCTCCCCATCCCCGGCGCCCACCCCTCCGGCGAGTCCCTCCGCTACGAAGGCACCTACGACCGCATCGCCGCCGCCCGCCGCGAAGACGACCCCACCCTTACCCAGGGCGTCTGGAAAAAATCGCTCAAGCGCGCCGACTGGAATGAAGTCCAGTCCCTCTGCGCCGAGGCCCTCCAGACCCGTACCAAAGACCTCCAAATCGCCGCCTGGCTCCTCGAGGCCTGGCTCCATCTCTACGGCTTCCCCGGTCTCCACGACGGCCTCGAACTCCTCCGCGAGCTCTCCTCTCGCTTCTGGGCCGATCTCCACCCCCAGCCGCGGGATGGCGATCTCGAATACCGCACCGCCCCCATTTCCTGGATCAACGAAAAACTCTCCATCCAGCTCAAGCTCCTCCCCATCACCAGCCCCGAGGGCGAAGAAATCCCCGCTTACTGCTGGGCCGACTGGGAAAATGCCTGCCGCCCGGAAGTCAACGATCCCAAGCTTCGCCCGCCCGCCTCCGCCGCCCAAAACCCCAAACTCACCACCGCCGAATTTCAAAAAGCGGTCATGTTCACTCCCACCCTATTCCTTTCCACCCTCTCCGCCGGTCTGGAAGTAGCCATGGAATCCTGCACGGCCCTCGAATCTTCTCTCGACCAGCTCTGCGGCAAACAAGCGCCCAGCCTGCGCCAGTTCTTCGGCGTGCTCGAATCCATCCACGGTTTCGTTGCCACCTCGCTCGTCCAGCGGCAACCGGCAGAACCCGAGTACGCCCCGCAGTATTCCCCACCGCCCGCCGCGGCCTCCGAGGATCCCCCCCTCGCCGCGCCGGTCTTTTATCCCGGCCCCATCGCCAGCCGCGATGACGCCTACCGCCGCCTCGCGGAAGCCGCCGATTATCTCGCCCGCATCGAACCCCACAGCCCCGCCCCCTACCTTGTCCGCCGCGCCATCCTGTGGGGCAGCATGAGCCTTCCCGATCTGCTGCGCGAATTGGTCCGTAACGATTCGGAATTAAATGAAATCTATCGCCTTCTCGAATTAGGAGACTGGAAAAAAACGCCAAAATAGGCAATTTCCATTGAATTTTGTAGTACCATTGAAACCCGATCAAAAGGAGACTGCGTTTCATGCCCGAAAGCATTCAACATTGGCTCGACCGGAATCGCCCACCCAGGGTCCAAATTACCTACGACGTGGAAACTGCGGGCGCCATCCAAAAAAAAGAACTTCCCCTGGTAATGGGTATCCTGGCTGACCTCTCGGGCAAGCCGGTTACCCCTCTGCCCAAACTCAAGGACCGCAAGTTTATCGAAATCGATCGCGACAACTTCAAGGACATTCTGCAATCCACCAGCCCGCATCTCGAATTGCTCGTCCCCAACCGGCTGGCCAAAGATCCCTCCAAGCTGAAAGTCGAGTTGACCTTCAAAGACATGGATGATTTCGGCCCCCTCGCCATCATCCGCCAGTGCCAGCCGCTCGCCGCCCTTTGGGAAGCCCGCGGCCGCCTCAACGATCTGCTCGCCAAGCTCGATGGCAACGACGATCTCGAACTCGCCCTGCGCCGGGTCGCCAGAGACCCCGCGGGCATGAAACAGATCGAAGCCGAAACGGTGCAGGCTACTAAGGATCAGGCAGCCCGCTCGGCTGCCCTGGCGCAGGCCGCCGCGGCCGATGCCACCACCTGGGCTACCCTGGCGCAAACCGCCGCCGCCGAGGCCGCCCAGGCCGCCGCCGAACAGGCCGCCAAAGCGGCCGCCGATGCCGCCGCCAAACCCGATCAGGATGCCCTTGCCAAATCGGTGATCGACGCCAAGGACGCCGCCGCCGAGGCCGCCAAAGCCGCCGTCGAGGCCGCCGATGCCGCCGCCAAAGCCGCCGATGCCGCCCAGGCCGTGAAAGCCGCCGCCGGACCCGATGCCGCGAAAGCCGCCAAGGCCAACGCCGATGCCGCCGCCAAGGCCGCCCAGGATGCCGCCGCTACCGCGCAAGCCAAAGCCAAGGCCGCCCAGGATGCCGCCGACGCCGCCGCTAAATCCGATGCCGCCGCTGCCGAAAAGCGCCAGGCTGCGCTAAGTGCCGCCGAAAAACCTGCCGATGGAGGATCTAATGCCTGATCAAAACGTCACTACTCTCAGCCGTACCGACCAAGTCGTCGTCCAGGGCGCCATGGCCAAAGACCCTTCCCAGCAGAGCCGCGCCCGCGACCTCGTCGCCGAGTTCGTCTCCCAGGTCCTCGCCAAGAACCTCACCGTCGATGGCGCCGCCGACCTGGGTTCCGCCATCAGCGACTGCATCGCCCGCATGGATCGGCTCATCAGCGATCAGATCAACGAAATCCTCCATCACCCCGATTTCCAGAAGCTCGAAGCTTCCTGGCGTGGCTTGAACTACCTCGTCATGAACACGGAAACCGGCAACATGCTGAAGCTGCGCCTCCTCAACCTCACCAAAAAGGAACTGCAGGACGATCTCGCCAAGGCCATCGACCACGATCAGAGCGTCATGTTCAAGCGCATCTACGAGGATGAGTACGGCACCTTCGGCGGCTCGCCCTATAGCGTCCTGGTGGGAGATTTCGAATTCGGCCGCGCCACCGCCGATGTCGAAACCCTGCAGAAAATGGCCGGCGTCGCCGCCGCCGCCCATGCTCCCTTCATCACCATGGCCAGTCCCAAGCTCTTCGATTGGTCCAGCTTTGCCGAGCTCGGCACGCCGCGCGATCTTTCCAAAGGCTTCGAATCCACCGAGCTGATCAAGTGGAACGCCTTCCGCGATTCCGACGATTCCCGCTACGTGGCCCTCACTCTCCCCCACGTCCTCATGCGGGTTCCCTACGGAACCGATGGCGCCGATTCCAGCGGGCGCAAGCCCGTCGACGGCTTTGCCTCCTTCAAGGAGGACGTGGACGGCGCGGACAGTTCCCGCTACCTTTGGGGCAACTCCGCTTACGTGCTCGGCCAGCGCATCACCAACGCTTTCGCCCGCTATCACTGGTGCGCCGCTATTCGCGGCGTCGAAGGCGGCGGCCTGGTCGAAGGCCTCCCCGTCTACAACTTCAAAACCGCCGATGGCGATATCGCCCTCAAGTGCCCCACCGAAACCGCCATCACCGATCGCCGCGAAAAGGAATTCAGCGACCTCGGCTTCATCGCCCTCTGTCACTGCAAACTCACCGATAAAGCGGCCTTCTTCGGCGGCCAGACGGCCAACCGGCCCGCCCTCTACGATACCGATCTCGCCAACGCCAATTCGCGCATCTCCAGCATGCTGCCTTATATGTTGGCCGCGTCGCGCTTCGCCCACTACATCAAGGTCATCATGCGCGACAAAATCGGCAGCTTCATGAGCCGCGACAACGTGTCCACCTATCTCAACCGCTGGATCGCGCAGTATGTCCTGCTCGACGACGAAGCCTCGCAAGGCGTCAAAGCGGCCTTCCCCTTGCGCGAAGCCCGCATCGACGTTTCCGATATCCCCGGCAAACCCGGTTGCTACACCGCGGTCGCCTACCTGCGCCCGCATTTCCAACTGGACGAGCTGACCGTTTCCATCCGCCTGGTGGCCGAACTCCCGCCCCCGGCGGCGTAGAAGAACAAGGAGTCAGGAGACAGAAGTCAGAAGTCAGAAGTCAGAATAACAGCCACCCCCATTCTGACTCCTGCCTCCCGGCTCCTAAACCCAATTTTCAAGGAGATCTGGAGAGCAACAAATATGGATATTCTGATTCTCGATTGCGGTGACGATATCAAAGGCGAATGCAAGGTCGAAGGCTACACCGATAAAATAGAACTCCTGTCGTACAGCCACGGCGTAGCGCAGCAAATCACTGGCGATCAAAGCAACACCAAACGTACTTCGGGCAAGCCCAACCACCAGGACTTCACCGTCACCAAGTACGTGGATCTGGCCACCTGCAAGCTCATCGATTACTGCAATCAGGCCAAGCCCATCCCCTCGGTCACGGTCACGGTTGGCCAAAACGATAACGGCACCATCATCAAGTACTTCACCTATGTGTTCACCAATGCCCTGATTTCCTCGGTGTCCGTAGGTGGAGGTGGCGGCGGCAAGCCCCAGGAGACGGTCACTTTCAACTACACCAAAATGACCTGGACGTACAACGCCCAGAAAGAAGAGGCCGGAGCCAGCGGCAATAACTCCGCCATTTGGGACCTCTCGGCCAACAAAAACTCCTAGAGAAAGCGTTCCACGAACGCCGTGCCCGAACCCAAACAACCCAAGCCGGTCCAAGGCGCTCGAATTCCCCTGTTCGAGCGCCTCACCGACCTCCATCCCAACGAACTCACCGAATCCACGCCGCTCCGCATCTTCACCCTCGAACAGCTCGGCGAGTCCGTCCGCCGCGAAATCGTCCGCCTGCTCAACACCCGCTGTCTTTCGAAAGACCGCAACGGCTCCGTCCTCGATTATGGCCTCCCCGATTTCTCCTGGATGAACGCCGCCAACGGCGACGACCGGCGCCTGTTAGCCGAAACCATCGCCCGCAAAATCGCCGCCTTCGAGCCGCGCCTCACCCAGATCCGCGTCACCCTCGATCGCGACCCCTCCGACCCCCGCCGCCTCACCGGCTCCATTCAAGCCTTTCTGATCACCGAAACCCTCCGCGAACCCGTCTCCTTCCCCCTACTCCTCGACGCCAAAATAGGCATGGCCCAACTTCCATGACACGATCACGCCCAAACCTTTGCCTCCGCGCCTCCGCGGTGAGCATCCCCTCCCATGCCCGCTAACGACCAGGACAATCTCCTCCGCTACTACAACGAGGAGCTTACCTACCTCCGCCGCATGGGCGCTCATTTCGGCCGCCGTTATTCCAAAATCGCGGGCCGCCTCGAACAATCCGAAGACTCCGCCGCCGATCCCCACGTCCAGCGCCTGGTCGAATCCTTCGCCTTCCTCACCGCCCGCATCCAGCGCCAGCTCGATGCCGAATTCTCCCGCATCACCACCGCTCTGCTCGGCGTCCTCTATCCGCACCTGGTCAATCCCATCCCTCCCATGACCATCGCTTGCTTCGACGTCGATCCCGCCCAGCGCAAAATGACCACCGGTCATCTTATCCCGCGCGACACCGGCCTGTTCGCCCAAACCCACGACGGACTCCTCTGCCGCTTCCGCACCTGCTATCCCGTCACCCTCTGGCCGTTCGAAGTGGAAAGCGCCGGCTTCCAGTCGCCCGCCCGGTTCGATTTCCTCAACCGGCATCCTCATGTCGCCACCGTCCTCCGCCTCACGCTCGTTCCCCGCGGGGTCTCCTTAGCCGAAATGCGCCCCGGTCTCGATCGCCTCCGCTTCTTCCTGCGCGGCGATGACGTGCTCGTCCATGCCCTCTACGAACTCCTCTTCACCCGCGTCTGGCGCGTCGCGCTCCTTCCAACGTCCAAGGAGCCACCCGTCTTCCTCCCCGAAGAATCCATCCAGCCCGTCGGCTTCGCCCCGGAGGAATCCGTCATCCCCTACCCGCCCCACGCCCACCCCGCCTACCGTCTTCTCCAGGAATACTTCCAGTTCCCCCAGAAGTTCCTCTTCTTCGACCTCGCCAACCTCGACCGCCTCCCTTCCGCCGGACCCGCTACCTCCAACGACAAGGACGAGAAACTCGATATCCTCATCCTGTTAACCGAAATCCCCCGCCAGCGGCTCGTCGTCGATCGCCACACCTTTGCGCTCGGCTGCACCCCCGTCGTCAATCTCTTCCCCAAAACCAGCGAGCCGATTCGCCTCGATCACTCCCAGCTCGAATACCGGCTCATCCCCGATGTTCGCCGCGAGCGCACCCACGAAATTCATACCGTTTTGTCCGTTTCCGCCTCTTCGAATCCCATGGAAGAGACCGCCCGGCTCGATCCGTTCTTCTCTTTCCAGCACCGCCGGGATGGCAAAGAGCCGAGGGCCTTCTGGCACGCCCGCCGCACTCCCACCGGCCGCGAAGATCTGCCCGGCACCGATATCTATCTCGGCTTCGTCGATCTCGATCTCAATCCCGCCCAGCCGCCCGTCCAAACCGTCTTCGCCCATACCCTCTGCACCAATCGCGATCTCACCGCGCAGCTCCCGCCGCGCGCCCGCCTGCAGATCGAAAACGCCGCGCCGCTGATCGATATCTCCTGCCTTTACAAACCCACCGAGCCTGCCTATCCGCCCCTTGAAGGCGCATCTCTCTGGGCCTTGGTTTCCAATCTTTCGCTCAACTACCTCTCCCTCTCCGGCGAAACCGAAAGCGCCGGCAAAGCCAGCCTCGATGCTCTCCGCGAAATTCTCCGCCTCTATTCCTTCTCCGATGCCCCCGCCACCCACAAACAGGTGCAGGGGATCAAACGCATGGCCACCCGCCGCGTCGTCCGCCGTGTCCACCACAACGATTGGCGCGGCTTCTGCCAGGGCTCCGAAGTCACTCTCGAATTCGAAGAGGACCAATACGTCGGCAGCGGCGCCTTCCTGCTCGGCGCCGTCCTCGAACGCTTCCTCGCCCTCTACGCTTCCCTCAACTCGTTTACCGAGCTCGTCATCACCCGCGCCGCGCAGCCCGGCCGCGAATGGAAACGCTGGCCCCCCCGCGCCGGCTATCAGCCGATCCTATGAATCGCTTGTCGCCACGCTGGCCCCTACGATCCGGGCCGCGGCGCCGATCCGAACCGCGGCCGTCAGGGAGCGGTCATCCCAGCCTGATTCAACCCAAATTCCTCGCCGGCCAGCCCAAAATCTATCCCAACCTCAACGCCGCCGCCGCCATTCCCGTCGATCCCGGCGAAATCTTCCGCCTCCACAGTTTTTATGACAACTACCGCGTCACCCGCGGCAACCAGCACGGCCTGCTGGTCGCCAATTCCAAGTACATCTTCTGCCGCATGATGTCCGGCGAGTTGCTCATGCACCCCACCTACCGCCATCCCGCCATCGCCGCCGGCAAGCCCGTCCTCTATGCCGGGGAAGTTTTTTTCGATAACGGCAAACTGCAATGGTGGAGCAACGGCTCCGGCAACTATCGCCCCGATGCCGCCCACGCTGAACAGGCCGAACTCCCCATGGACCGTTTTTACACCTACCAGGACGTCTTGAAAGGACGCCACAAAGAGAGTCGCCCATCCGGAACTATCGGCTCCGGAAGTATAATAAGATCCAACGCCGAATCGGGAGGGAACCATGCCAAACGCTACTGAGCATGCCGTCGCGCTCCAAGGCTATTTCCTTCGCGCAGGCAGCATCAGTGCCGCCGGAAAAGTATTGCAGCGTAAAGCCGCCGTCCAGCTTCGCCCTGGAATCGACGCCTTCCCTGTCGATCTCCGCCCCAAATCCGGCGGCTGGCCGCTGCCCCGCGAGGTCCGCGAAAAGATGGAAAACGCCATGAACGCCAGCTTCTCCGACGTGCGTATCCACGTCGGCCCCGAAGCCGCCGCCATCGGCGCCATCGCCTTCACCTGGGGATCGGATATTCACTTCGCTCCCGGCCAGTACAATCCCCACACCCCGCATGGCCAGTTTCTGCTCGGACACGAATTGACTCACGTGGTGCAGCAGCGCGCCGGACGCGTCGCCAATCCCTTCGGCGCGGGCGTAGCCGTCGTGCAGGATCATGCGCTCGAAGCCGAAGCCGATCGCCTGGGCCGCCTCGCCGCGCAATCCTCTCCCCCCTCGGCCGGCTCCGTCCAACGCTACGCCGCCATCCAGCGCTACGCCATCCGTCCCGCCCTGCGCATCGGTTCCGGTTGGGAAATCCAGGCCGCCGCCGACGGAAGCCCCGAAGCTGTCGGTTCGGTGCGCCTCACCCCGAACGGTAAAAGCGTCTACATCTCCGATCTCACCGTCGATCCCGCGCACCGCAAGCACGGCGTGGCCAAACAACTCGTGCAAGCCGCCATGCAAACCGCCCGCAGCCACGGATTCGGCGTCGCCCAACTCGAAGCCCGCCCCTCTCCCGGCGCGGGAATTTCGCCCTCCTCGCTCGTCGCCATGTACCAGAAACTCGGCTTCCGAACCACCGGCCACTCCCATCGCGGCAGCCCCCTGATGGAGCGCCGCGCCTGATCCATGGCTTTTGGCTGGCAGCGCGAGCCATCGCTCGAGGAATGGCTCTTCGCCGAACCCTTTCGCTTCGATTTTTTTCAAGCCGTCCGTCTGCTGGAAAAACTTGCGCCGGACGCCGTCCCCCCCGGCCAGGCTTCGGAGCCCGAAAAAGAAGCCGTCCGCTTCCGCTCCCGCGTCGCCCTCGACTTTCCCGCCAGCGACATCCAGCGTCTCGCCCCTTCCCCCGAACCCGGCGCCCCGCCCGAAATGACCGTCAATTTCATGGGTCTCGCCGGCGCTTTTGGCCCCATGGCCATGCCCGACACCGAGCTGGTGCTCGACCGCATCCGCGCCAAGGATTTCGCCGCCCGCGATTTCCTCGATATCTTCAATCACCGCCTGCTCAGCCTGGTCTACCAGGTGCGCAAGCGCTATCGCCTCACTCTCACCAATCAATCTCCGGAAGAAACGCCCGTTGCCCGACATCTCTATTCCTTCTTCGGCCTCGGTCTCGATTCGCTCCGCGGCCGCATGCGCATCCCCGATCGCACGCTCCTGGCGACCGCCGGAATTCTCGCCCAACATCCCCGCTCCGCCGTAGGACTCGAGCGGTTGCTCGCCTGCCACTTCCAGGTCCCCGCAACCGTGCGCCAGTTGACCGGTTGCTGGCGCCCGCTCGAATCGAGCGAATGGACCCTGATCGGCAAGCTTCGCGGCCGCAACCAGCGCCTCGGCGAAACCGCCGTCGCCGGCACCCGCATCTGGGATCAGCAGGGCGCATTCCTCGTTTCCCTCGGCCCTCTTAGCCAAGCCGAGTTCCGCGATTTCCTGCCCAATGGAACCGCCTGGCTCCCGCTCCGCGAACTGACCCGCTTCTACGCCGGACCCGAATTCGAGTTCGGTTTCCGGCTCATTCTCAAAGCCGCGGAGGTCCCCGAAATGCGCCTCGGCCACACTTTCCTCGGCTGGACCTCCTGGCTGAAAACCCGCCCCTTCCCACACGACGATTCCCAGGTGCGTCTCAAAAGCTCATGAGCTCCTACGTCCAGGGGACCAGCCCGGTTCTCATCACTACGCCGCTCGGCCCCGATAAGTTCCTGCTGAAGCGTTATCAGGGCGAAGAGCGCATCTCGCAGCTCTTTCACTTCACCCTCGAATTGCTCTCCGAAGACAGCGCCATCGATTTCTCGCAGATCACCGGCAAAAGCGTCACTCTCACCATCTCGCTCGCCAGCGGCGATAAGCAATATATCAACGGCATCGTCGGCCGCTTCGTGCAAGCCGGCAGCGACCCGCGCTTCACCACCTACTACGCTGAGCTCTATCCGTGGCTGTGGCTGCTCACGCTCGATACGGATTGCCGCATCTTCCAGAACATGACCACCCCCGACATCATCAAGAAAGTCTTCTCCGATGCCGGATTCACCGATTTCACCGATTCCCTCACCGCCGCCTACAACCCGCGCGAATACTGCGTTCAGTACATGGAAAGCTCCTTCGCCTTCGTCTCCCGCCTTATGGAGGAAGAAGGCATCTTCTATTTCTTCACGCACGATAGCTCCAGCCACAAGCTCGTCCTCGCCGACGATGCGAGCGCCTACCAGACCTGCTCCATCGCCACGGTGACCATGAACAAAGAAGCCTGGGCCGCCGAAGACATCGTCACCACTTGTTCGGTCGAGCAGCAGGTGGTGGTGGGAAAATACCAACTCGACGATTACAACTTCATCACCCCGGCCACCGATCTCACTTCAAGCGCCAGCGGTTCCGATCCCAGCCGCTCGGTCTACCAATACCCCGGCCTCTACACCACCACCAGCGATGGCGAAGCCCGCGCCAGCCTCCGCCTTTCCGCGCTCGAAGTGCCCGCCAAACAGATCCGCGGCACGAGTTACTGCTGGGCCTTCCGCCCCGGCTATAAGTTCACCCTCGCCGGCCACAAACGTGACGACGCCAACGCCGAATACCTGCTCACCTGGGTTTCCCACAACGGCGACCAAAATCGTCTCTACACCAATTCCTTCGAGGCCATCTCCTCCTCCACCGTTTACCGCCCGCCGTGCATCACCCCGCGCCCCATCATTCACGGCTCCCAAACCGCCACCGTGGTGGGCAAAGCCGGCGAGGAGATCTGGACCGATCAATACGGCCGCATCGTCGTGCAATTCCATTGGGACCAGCTCGGCCAGAACGATGAGAAGAGTTCCTGCTGGATCCGCGTGGCCCAGGGATGGGCCGGCAAGCAATGGGGATCGTTTTTTCTGCCCCGCATCGGCCAGGAAGTCGTGGTCAGCTTTCTCGAAGGCAACCCCGATCGGCCGCTCGTCACCGGCTGCGTCTACAACGCCACCCAAACCGTCCCCTATACGCTGCCCGGCGAGCAGACCAAAAGCACCATCAAAACCAGCAGTTCCAAAGGCGGCGCAGGCTTCAACGAACTCCGCTTCGAAGATAAGGCCGGCTCGGAGGAAATCTTCATCCAGGCCCAGAAGGACATGAACGCCACCATCCTCAACAACCAGATGGTCACTATAGGGGTGAACGAAACCCGCACCGTGCAAGGCAACCGCAGCGTCAGTGTGGCCGGCAACATGACGCATAGCGACGGCGGAGATTTCACCCACAGCGTGGGCGGCAATTACCAGTTAACGATCTCCGGCAATCTCACCATCAACGTAACCGGTTCGGTAACCATCAAGGCGGGCACGTCCCTTACCAACCAGGCCGGCACCACGCTCGATAACAAAGCCGGAACCAGCATGACCAACGAGGCCCAGGTCACTCTCACCAACAAGGCCGGCGCGTCGCAAACCGTCGATGGCGGCGGCATGTTGACCGTCAAAGGCGGGCTGGTCAAAATCAACTAGAAGATATGCAAACGCACTCCATGGTGGATGGCAAGCTCGAGGGCGACGTTTGCACGTACAACGGCCGCGGCCAACTCATCGAACGAGCCAGATTCAAAGCCGGAAAGCTGGATGGCGAAACCGAGGTGTATGACGAGCACGGCCGGCTCGCGCAACGCGTTCCCTTCAAAGATGGCGTGCAGGAAGGCGAAACCGTCATCTTCATCGATGGCGTGCTGCGCGCGAAACTCGCCTACCGCGGCGGCAAGCAGAACGGCATTTCGAGCTTTTACGACGAAGCCGGCCGGCTCACCCAAAAATCGCATTACAAAGATGGCCTGATGGATGGCGAAGCGTTATACTACGATTCCGCCGGTAAATTGATTCGCAAAGCCACGTACGCAAAAGGGAAACCGGTCGAGGCGCCTTCGCCCGCCAACCGTGTCAACAGGTAACTTCGTCAGGCAACTATGGCATTACTGGTCAACATGGGATCGATGCTCCAGTGCAGCTTCGGCGCGGCGCCCAGCAGCCTGGTGGTTCTGCCGGCCAACCGCGTCCTTACCTCCACGCCCGATGCGAACATCATGGACAATAAACCGATCGTGAATATCGTGCCCTTCGGCATGTGTTCCTCGATCGCCAATCCCACGGTCGCCTCCGCCACCGCCGCCGCTTTGGGGGTGCTCACGCCGATGCCGTGCGTGCCGGTCATCCCGGCTCCGTGGGTCCCTGGCGCGCCCACGGTTCTGATCGGAAACATGCCCGCGCTCGATAACAATTCCAAGCTCATGTGCGCCTGGGGCGGAGTGATTCAAGTCGTCAATCCGGGCCAGACCACGGTCATGGTTCCCTGAGGAGGAAGCCGGATGCCATACGATTTCTCACTCGATCGCAAAGGCGCCATCACGCTGAGCGCCGGCTCTGTCGTGCTGCTGGCGCTGGTGTTCGTGGCAGGTGTGCTCACCGGCCTGACCTGGCGAAATCCCGAACGGCAAATCATGGCGGCCGCGCAGCCCGCCGTGCCCATGAAGCCGGCGACCGCTGCCGTAATGCCGCCCGCGCCGCCCAAAGCCGTGCCGCCAGAAGCCGTGCCGCCACTGCGGCCGCAGCCTGCGGAGCCCGCGAAGCCGGCCTCGCCCATGCCGAACGCAACACCGGCGGCAGCGTCCCCCGCCCCCGCGGCAACGCCGGAAGCGGCCCCCGCCGCCGCTCCCGCCGTGCCCGCCGTCCAATTGGCCATCCAGGTCGGCGCCTTCCTCGACAAGACCAATGCCGATAAACTCGTCGAACGTTTGAAGGAAGCCGGCTACACCCCACAGATCGTCCTCGGCGGCCACGCTCCCCGGATATGGAATTTCGTTCAAGTCGGCCCTTATCACGATTGGGGCGAAGCCTCCCAAATCGCCGCCGTGATCTCCCGCGACGAGGAGACCGAAGCTGTGGTCCGGCCGATGCATTAGCGCACGAGTCCCTGGATGCTGTTCGACCGGCGCGATCACACCGGTGAACGAGCAGTTTTGTCCTTTGTTATCAACAATGCCGTCGGGCTCGACCGGTGAAGTCCGCCCGTCCGCCGGCCTGCGGCCCGCGCCGGATCAGTTCGGCCGGATCACCGTAGCCAGCGCCCAGCGCCCCTTTTGCAAGCGCGCCAACAATTTCCCGTGGCCCTGGAGCACGCCGGCCATCTGGTCCGCTTCGCTCGTCTCGAATCCGCTCGCGAGCAACATACCGCCCGGCCGCAGGCATCCCATCAGGTCCGCGGCGAGTTCGCCAATC
>DATGKM010000042.1:0-12760 GCA_035294665.1 Bryobacteraceae bacterium | reverse complement strand
CGTGAAGGCTGCCAGAATGGCCCAGCCCTGGCGGGTATCTCCGACCATTTTGCCGAAGGTGTAGGTGAGCGCCCCGGGGATCAGGAAGATCAGAAACATCGCGAGGAAATTGCTGAGCGGAGTGGGATTCTCGAACGGATGGGCGGAATTGGCATTGAAGAAGCCGCCACCGTTAGTGCCGAGCTGTTTAATCGCTTCCTGCGAAGCGACTGGCCCCTGCGCAATCGTTTGTTTGGCGCCTTCCACCGTAGTCACGGTTGTGTAAGGCTTGAGATTCTGAATAACACCTTGGGAGCAGTAGAGGACCGTGGCGATTACCGAGAGAGGAAGCAGCACATAAACCGTGGCCCGAGTCACATCCACCCAAAAGTTGCCGATGGTGCGCACATTCTGGCGGGCGAACCCGCGAATCAAGGCGATCGCTATGGCCATTCCAGCAGCGGCGGAGGCGAAGTTCTGCACGGTGAGGCCGGCCATCTGCACGAAATAGCTGAGAGTGGACTCGCCGGAGTAGTTCTGCCAGTTGGTATTGGTGACGAAACTGACTGCGGTGTTGAAGGCTAAGTCAGGCGTAACCTGTCCGGCGCCGAAGTGTTGCGGATTGAACGGAAGGTATGCCTGGGCTCTTTGCAACAAATAGACAATCAGGAAACCGAAAATGCTGAAGCTGAGCAGGGAGGCGGTGTATTGGGTCCAGCGCTGCTCGACCTGCTCGTGCACTCCGGCGGCTTTATAAGTGAGCACTTCCAGCCAGCGGAGGATGGGGTGCAGGAATGTACGGCGGCCTTCGAAGACGTGCACCATGAATAAGCCCAGTGGCTTGGCGCAGAGCAGAATGGCAGCGGTGAAGAGAGCGATTTGCAGAATTCCGGGGCCAGTCATGAGACCTCATCAACTCAAAACCGCTCCGGGCGGAGCAGGGCGTAGATCAGATACGCGAATAGCCCGAGCGATGTCAATCCGGCAATGAAATAGTCCACTCGAATACTCCTTCTCTATAAAGTGTCGCAAGCTTTTGTGAATGCCCAGAAGACCAGCAGAATCAGGCAGCCAATCGCTACGTAAGCAAAGTCCAACATGGGTTACTCCGCCATAACTACTTCATGACCGGCACGCCGCAGTTTGCGGGCCAAGCGGTGTTCGCGGGTTAACCAGCGCCATTCGGTTCTCGCGCCGAGAACGATCAGGGAGTGGGGGCGGAGGACGGCTTCGAGCAGCCGCCAGCGATCACGGCAGAGGTAAATCCGAACCACGGTTTCGGCGGGCGTGAGTGTAGCGATTTCGCGGAGGCGGGCTTCCTGAAAATCGAGCAGAACCGGCGGGCTGGCGATGGGGAGCGGAAACGGAACGACTTGGGGGACGATCAGGGTGATGCGGGCGTCCAGGTTGCCGGCGAGAACCGCGGCGCGCTTGAGTGCGGCGGCGGTGAATTCCGCTCCGGTAAAGACGACGGAAATTTCCAAGCGATGTTGGCCCGTTCCGGGCGGAGGGGCGGGACAGGCTACGAGCGGTGCGTGGTATTTTTCAAACACCGGTGCAAGGCGTGCTGGTTCTCCCATGAGGACTCCGATTTCAGGGTATCCGCGGAAAGGTAAAGAAGTCATCGAGAACACATAAAGAAGTCATAAAAGCGGCACCAGGAACGTGGCCAGGATGCTTGTGAGGGAAGGAGCCGGGCGAAAACCTCAGCCCCGATTACGAATTAGCGTGGCTCCAGGGAGGGATTTGAGAGTCTGTTTTGCCCGCTCCGGCGGCCGCGCTGCCTTCCAGGAGGTGGCGGACGCGGTCTCTCAGGTCATCTATCAAAAACGGTTTGCGCAAAAAGGAGCGGGGGTCCGTGGGCTCTTCCGCGTTGCCGCTCATCAGGAGTACCCGGATGCCGGGGCGCTCGGTGACGAGGATGTCCCGGACTTGCCAACCGTCCATCCCCGGCATGCGGATATCGGACAGGAGCAAATGGATTTCGCCCGGGAAGGCGCGAGATATCTCCAGGGCTCCTCTGCCACTGGCCGCGATGAGAATGGCATAGCCCTCGGCCGCAAGAACAGCGTGGCACACCTGGCGAACCAGCACCTCGTCTTCGGCGATCAGCACGACCTTTTGGTCCGGTAGAGCACCATGGGAGCTTGGATGATCGTTAGCCACAGATCGTACGAAATTAGCAGAGTCGAAAATAGTCCGCAATCGGCCAAATGTGGTAGCAGGAAGACCGGAGCCTGGCGCGCTAGAATTGGCTCAGGTTTCGAAAGGCACGCATGCTAGGGTTTGATGGCCGGGCCGCGCGTTACACCTGGACCGTGGCTCTCACGGCAGTGGCGCTGCTGCTTCTGTACGAGGTGCGCAAGACTCTGTTCGTCTTCATTCTGGCGTTGCTGCTGGCTTACCTGCTTTTTCCGCTGGTGAACCTGCTGAACCGGGTGCTGCCCACGAATCGCGCGCGCCCGGTGGCGCTGGCGCTGGCGTATATCATTTTTATCGGGCTGATGGTGTTGATGGCGATCAACCTGGGCGAGCGGGTGATTGCCGAGGCGCAAAACTTCGCGCAGAGCTTTCCGAAGATGCTGAGCGACTGGGAGAGCACCCGCGCCGGGTCGCCCGCGCTCAATTCGCTGAAGGACCAGATCATCGACCGCGCCAGAACTGTTTTCGCGGCCAACTCGGGCGACGTCCTTTCGACGATCGAGCGGGCCGGGGTGAAGGCCCTGAGCGTGGCCAGCGACGTGGTGTTCGTGATCGTGATTCCGATTCTTTCCTTTTTTTTTCTGAAGGACGGGCAGTTGCTGCGGCAGCACATTCTGGACCTGGTGGACAAGGGACCGCAACGGGCGCTGCTCGACGACGTCATGGAAGATGTTCATCTGCTGTTGGCGCATTATATGCGGGCGCTGGTGCTGCTGTCGCTGGCGGCGTTCACCGCGTACAGCATCGCGTTTGAGATTATGGGAATTTCGTATGCGGTGTTGCTGGCGGCGCTGGGCGGGATGCTGGAGTTCATTCCGATGCTGGGCCCGCTGGTCGCCGGAGTAATCATCACGATCGTAACCCTGGTTTCGCGCGCACCCGTGCTGGTGGTGTTGATCTTCCTGCTGGCCTACCGGGTATTTCAGGACTATATTCTTTCCCCGCAGCTCATGAGACAGGGAGTGGCGCTGCACCCGTTGCTGGTGCTGTTTGGGGTTTTTGCGGGGGCGGAACTGGCGGGGATTCCGGGAACGTTTCTTTCGGTGCCGGTGCTGGCGCTGGCGCGCTTGATTTACGTGCGCATTCGCAAAGCCAAGGTGACGGCCAGGCTGGCGCCGGAGATTCCGGAGGAGCAACTGCGGTGAGGACACGGGTGGCGCTGGCGGCGCTTTTGGTTCTGCCAGCGCATGCGCACGTGCTGAGCATGAGCTCGGGCGCCCTGACGGTAACCGGTACGCGGGCGCGTTACGAACTGCGGATGCCGCTTTACGAAGTGGCGCACATTAAAGATCCGGAGAACTCCATTTTCCGGAGTATCCACTTTTCAAGCAAGCTCCGGGAGGCGAAGCTGCTCGATAAAACGTGCGAGACCGATACGGCGGGCAACGCTTATGTGTGCACAGGCGACTACGAATTCGCTTCACCGCCGGATTCGATCGACGTGAGCTGCGGATTGGCTGCCATCACGGTGCCGAACCACGTGCACCTGCTGCGGGCAGAGTTGGCGGCCCCGGGGGGAGTCAAGCAGGACCAGGCGGTGTTCGACCTCTCGTTCACGCGCGCGACGCTGCGGTTCCGGCCACCCACAGCGTTCGAAGCCGCGGCGACGGAAGCCGGGGCGGGTTTCGTGCGGGCGTGGGGCGGGCCGGTGCAGGTACTGTTTTTGGCGGCGCTGGCGCTGGCGGCGCGTGGCAGAAAAGAACTGTTGGCGCTGGCGGGGATGTTCTTTGCGGGGCAGGTGGCGGCGGTGCTCGCGATGCCGCACACGGGTTGGCAGCCGGCGCCGCGCTTTGTGGAAGCGGCGGCCGCGCTGGCAGTGGCGTATTTGGCGGTGGAAGTGCTGCTGCTGCCGGAAGCCGGCTGGCGCTGGGCGATCGCGGCCTTTCTGGGAGTATTCCACGGGCTGTACTTCCATCTGTTTCTACAGGAGACGCGCTACCCGGCGGGTTGGGTGTTGGCGGGCGCGGGGCTGGCGGAGGCGCTGGCGCTGGCCATCCTGTGGCTGGGAATTGGGCGGCTGGCGCGAGTGGCGCGCGGGCTGAAGCCGGTCGAGGTTTCGGCATCGGCGCTACTGGCATTCGGGGTGATCTGGTTCTTTTTGCGGCTGCGCAGTTAGGCGCCGCCCGCGGCTGGTATGCTGGCGACTGGTGTTTTGGTTTTGGTTCGTAGTGGCTCCAGCGCTGCTGCTGACGCTGGCTTCGGTAGCCGTGGAGCGCGGGCGCGCGGCTTACATCAGGGAGCAGCTTGCGGCTCCGCCCCCGAAGGAGCTGCCGCCGGCGACGGTGATTGTTTCTGTGAAAGGCTTTGACGAGGGGCTACGCGAGAATCTGGCGGCGCTGGCCTCGCTGGATTATCCGGATTACGAACTCGTGATTGCCGCGCGCTCGGCCGCCGATATCCCGGCGGGGGTCCTTCCGGGGCGGGCAAAGGTGGTGCTGGCGCGCGGGATGGACCCACGGACCTCGGAGAAGATTCAAAACCTGGTGGCGGCGATTCATGCAGCCCGCAAAAACAGCCAAATCCTGGCCTTTGCCGATTCCGACGGCCGGGCTACGCGGGGCTGGCTGCGCGCGTTGGCCGCGCCGCTGGCGAACGAGAGCGTCGGTGCGGCAACCGGCTTCCGCTGGTACCTGGCGGGGCCGAATGCGGGCAGCATTCTGCGCGCGGTTTGGGACGCGGTTTCGGGGGGCATGCTGGGCGCGGGAAATTGCCCGTTCGCCTGGGGCGGGTCGATGGCGGTCCGCAAGCAGGTGTTCGAGGAAGCCCGCATTCTCGAATACTGGAAGGGCGCGGTGAGCGACGACTATGCCTTGACCGAGGCGGTCCACCGGGCGGGCCTGACGATTGCTTATGCGCCAGGGGCGCTTGTGCCGGCCAGCGAGCCAATTTCGTTTCGCGGCTTTTTGGCGTGGTCCCGCCGGCAACTCACGATTACGCGGTTTTGCGCGCCGCGTCTCTGGCAAAAGGGCTTGCTGGCGCACACGATTTATTGCGCGGCGATGCTGGCTTCGCTTGGGTTGGGGCTGCGGGGAGTGGCGCTGGGCTGGTGGACGCTGGCAGCCCAGTTGCTGCCCGGCATCTGGAAGGGCTATCGCCGCGCCGCACTCGCCCGGTTGAGCCTTCCCGAACACTCCTGGTGGTTTCGCCGGTACGGCTGGCTGCACGCCGCATGTG
Source organism: Bryobacteraceae bacterium (assembly GCA_035294665.1). Classification (GTDB taxonomy): domain Bacteria; phylum Acidobacteriota; class Terriglobia; order Bryobacterales; family Bryobacteraceae; genus PSRJ01. The sequence continues at coordinate 7,405 of DATGKM010000042.1, read as the reverse complement.
TTCCGATTGCTACCTGGCTATGGCTCCTGGTGCTGGTTTGTTCCGCGTTTGGTAGTACGATCGAATGGCGCGGATATCGTTACGATTTCAAGAACCCGGTCCCGGCTGAACGAGTATAATTTCAGACTAAGGGAGGATTTCCGTGGCCAAGGACCGAAGCCCCAAGAAGGAAACCAAGAAGCCCAAAAAGAAGAAGTAAGAAAACAGGAGCCGGAACCCAGAAGTCAGAAAAGCGGCACTCTGACTTCTGGCTCCTGACTGCCTGCTCCCCAGGAGTTAACTATGCGCACAGAATGGGTAGCCAAACGTAAGGACGACCGGATTCGCACGCAGTTGCATTACGCGCGCCAAGGCGTAGTTACCGAAGAAATGCACTACGTGGCGCGGCGGGAGAATCTGGCGCCGGAACTCGTCCGTGCGGAGGTGGCCCGCGGACGGCTGATCATACCGGCCAACGTGAATCACGTGAATCTGGAGCCGATGGGCATCGGCGTGGCCTCGAAGTGCAAGATCAACGCCAACATCGGCAATTCGGCGGTGAGCTCGAACATCGAAGAAGAACTGGAAAAGCTGCGGTATTCGGTGAAGTATGGCGCCGACACGGTGATGGATCTTTCGACGGGCGGCGATATTCCGGCCATCCGCAAGGCTATCATCGCGAATTCGCCGGTCCCCATCGGCACGGTGCCGATCTACGAAGCGCTCTCGCGCGTGCGGCGCATCGAGGATCTGAGCGCGAAACTGATGCTCGAAGTGATCGAGGAGCAGGCCGAACAGGGCGTCGACTACATGACAATCCACGCCGGCGTTCTGGTGCAGTACATTCCGCTCACCACGCGCCGCGTGACCGGGATCGTCTCGCGCGGCGGATCGATTCTGGCCGAATGGATGGTGAAGAACCACCGGCAGAACATGCTGTACGAGTGCTTCGAAGATATCTGCAAGATTTTCCAGAAGCACGACGTGAGTTTCTCGCTGGGCGATGGGCTGCGCCCCGGCAGCATCGCCGACGCCAGCGACGAAGCGCAATTCGCCGAACTGAAAACTCTGGGCGAGCTCACAAAGAAAGCGTGGGAATACGATGTCCAGGTGATGATCGAAGGGCCCGGGCATATTCCGATGGACCAGATTGAGCTGCAGGTGGAGAAGGAGCGCGAGATGTGCCACGAAGCGCCTTTTTACACTCTGGGCCCGCTGGTGACGGATATCGCGCCGGGTTACGACCACATTACTTCGGCGATTGGGGCGGCGATGATCGGGTGGTACGGGGCCTCGATGCTATGTTACGTGACGCCCAAGGAACACCTGGGGCTGCCGAACCGCGAGGACGTAAAGCAGGGCATTATTGCTTATAAGATTGCCGCGCACGCCGCCGATATCGCGCGCCGCCGGCCGGGCGCGCGCGACCGGGATGACGAACTTTCGCGGGCGCGCTACCGGTTCGACTGGAACCGCCAGTTCGCGCTCTCGCTGGACCCGGAAACGGCGCGGTCCTATCACGACGAGACCCTGCCGGAAGAGGGGTTCAAAGACGCCGCGTTTTGCTCGATGTGCGGCCCGAAATTCTGCTCGATGAACATTTCTTCGAAAGTAGAGAACTTTACGGCCGAAGAAGCGGAAGCGGTGGTGCATGGCGCGGCGGCGGAGAGCCTGGTGAATATTTCGGGGAACGACTGAGCGGTTTGCCTTTCTCAGGCGGAGCCTTCCATTCCCTAGCGCGGCAATGGGCGTTCGTTGGTAACGCGTGGCGGGCAAGCGCCGGACCTGCTGGTATAATCGGACCTTTCGATTCGCGGAGGTGTTGCCTTGTCAGGTTTAGCAGACGGCGAACCGGCATCGGATATCTTCATTCCGGTTGGCCCGGCCCCGGAAGCCGCGCACGCGCCGCGGCGCGGCTTAAGAGCCGTCAGCCGCGCGGACGAGGTGAAGTGCGCAGCCATTCCCACCGAGACCCCCAAGTACTTCAATCATTACTACATGCTCGAAACCGAGCAGGCCGATGAGATCGGCATCAGCTACGCCGGTACCGCCAAGGCCGATATACAAAAGCGAATGAAATTGTTTGTTCGCGAGTATTCGCGGTATGACACCTGCCCTTCTACCGACGGCAAGGCCGAATTGCAGTACGGCGCGGTTTGGCGCGCTACCGTTCTGATCGACCAATCGGACATAGCCGGCAACATGAGCTTCGCGGTGGTGGCGGCGAGCGCGACGCTGAAAAATCTGTCGGTGCAGGTATCGATCACCCACGAGGGCTTCGACGAAGCCGATCGCGTGGGCATCGACCAAGCGAGCCAGGCCGCCATGGAGGCTACCAAGGACGGGCTGAACGTTACTTCGTTCGTGAAATTCAATGAGGCCGTGGAAAACGCGATCGGCGTGGTGACCAAGGCCAAGGTGCGTACGCCGCTGCGGCTGATCGGCGTCAGGCGGCAGGGCACGGCGCAACTGCTCGACTCGGTGGCGCGCACCGTCGCGCTCGCGCACATTGCCAAAGGCCACGAACTCGCCCGGGCCGTGGCGGCGTTTCCGGCCGGCAGCGAACATATCCGGAACGTGATCGAAGAGACCTACCAGACCATCGCGGGCGACCTTTCACCGGCCGATAAGATGGTGCGGCTGGCGGCCCAGCGCCTCATCGAAGGGGTTAAAGTTCCGCTGGGCTGGTTCGAGTAGGTACGATTATAGGGAGATGTCCGCGCATCCCCATCGCCTGAGCCCTGAAGAGTACCTTGCGCTCGACCGCGCCGCTGAAGTCCGCAGCGAATACTACAACGGGCAGATGTATGCGATGTCCGGGGGATCGCTGAACCATGGAGTGATCATTAACAACACGGCTCGCGCGCTGGGGAATTTGCTGGAGGACCGCCCCTGCCTTGTGGTCTCGAACGATTTACGTGTCCGCATCAATCCCAACCTCTACACATATCCGGATATTGTGGTCATCTGCGGCAAGCCGCAGTTTGCCGGCGACCGCCAGGACATTATCTTGAACCCTCTGGTGCTCTTCGAGGTGCTCTCCCCATCCACAGAGCGCTACGACCGCGGGTTCAAATCGGCTCAGTACCGGACCGTTACCTCTCTCATGGAGCATGTCCTGGTTTCGCAATCCGAGCCGCGCATCGAAGTCTACCGCCGCCAGCCCGGAGGCGCCTGGCTCTTTTCCGAATGGACCGGCTTAGACGCCACCTGCCGCCTCGATAGCCTCGAATGCGATCTCCCGCTATCGACCGTATATAAGAACATCGACTTCACCGCGAACGCGTCCGAGGAGCGGCTCTAAAACGCCATGCGGTCTTTAGCGGCTTCGATCTTGCGCCCGTCAACGCCGTAGATGACCAGCAGGTCGCCCCAGACGCGGAAATCCCCGTGGCCCTCGCGGTATTTGACGACGGCTTCGGCTTCGGAGGCGGTGAGGCCGAGGCCATCCGCGATCTCTTTTGCGGATGCCTTATTGACGTCGATCTTGCCGGCCTGTTCCACCTTCGGAAAGTTCTGGTAGAGATACGCGGCGACCGTATCCAGTTCCTGTGTGCTGGCGCGCGCGCCGCGTTCGCCCCTGCGGTAAACGATGGCCTGGTATTCCTGTTTCGTATGCCGGTAGGCGGCGAATTTCTGGGCTTTGTGGCAATTGGTGCAGGCGCGGAGAAGTATCTCTCTGCCGGGACCATCGGGTAAATCGGCGGCGTTCAGGGCGTAGGCGAGTGTAAAGGCGCAAAGCAGGAGCGCAAAGCGCACGGCTAATTAGCCTTGGCCTGCGTGGCCGGTTTGCCTTCCTGCGTCACCGGTTTGGGCGGCTCCTGGATTTCCTGGCCGGGCGTGCCGCCGAGCTGCTTGATTAAAGCGGCGGTGGTTTCGTGCGGCTCGCCGGCGGACCCGGGAGGGCCGCCTTTGCCCATGGCGATGTCGAGCGGAGTGAACCCGCGCTTGTTGCGAGCATTGATCTTCGCGCCGTTTTCCGCCAGGAATTTGGCGATGGAATCCGCGCCGCGATGGGCCGCGCCATGGAGCGCCGTATCTCCCTTGTCGGTAGCGGCATTCACGTCCAACCCCAGGCTCGCGCACAGCTTGACCGCTTCTAAGGCTTCGGCTTCGCTCCCCTTGTGGGAATCGGCCCAGCCGTTGCCCGCGGCCAGCATGAGCGCGTTGAGGCCGTCTTTGTTAGCGAGCTTGGGATCGGCGCCTTTCGCCAGCAGCATCTTCATCACTTCGACATCCGCGCTGCGTGCCGCGCGCACGAATGCCGTTGCTCCGGCCGCCAGAGTTTTGTCCCCCATATCCTGCGCGGCTTTTCAATTGGCAGCCGGACCCGTGAGCTGCGCGTTCACGTTCGCGCCCCGGCTGAGCAGAGACTGAATGATATCTATGCTGGTGTGTCGGCTGGTTACGCGATGGGAAGGCCGCGGGGACCAATCCTCGTCGTGCTTTTCGACGGCCGTGTAGAGCGCGGTGCGGCCGTTATTCGCGGCAACATCAAGGCCGGCGCCGCGATCGATCAGCATCTGGGCCAGATCGTAATGGCTGTTCAGGATGGCCAGAACCAACGGGCTGTTGCCGTCGGCGTCCTTCGCATTGATATCCGCGCCTCCATCGATGAGGGCCTCGGCGGCTTCCATCTGGCCCTGCCGGGCCGCGAACGTGAGAGCGGTTAGCCCGCCCCGGTAAATGGGCGCGGTGGGAGTTCCGGCCTCCATGTTGGGGAGCTTGGTGTCGCGGTCGTACGAGCGCACGTTCGGTTCGGCGCCCTTGGCAAGCAAGGCTTTCATTACTTCCGCGTGGCCTTCGGCGGAGGCCCACATGAGCGCGGTCTGGCCGCGGAAGTTTTCCTTCACGTTGGGATCGGCGCCGTGATCGAGCAGCACCTTCACGGCTTCCAGATTGCCCACGCGCGCCGCGCGCATCAGCACCGTCTCACCCGCCGCGGTGACTTGCGTATTCACATCCGCGCCTGCCTGAAGCAGTTTCTCAACCAGCGCGCCGCTGCCGTTGGCGGCGGCTTCGGCCAGCGGTGTGATGCCGTAGCGGTTGAGCGCGACGGGGTTCGCGCCGCGATCGAGCAGGATGCCCGCCAGTTCCAGGTCGTTCCAATGGGCGGCCCAATGGAGCGCCGTGGTGCCATCGGGTTCGGCGGCGTTCACGTCGGCGTGCTGCTCGATGAGGGCTTTGGCCCCGTCGCGATCGTGATTTTTGGCTGCGTTGACCAGGGCCTCCGGGCCAAGCGTAGCGGCGGCGCAGCAAACCGAAATCGCCGCAAGCGAGCACAGGGTTCGCATCTAGACCTCCGCGAGAATGTGGGTGCTGTCGCCGATGGAGTCCTGGTGAATGCCCGCCTTATCCAGAATCGTGAGCAGCAGGTTCGCCATCGGCGTATCGGCGGGGTATTTGATATGCCTGCCCCCCTTCAGTTTTCCGTTCGCGCCCCCCGCCACCAGAACGGGCAGCGGCGAATGATTGTGCACGTTCGGGTTGCTCATGCTGCTTCCGAACAGCACCAGCGAGTGATCGAGCAGCGTGCCGTCGCCGTCCCGGACGCTCTTCAGTTTTTCCAGGAAGTAGTCGATCAGGTACACGTGATAGGTATTGATCTTGGTCAGCTTCTCGATCTTCTCGGGGTTGTCCTGGTGATGCGAGGTGGCGTGGAACGGATCGGGCACGCCGATCTGCGGGAAGGTGCGGTAGCTGACTTCGCGCGCCATCATGAACGTCGCAATCCGCGTGATATCGGCCTGAAATGCCACGGCCATCAGGTCGAACATGAGCTTCGAATGCACTTCGTGGTCGTCGGGGATGCCGATGGGCGTAGCGGGGACGTTCACGTTCGAAGAGCTCTGCTTCTCCGCCAACTGGATGCGCCGCTCGATTTCCCGGATGCTGTCCAGATACCCGCCCATGCGCGCCCGGTCTGAGGGGCCGAGAGTGCGTTCCAGGCCTTTCACCTCGGACGAGATCCGGTCCAGAATGCTGCGCTCGCGCTCGATCCGCAACTGGCGTTCCGCCTCGTTGCTGCCGTCGCCGAACAGACTCGTGAATACCACGCGCGGATTGATTTCCATGGGCATGGGCGTGGTCGGTGTTCGCCACGAGATCGTATTGGTGTACGTACAGCTAAAACCCACATCGCAAGCGCCGATGAGCCCGGTCATATCTTCCGTGGCCAGTTCGAGGGAAGGCCGCGGCGTCTCCTGTCCGATCGCGGAAGCGGCGATCTGGTCGATGGTGGTTCCGGCCTTCACGTCTTCGCCTTCCGTGCGGCGGGGCCGGGTGCCATTGAGGAACACGGAAGGAGAGCGGCCGTGGTCGCCGCCGCTATCGCCGGGAATGCCGCCCGCATTTTTATGCGCCAGGCCGCTGACCACTACCACCGAGTCCTGCACTGGCTTCAGCAGGGCGAGAATGCGGGAAAGCTCCAGCGGGCCTTCGGCGGTGGGAGTCCAGGCGCTCAAGACCGCGCCGTGCGGGATATAGCAGAACGCCAGGCGGAGCGGCCGCGCCGTTTTCGTGAGCGGTTGCGCGGGCAGCATGGCATCCAGCAGCGGAAGCGAAAGGGAAACCCCCAATCCGCGCAAAAACGTGCGCCGAGGCAAATGTTTTTTCGTAATCAACATGAATCCGGCCTCCACATAACATCTATTGCCGGGCCGCCGCGCTCAGGCTGGCAGGCTCCGGCGCCATTTTGGTCTTGTATTCAAAGGGAACGCTCTTGGCGATTCCCAGAACAATCGAAGAAAAACGGTAATTGTTTTTGGCGGCTTCGCGCAGGATAGCGCGCACCGCCGGCATATCGTAATACTGCAAGCCGCGGCCGAGAGCGTAGGTCAGCAACTTCTCCGTGAACACGCCGGCGAAGATCTCCGGCTGGCTGGTCAGCATGGCGCGCAGGCTGGCCGGCCCATCCACCTTTGCGCCGTTGAACAGCGTGCCGGTGGGATCGATCTTGGCGCCCTCATCTTCGTTGCGCCACTGGCCCACCGCATCGAAATTCTCCAGCGAGAACCCGATCGGGTCCATGAGCTTGTGGCAGGCGGCGCAAGCCGGGTTGGCGCGGTGCTGCTCCATGCGCTGGCGCAGGGATGTGGGTTTGCCCGGGTCGGCGTGCTCCTTGAAAGCCGGTACGTTCGGTGGCGGCGCATCGGGCGGCATGCCCAGCACGTTCGTCAGAATCCACTTGCCACTTTCTGCCGGGCCAGTGCGACGAGCGCTTCCCGCGGTTGGTCGTTGCGGTCCGGGCGCGGTTCGTATCGATAACTGCTGCGGTCCACGTCTACGGGGCTTGTCAAGTATTTTGTGTAAACGCCATCTCCGTCGGCTTTCGGTAAGTGAGTTTCGATCATTTGAGTCGGTCTTTATCCCCCTCTATTTCCCCGTTTTCCTCCTGGATTCCATGTTTTCGATCGTCTTGGCCGGA
>DATGKM010000041.1:0-8450 GCA_035294665.1 Bryobacteraceae bacterium | reverse complement strand
CGCGGGACGGGCGCTGGCTGATGTTGCCGCGCTACACGCCACCGGCTCAGGAGGTGAAAGTGCTGCTCGAGCAAATCCAACTCGCCTTGCCCTCACAGCCACCGCCGCGCATCACGGCCCCTGCAGTTCCGGCCACGACTGACGCCGCGTTGGTCCAACCCCGGTTGTGGTGAAGACCTTTCGATAGCCTTCACTGATTCCAAACTGTTTACCCGGTTCGTCGCGCCCCAAGTGCGAAAGTTAGGTTAGCCCGCACCGCCAGGGGCCGCCTCTCCTCGATGTCGATCTTCAGGGCCTGAAACAAGGCGTGGCCGGGTTTTTTTTCGAGTTGCTCAGCACGGATTGCCAGAGCTGCGGAAAAGTTGCCGCTCTCCATCTTCTGCTTCGCGGCGGCGTAAGCGCTTTGGATGCGCTCATGAAGGCGTTCGAGCTTGCTCAGCGCGGAGCTGATCTCCCCTCTCTGATCGGCCGCCAAAGCCGCCTGAAAAAGTTGCTCCGTTTCCTGCCGTGCGCGCGCATGCTCCTGTTCTATCCGATCGACTTCTTTAAGTAGTTCGAGCGCGCGGGCGTCGGCCGGCCGACGTTGCAGGATGCAATGCAGCGCATCGCGAGCATGCTGGAAGGCGAACCGCTGGAGATGTTCCCCGTCGGCGTCGATGCGACTTTGCGCGGTTTCGATTAGCTGGTCGATGGTCTTGCGCCGGATGGCCGCGGCGATCTTGCCGCGCAGTTTGGTGATCGTGGAGTCCAAATGGCCTTCGGCTTCCAGTTCTTCCAAAATCTCGGATGCGAACTGGTAATCGCCCTTTTGAAGGTTTCCCGCGCCCGCTGAATGCGTGGCCGAATGCGTGGCCGAATGCGAGCTGGATCGAACGCCTCGATCGGCTCGCCACGAAAAGCGTTCAGCAGGGCGGCCGCCCAGGACGAAGGGCTGTTCCATGTTTTTTCCGCTCACTCTACAGAGAACATCGTATGGAGAACTGTGCTGTCTGCCTGTACCATCAGGCTAGTGCAGCAGCCAGGCAACCGGACGAAATGTCGCTGGGCATACAAATTTTTATCATCCCTCGGGTAGCTCTTTCGACCAGCTTTGTTAAGGATCCTGCCGAGGGATGCCTCGTAAAGATCGGCAACGAGAGTGTGATGCGATTCTTCGTGGCGGGCGTCCACCATCATTCGCCCCGAGTGCCTGAAATTCTCCGTACGACCGACGACCGACGACCGGACTCGGGCCGCCGCTCAAGAGATCATCGTTCAGATCTCATGCCGCGGCCCAAGTACCTGCCGGCCCAGTCTGAAAGCCCGATCAATTTTGATAGCTAGGAGGGAAACGTAATGGGTTATCACGGAACAGCCGCTTTGGTATGTCTGGTAATGGCGCCCACTGCTTTCGGGCAGGCCCACTCGTCTTCGAACCCGCTCGCAGAACTAAGCGCCTCCATTCACGAATTGGCGCGGAACGTCGCCCCCGCGGTGGTCGAAATCATAGTGAATGGGTATGCGTCCGCAGACGACGACAGCGGACATGGCGGCAACGAAATTTCGCGCCAGCGCTCGAACGGATCGGGCGTAATAGTCGATCCGGGGGGCTACATTATGACTAACGCACATCTGGTGCGGGGCGCCGTACATCTTGAAGTTCTACTCCCTGTCTCCGGGGATACCGATCCGCCAGCCCGTCTACAAGCGCGCATTATGGGAGTGGACTCGGATTCCGACTTGGCCCTGATTCGCATTGAGAAGCACAATCTCCACGCGCTCTCGTTCGGTGATTCCGACCAGCTTCGCCAGGGCGATTTGGTTTTCGCCGTCGGCAGTCCTCTCGGACTGCGCAATTCCATTTCAATGGGCGTGGTCAGCGCTCCCGAGCGGGCCATCGATGACGACAATCCCATCCTCTATATACAGACGGATGCTTCTATCAACCCTGGCAACAGCGGTGGAGCGTTGGTGGACAGCGAGGGCAGGCTCATCGGGCTAAGCACCTTCATTGTAAGTAAATCGGGAGGCAACGAAGGCATAGGCTTCGCGGTTCCGAGCAACCTGGTACAAAACGTGTACAAACAGCTTCGCTCCAAAGGTAGTGTTTCCCGCGGATCGGTAGGATTATTCGCGCAGAACATCAATCCGATACTGGCGCGCGGGTTGGGTTTGCCCATTTCCAGAGGTGTGTTGGTCGCCGATATCGACTCCAACGGGCCTGCTGACCGTGCTGGAATCAAACGTTGTGATGTGATTCTCAGTATCAACGGACAGCCGATGAGAAGCTCGCGCGAGTTCGAGAACTATATTTACGGCAGGCGGGGCGGCGAAAAGATCGAAGTCGAGTTCGAGCGCAGCGGTGAAAGGCTGAACGCCGCTCTCGAAGTTACTGAGAAGACCCCGGCCTTCGATCCTCTGGCGGCTCTCGCTTCCCCAGCTAAGAATCTGGTCCGCCGTCTCGGTATTCTCTGCATCGAAATTGACCAGCGCGTAGCCAAACTTATGCCCGATTTACGGCGACAATACGGCCTTGTCGTCGCCGCGAAATCGCCTGAAGGGCAAGCACAATTCATTGATATCCAACCGGGCGACGTGATTCACGCCATCAATAACCTCACGGTTGTTTCGTTAGATGCATTCCAGGATGCCGTCAAGGAATTGTCGCCGGGCGACGCTGTCGCTCTTCAGATTGAACGGGATGGTCGATTCCGATATGTCGCTTTTGAAATGGACTAATCCGCCGGGCCCAACTGATATGGCGGGGAACAAGTCAGGCGCCGCGATTGCCCCGAAGGCGGCGATTGAACTGGGCCGGGGAACTCCGGCCCCCCTGCCGCCACCACCGATCCGAGCAGACGTGCTGCGCTTCCAGTTCCCGACGAGCAACGCACGGCGGCGGCTGTAAGCGATACTTACCCGACAGAGGCTGACCGCTTTACCACGCCGAGTCCAGGAATTGGCGCACAGATTCGTTCACTCGGCGCACGAATAGGACGCAGACTCCGGGCTACCAAGCCGTTAGCGATTATGGGTAACGTTACCGCCGGCCAAACCCGCCTGCGCGGGCGAACGACGGCATCGTGGTTCTGGGAAATCCGCCGAAACCGCGCCCCGAAGCCATACCCGAGAATCCGCCGAAGCCGCGGAACTCGTTCGAGCGGGATGCGCCGAAACCCCGCGATTGGCGCTGCATTTCCAGGCCGCGCTCCGGCGCCACCCGGTTCCAGCCCCCGCTATTCCGTTGGAACCAGCCATTGTTGCGGTAAGAGTACACATGTCCGTCGCGGCCGGCGTATAGATCCTCGCGCGGGGCGGCCAGCGAGCGCGCCTCGCCGCGGTTCTCGCTCCGTGGTTCACCCCGAAAACCGCCCCTCTCAAATGTGTTTGCCCGCGCCGGACCGCCCACCATGTTTCGTCTGGCAATCGCATTTGAAGGCCAGCGGTTATAGACGTTGACGTTGTTGCGGAACGCTTCGTAATCGTTGGGGTGCCAGTGCGGGTTCCAATGATCGTTGAAAATGCGATGCATGTACCACGGATTGTGATACCACCAGTCATATCCGAGGGGCCGTGTGAACCAGCCGCCGCCCCAATAGCCAAAATCCCAGTCAAATCCCCATGTCCATGGCCAGCCAAAGTAGGAGTCGCCAATCCAGGCCGGGTAAGCCCATCCGGTACCGAAGACCACCACGCCATCGTCCACGTAAGCGCCGAGATAGCCGGGCGTGTAACCCACGTATACGAACTCAGGCGTAGCGCCATAGACGTAGACAAAGCGGTCGTGAAACAAGGGACAACTCGGCGGCATGGTGTAGATCACGGGCGGCACGTAATCCGCCACAACCCAGGGGCCGAGCGGGGAACCGGCTGTGAACCAAACGGCATTCTGTACGGCGTAATATCGCCCATCCGCTTGAATCACGTCGTCGGGGGTATTGGTGGCGTACTCCATACTCGTGCCGACAATCGGCTGAAACTGCGGCGCACCGTCGTACTGCACGTTCAGGGAGGTAGCGCTGCGATTCACGGTGGCGGTCTGGGGGACTTGGCTGGCGACCACTGCCTCCTGTGCCTGCGGTGTGCCGGGTACGGAGGCCAGCACCGCCGCTTTTGGACCATCGGGCGGGATCCGGGCAAAATCGGAAGGCAATTGCGAGCCGGGCACGAACGTCCAAGGGCCTTGCAGCGACTTTGCCGCATACCACCGGCCGGCAAGCAGGGCAAAGTACTGCTGCAACTTTACTTCCACGAAAATGTTATCCTCCGTGTTGGTAACGTACAGCAACTGAGTTCTGGCGATCGGGGCGAACTGCGGATTCCCCCGGGTCTGAATCAGTTGGGCCGGCGTGGTGCTGACGTACACCACCGGGATTGTCCCAGCCGGACGGCTATCCTGCACTGGCGGATGATTGTGCGGATCCTTTTGTTCGCTGGCGAGGACCTCCGCCCTAGCCTGATCCAGGCCGGCGGGTAGCGCCGCCGCCGGCCCCCACGGCCCGTTCAGCGAACTGGCAGTCATCCATGACCCGCCACCATCCAGATAAAACCGGCCGGCTGCGGAATCGAATAGCAGTAGCGCCGGAGTGTTGATGACGCGCGTGTATGCCGTTCCTGCCACACTCCGGTAAACCGGTTGGCCATCAATAATGATGAGCACGGCGGGCACGGCGCTGAAAATGATCTTCGGAGGGTCGTTTTTGAGCGGCGCCGAATCCACCTCCCGCTCGGCGTCGGTAATCGAAAGGTCGGCCAATAAACGGTCGAGCGAAATGATTTGCGGCCATTCCCCGAGGCTGGCGCGAAGATCTCTCAGCAAATCCGATTGTGAAGCTTGCGCCGCGGGAAAGCTGACCGAATCGATCTTCAAATCGGCGAGCGTCACCAGCCGGCTTTCTTTATCAACCTCCGTCCGTGCGGAAATATTGACAATGCCATACAACGGCATGCCCGTGCCGCTCCGCAGAACGGTAACCGCCGCCCGCGCTTCGAGACGGTTCTTCTTCCAGCTCTCGGCTTGCGGCTGGTAGATCGTGATTCGGCTGCCCCCGGAATCCACCTGGGCAGGCCAGCTATCTTCGGCGGGATTGTTCTGGGCCATGGCCATCGCCACGCACAAAATTCCCACAGCGAAGGTCACCCCGGTACTTTTACGCTTCAACACGGCCGGTTTCTTCTCCCCGGAAAGACTCCTTGGAAAGGGAACGCTCATATATTTGCCGCAGTGTGGTCTGATACAGTTTCAGCCAGTTCGCAAAGCCCTGTGCCTTGCCAGTCTCACGCTGAACGGGCGGATGAAGAGAGTCAGCGCCTGTCCGGCTCCCAGCAGTGTGAGGAGCTTGACCGTCCGCCTTTCCATCGGCATCTTCCACTCTTTCGATTCTTAGTTGACCACAATTCTTTTCCCCGGGGAACATGGCTACTACTTTTTTCCGTGTAATTTACTTACTCCGAAGTTCCTGACCTGCGGCCTAAGCTCGGGCCACCCGCACAGATACGCTGAGCCGCCCGTAGTTTGCGGTTCAGCCCAAAATACTTCGATTGGAGGATTTCCATTGTCTGCGCATTGGCCTACAGTTACAACCGGTAAGCTGGCGAGAGAGGAAAATAGCGGGGAACTGCGGTGAGAATCGCGATCACTTTGGCTTTGCTTTTAGCTGGCGCAGCGCTTGAAGGAGACCAGGCAGAAGCCGAACCGTGGCTGATCGATCTGAACGTGGTCGCCTTGGACAGCCACGGCCGGCCCGTCAATGATTTGACCGTGGACGATTTTCAGGTAAGCGATAACGGTAAGCTGCAAAAAGTCGCGTTCTTCCGGCATTACGACAGCAATCTATTAGTTGCGCCGCCGCGCGGGCCGGATGAGTACTCGAATCGGGCCGCGGCTCCTATCTCGCGCGCCACAGTGATCCTGCTGGATTTGCTGAACGAAGGCTTCGGTACGCGCGGTAACGCGGAAAACGAACTGGTGCGCTATTTGGGCTCGGTCGAAGACCCCAGCGACCTATACTTGTACTTTTTGACTCTGGACGGGAAGCTGTACCCGGTTCGCGGCATCCCGAGTCTGAAACCTCAGTCGCCGGCCGCGGAGCCGTGGACCCGCGGAATCAAACAACTGATGGACAACGCGCTGCACACAGTGATGCGCGTGCGCCCGGCGGAAATCGATGTCGCGGTGCGCGAACAATTGACGTACGCCGCTCTGGATAACCTGGCAGTGCAGCTTTCCCGCGTGCCGGGCCATAAGAATATTGTCTGGATCACCGACGGAATTCCAGTAACTCTCGGACCGTATCGCTCGGACACGGGCGACTATGTGGATTTCACGCCGCAGATCCGGCAAATGAGCGAAGCGCTGGATCGATCCGGGATCGCGATCTATCCAGTGCGCCAGGTGATGCTGGGCAGCCCTACGGCGATCGGAGATGCATCGGGAGGGGGCAATGGCGGCGGCTTCACTGGCGGCAGCGGGCTGGGCAGTCTCGACACTCTGGACCAGTTTGCGGGGATGACCGGCGGCCGCCCCGACGCCGGAAAAGACATTGGCGCCGCGATCAAGCAGGCTATGAGCGATGCCCGAACCAGCTATCAGGTCGCATATTACCCTCCTGAGCGGAACTGGGATGGAAAATTCCATAAGATCCGCATAGTAACCAAGCGCAAGGGAGTGCGCTTGCAGAGTAAGACCGGCTACTACGCCTGGCCGGAACCGCCGGATACTCGGGCGCGGGAAGCCATCGATCAAACCGCCGCGGCGCCATTTGATGCGACCGAAATCGGATTGCGGGTGAAGGTATCGCTCGACACGCAGGATCGCTCGGCCGTCTTTTTAAATGCGCACATAGATGCTAACGATATTGTATTACTCCCGGATGGTGGTACTTATCGGGGGCAGTTACGAGTGGCTCTGGCCACTTATTCCGCCGACGAGCCGCCACAAATCAGTTCTATAATGCATCTCGATCTCCACTATTCGTCCGCTGAGATCGACCGCATTCTGAAAGAAGGCATTCCGTTCACAGCGAAGCTGCAGATTGCGGAAAACACGAAGACACTGCGGGTGATTGTCTTCGACCGTGGTTCCAATACCGTCGGATCGGTCAGCGTGCCGCCGAGGAGTGCGGGTCGCGGCCAATCGTGACGATCATTGTCCCCGACCGAAATAGAAAGGCGAACATTCGAATGAAATTCCGAAGTTGGTACGCGCCACTTGTGGCGGGTCTATGCCTGTTTCCGTGCGCTCGCGCGCAGAGTTCGTTCGACCTCAACATCGGCGGCGGAACCGCACATAGCGGAGCTACTGGATTGGGCATCGATAACGCTAATTCACTGAATGCATTTGGTTCCTGCGCGCTCAATAGCGGCGACCCCACCTGCCAGGCTACGCCCAGTTTGGGCGGTTTCTTTCTAGGCTTAGGCGGTGATGTCATGCTAACCAAGCGGTATGGTGTCGGGGCCGAGGTTGCGTTCCAGCCCAACCAGCCTAACTACGGGCCGATGCAATACCGGCAAACTTTCTACGATTTCAACGGCATATATTCGCCGCTAAACGTCAAGCGCGCCATGGTGCAGATTCAGGGAGGCATCGGGGGCTCGCACACTGGTTTCTCTTTCAATCAAAGCGGCTGCGTGGGAACCGCCGTATGCACTCAGCAGAATCTTCCGGTCGGGACTGCCAATCATTTTGCGGTTCATGTAGGGATCGGGTTGCAGGTCTTTGTTAACGGTCACTGGTTCGTTCGGCCGCAGTTCGACTACCGCTACATTCCCAATTTCGATCAGATTTTTAGCAGCAACTCCGTTCCCGAGGGGATGGTGTGGGTGGGTTACAGTTTCGGAGAGCGTTGAGACGAACCTGGTAAGCGGTATGCGAGTTGCGGTTTTGTCCGTATGGTTGCCCAAAGGTGAACCAGGGGGGATCGCATATAAGTTTGCGGGGCTCTTCCAGGCGGCCCGGCGCTCGATGATTGTTTGGGAGGAGCGGAAACTGCGAGAACTCATCATCATCCCGCAACTGGCAATCCGCCTCGCAGAGTAATTGCAGCCCGCTGATGTTGAACTCGCCGCGAACAATCGAGCAGAGCAGAGTTTCATCGTCAGGATCGAACAGGTTGAAGCCGGAGTAACGGCGTCCTTCCTGCTCGACCGGCACTTGCAAGTCGAGGTTCAGGCTTGTCCCATCAATACATGGAACCCGCGCTCTGCGGCACGGATCGTCGTTGGAAGTCAATGCTGAAGTGTTCACTAGTCCTCCCAGCCCAGCGTCAACTCCAAGTGTAGGGTGGCGGCCGGTGCCTCAGGTGTCGGGATGGTGCTCTGAGAGAGAATTTGCGGGCTTGTCAAGTATTTTGTGTAAACGCCATCTCCGTCGGCTTTCGGTAAGTGAGTTTCGATCATTTGAGTCGGTCTTTATCCCCCTCTATTTCCCCGTTTTCCTCCTGGATTCCATGTTTTCGATCGTCTTGGCCGGA
>DATGKM010000040.1:0-2191 GCA_035294665.1 Bryobacteraceae bacterium | reverse complement strand
AACGCTTCGTTCGGGCGCATCCCAAACCACCGGCCCGGCCTACCGCCGTATGGATCAACCCGCCGCCCTTCCCGGCGGCGAGCGACCAGGAGCAACACTAATTTATGCGGGCAGGTGTCTCAAAGTCATTGACAAATTCCGCCTTGCCTTCCGGATCGCCGACGCTTCCGGTGATGTAATATTACGACCCTATAACAATTTCGCGGCTTCATGGTTACAGGGATTCGGGTAAAGCTGGAATGACCGGCGCCGCGCACTCGGAGCGCGCAGGCAGGCCGGCGCGTCTGCTCCAGCGGGCGAAGAACAGCCAGTCACGAACGGCCGCGCCGGCGGTCGCAAACGGGATTGCCAGCATCAGCGGGGCCAGCAGAAAACCCCAGGCGTGCTCTTTGGGCACGTTCAGCGCGATGGTGCTCACGGCTTGCGTGCGCACACGAATGGAGCCGGAAGAGCCGCGCGCGCGGCAGTGGCCCGCTTTGAGCGCCTCCAAAAATTCCCGCTTGCCGCGGGCCGCCGGGGCCTCGGTGAATGCGCGGCCAAGCTCCGCCAGCGTGTGCGAATCGCTGCCGCCGAGCGGAATCTTGCGCCACAGGGCCGCGAGCGAATCGGCCCCGCCGTTACACGCCGGCGGAATATGGCCATTCAGCGTCTCCATCGCGGGGAACAACTCTTCGAACAAGCGGAAATCGGCCTGCGAACGGCTGCCGGTGAGCGCCGAAAACACGTGATTTACGGCATAGAGCAGGCCCCGTTCCTGGCAATAGGCGGCCAGCGCCGGAACGTCGTCGCGCCGCCGCTGCAGTTCGATGTGGTCGCGCTCGGTAATGTCGTATACGCCTACGTGCACCTCGTTACCGGAGGGCAGCGTGCAGGAGACCTCTTCGCTCAGAAAGAAATCGGGATAGCGGCGCAGACACTCGGCGGCGTCGATGGAATCGTGATCGGTCACCGTGACCAGATCCATGCCGCGGCGTTTGAGCGTCTCGTAGAGCGCCAGAGGTTCGTTGTAGCTTTCCCGGCAGAAATTCCGCGCCAGGGGAACCGTACACATGCCACTAGCCGTGGTGTGCACGTGCAGATCGCAACGCATACTTAGTTATGGCGCGCAACCGGTTACAGATTGAAAACGGGAACAAGAAAAAATGTTTGTGTTGCGGGCCGGGTTGCGGGCAGCATCTTGAACAAGGCGCTGCAACCAAATCGCTTTCAGATGCCCCTTGCAACCGTATACGGCTTCCCAAACCCCCGCGATCAGCTGCGGGGGCCTCGAGCGAGCGGAAATAAAGATGAGGGGCTGAGGTCTTGTAACTGTTTGAGTTCTTTGGTCGGGCCGCCGAGATTTGAACCCGGACCTCTTCACCCCAAGCAACTTTTATCAATCACTTACAGGGCACGGCTAATGATAACACGATACTTAGCGGCTTTCGATTTGGACCCAGTTTGGACCCAGTTTACAAATCAGTGAGCGTTTGGACCCAGATTGGACCCTGTTTTCACGCGTGCGGAACGCCACGTGCTTCGCGCACGCGCGCGGTCGTTTCCGCCTTTCGCTTGTCCTCAGTTCGTGAAACAGGGGACGAAGACAAGAATTTTCCTATACATGCACAAGTACACGGCTGCCGTTGGCGTGTGACTGCGAGATAATCAGCTCATCGTGGAGCCGAGTTTCAAAGGGACGGATCAAGCGCCACCAGGAGGCCTTTGACTGCTATGTCCGCGCCGCTTCGGTTCGAGACTGGGCTCCGGCCTCGCAAGTGGCCCGATCCTTTCGCGGCCAGGGCGTCCAACTAGTCGACCTGGACGACCTGGATGAGGCCGAGCGCGCTCTGCAAAAATCGCTCGAACTGGAGCCGGACAGCGAGGTCGCGCGAAATGAACTCGCCTACATAGACGACTTGCGGCAGAAGCGAGCCGCACAGAAGCAAGAGATCCCCTGGTTCCTTCACTCGTTCGTCAATCCCCCAACAGATCCGCTGACGATTCGCCTGCTGGCCCTAGTCGAGGATCTACCGTCCATTCCCGGCCCGAAAACAGTCGGGTCCGAGAACTACTCTTGGACTTGTCCCCGAAACTGAGACAAACGGTTAAGACACAATTTTCAGCGAATGGAGAATTGTGTCATGGGAACGCGACGAAAATTCACGAAGGAGTTTAAGGAAGAAGCCGTCCGGCGGCTGGGATTGGGGGTTTC
>DATGKM010000039.1:0-14704 GCA_035294665.1 Bryobacteraceae bacterium | reverse complement strand
CAAGGCCACTGCGGAGCAGTTGCCACCAAGGGAGAGATGGCGACTGATTCTCAGTGCCGCCTTTCAATATTTTCTCCGCGGCAAGCCGCTCCGCAGTACCGGTCGATTGGCCGAAGCTACCGGCTAACTGCCGTTTTTAGGATAATGTTCACGACGAACACTTCCTCCGCGCCGTACTCGGCTGCCGCCGCCTCCAGAGCGCGCCGCACCTTCGGAGGAGATCCCACAAGAATCCTCCGCCCCGCCGGCAGTTCCTGCATGGGCACTCCTTCGGACTCGAGAAATCGCAGCGCATCTTCCACTGGCGGAACCGGGATGAGGCGCCCGCGGTAGAGTTGCAGCATCATCATGCGAAAGCTGGCCGAAAGGCGCAACGCCTCTTCATCGGTGGGGGCGCAAATCGCCCACACGCCCACCGCGACACGCGGCTCCGATTGCCATGCGGAGGGCGTGAAGCTCTCACGATAATGCGCGGCGATGGCGGCGCCGGCCGGATTGATGAAATCCGCGAAACAATACGGCAGACCGAGTTCCGCCGCCCAGATGCCGCTCTGCGGGGAAGAGCCGAGCAGCCACGGCTCGGGACTCTCGAAGCGCAGGCCGGCGCCGCGGTTGGCGAAATAGCCAAGCAGTTCGGCCAGTTGCTCGCGAAAATCGTCGGGCGCGGGCAGACGGCGGTCCCGCTGCAAGCGGAGCGCCACGGCGGCGCTGGTTCCGGGCGCGCGCCCGATGCCGAGATCGATGCGCGCGCAACCCTCCGCTGTGCGCCACAGCGCGGCCAGCATGCTAAAGGTTTCCGCCACTTTGAGCGGGCTGTAGTGCGGCAACATCACACCGCCGCTGCCCACCCGGATACGGCTCGTCCCGGCCGCCACGGGACCGATCATCGCCTCCGGACTGGCACATGCCAGGCCAGGCGTGCCGTGATGTTCGGCCATCCAGTACCGGTGGTACCCGAGTGTATCGGCCAGTTTCGCCAAGTCGAGCGTATTGCGCAGTGCATCGCCCGCCGTAGCCCCGGCCGGAATCGGGGATTGATCTAATATGCTGAAGCGAAGTGGCTTTCTGGAAAGTTCCATAAAGATTTTTGGATGCGGCCTCCTGCCGGGAGATTCCCCACCCGCCCTTTCCGTAACCTCGGCCAAGCCTTGCACGCCCTTGAACTGAACGCCTCGCGAAAGGATTAATCAAAAGCTTGCGTTGGATCTATTGCATTTTTCTGGTTTGTGTGCTTTTCCTGGCCCCGTCTTTCGGGCAGCCGGCCGCGGGAACGATTCGCGGGGTGGTGACGGATAACTCCGGAGCCGTAGTTCCGGCCGCAACCGTGACGCTGAGCGGCAATGGCGTGGAGCGGTCTGCCCAGACGCAGGCTGACGGTTCGTACGTTTTCCAGGGGCTGGCGCCCGGGCAGTTCAGTGTCCGTATGAACTACCCCGGATTTGCCGCATTTGAAAAATCCGTCACGGTTTCCGGCGGGGGCACGGTACAGGTTCCGATCCAGCTCGCGCTCAGTACGGAAAAACAGGAAGTCACGGTAGCGGAGGAGAGCGGTCCACAGATCAGCGTGGAGCCGGACAATAACGCGACTGCCCTGGTCCTCAAAGGCGACGATCTCGAAGCATTGCCCGACGATCCCGACGATCTTTCCGACGCTTTGCAGGCGTTGGCCGGCCCCGGCGCCGGTCCGAATGGGGGATCCCTCTATATCGACGGCTTCACCGGCGGCCAATTGCCGCCGAAAGAATCGATCCGCGAGATCCGGATTAACCAAAATCCCTTTTCCGCCGAATACGACCGCCTCGGCTTCGGCCGGATTGAAATTCTCACCAAGCCCGGCACCGACAAGCTGCGCGGCAATGTGCGCTATAACGACGGCGAATCGGCGTTCAATTCCCGCAATCCTTTCGCAAACAATAAGCCGACATTCTTTAACCGGCAGGTTGACGCGAACTTGGGCGGGCCGCTGGGAAAGAAGGCCTCCTTCTTTATCGATTTCAACCGCCGGGATATTCAGAACAACGCGGTGTCGGTGGCGCAGTATCTTAATCCGACAAGCCAGGCGCTAGAATCGGTGGATACGGCCACGATCGTTCCCCTGGCAAACACGTTTATTGCGCCGCGCATCGATTACCAGATCAGCACGAACAACACTCTGACTGTGCGCTTTGAAGAGAGGTGGAATCACCAGGAGAACAATGGTTTGGGGGGGTTCAACCTGCCGCCCAACTTCGGCTCCCAACTGGCCTATCCCACGCTCAGCAACGGGCAGAACCTGACTGCCACCGAGACTGCCGTGCTGAGCCCCACTATGATCAATGAAACGCGCTTCCAGTTCACGCGCAACTGGACCGCAAACCCCGGCAACCTGGTTCCGGAACTGGATGTGGCCAGCTCATTCATCACCGGCGGCAATGGTTTGGGGAACTCGTACGATCTGACGCATCATTACGAACTGCAAAATTACACTTCGATTACGAAGGGCACGCACACCATTCGTTTTGGCGGCCGCTTCCGCCGCAATAGCGATTTGAATAACAGCCCGACGGGTTTCAATGGACAGTTCCTCTTTACCGGCGGTAACGAGCCCGTGCTGGATGCCAGCTTACAGCCTACCGGCGAGTCGGCGGAATTAACTTCTTTGCAGCAATACGAGCGCTACCTCCAATTGCAGGCCGCGGGTCTTTCGCCAGAAACCATCCAGAGTCTGGGCGGCGGGCCCAGTCAATTTCTGATTCAGGCAGGCGATCCGTACGTCAGCATGGTGCGCTGGGATATTGGCCCCTTCATTCAGGACGACTGGCGCATGCGGCCGAATCTGACCGTGAGCATGGGCCTGCGCTACGAATGGCAGAACCTGATGAGCGATCACAGCGACGTTGCGCCCCGCCTGGGGATCGCCTGGGCGCCCGGCAATCCGCGCAACGGCCGGTCGAAGACGGTGATCCGCGCCGGCGTGGGCATCTTCTACGACCGCACCAACTTCGTTCCTTTCGAAAAAGCATTTTTGAATAACGGGCTGCGGCAATTGCAATACACGGTCTACAATCCCACGTTCAACTACCCGCTCACCGCGCTGATCGCGGGGCAGCCAGTGCCCATGCTCACTGTAAATAATGGCGTGCTATACGAGGGTGGCACGGCGGTGCAGCAGCTTGGCACCGGCCAGAATAATACCTGGCTTGTAGATCCCAAGTTGAGAGCCGAATCGGACAATCAGGCGGCGATTGGCATCGAGCGGCAGTTGCCGCGGCGCACGGTGCTCTCGGTCAACTACACCTACACGCGCAGCAATCACCTGCTGCAGCAGGTGCCCATCAATACGCCGCTGCCGGGCACGTATGATCCTTTGCAACCTAAGGGACCAAATAACGGGGTGTACCCGTACGGGTATGCGGCGGGCGATTTGTTCGAATACGAATCGGGCGGATTTCTGAAGCAGCATCTGGTCATGTTCAACCTGAACACGCAGTTCAGCCGGCGCATCTCCATGTTCGCGAATTACACGTTGAATTTCGCCAAGGACCTGCCGACCATACCTTCAGACCCGTACGACTTCATGCTCGATTACGGCCGCTCGAACCTGGACCGGCGCAATAATGTGCAACTTACCGGTTCCGTGCTGGCCCCCTTCGGGCTGCACTTCGCACCGTTTATTACAATCCGCTCGGGCGCGCCCTACGATGTGCTGTTGGGGCAGGATATTTTCGGCGATACGGAATTCAACGCGCGCGCCGCGTTTGCTCCCGCGGGGGCGGCTTGCGGCGGTGTCATTGTCTGCGAGCAACAGGGCAAATTCGCCACTAACGTGAATCCCGCCAATCTGACCAACCTCGTTCCCCGCAACTACCTGACCATGGCGGGGATGTTCTCCATCAATATGCGCGTTTACCGCGTGTTTGGATTCGGCCCGAGCGTACGCGGGAACCGTGCGAATGACCGCGGCGGTCCGCAAGGCGGCCCCGGCGGGTTTAACGGACCTCCGGGGGGCGGTTTCGGTGGCGGCGGTGGGCCCCGTGGAGGCGGCGGTGGATTTCGGGGAGGTGGCGGTGGCGGCCGCGGCGGTTTCGGCGGCGGCAATGAAACCACCGATCATCGTTTCAACTTGACGGTCGGCGTCCAAGCGACGAACATTCTGAACCACTTCAATCCAGCGGGTTATCAAAGCGACTTGGCCTCTCCGCTGTTCGGCCAGCCCACCACCGTGAATACCGGCTTCGGCGGCGGCGGCTTCGTGGGCGGTCCCGGACAGAACGGCTCGGTTGCCAACAACCGCCGTATCGAATTGCAAACCCGCTTGACGTTTTAGCGTAACGCGATTCCGGCGCTTGAAGGGCCTACGCGGCGCGCCTGCTCGGCCGGCTTCCCGGCGAGATCCTCACACGCGGCCGCAAGCGAGCCGTAGCGGGTAATCGCCCGAAGGAAAACGGCCAAACGTGCGCGGGCACGGCACATTCCCGCGGGCGTGAGTGCTTCCGCTCACGCCTGCAGAATGCTCAGCACCTTTTCCGTAAGCTGCCGCGCGGTGTACGGCTTCTGAATGAAATGCCCGAGCTTGCCGGGACCGAAGCGGCTGAATGCGATCTCTTCGCTGTAACCGCTCGAAACCAGGACGGGCACATCGGGCCGGATCTGCTCGATGTGCCGCCGTGCCTCTTCACCGCTCATCACGGGCATTGCCATGTCGAGTACGACGAGGGAAATCTCGGACGCGCGCCGGCGAAACAGCTCCACCGCCTCCCTCCCATTGGTTGCGGTCAGCACGCGGAAGCCGCGCCGTTCGAGCGCTTCCTGCGAAACGTGGCGCACCATGCGTTCATCCTCCGCCAGCAGAATCGTGCCCGATCCCGTTTGCGGCAGCGCCGGTTCGGGCGTGGTTCGGGGCTGCGGCTGTTCTTCGATTGCGGGCAGGTAGATGCGGAACGTGGAACCGAGTTGCGGGGCGCTTTCCACTTGAATACCGCCGTGGTGGGCGCGCACGATGCCGACGACCGCCGAAAGTCCCAGGCCGCGGCCGGTGAACTTGGTGGTGAAGAACGGATCGAAGATGCGCGCCTTTACCTGCTCTTCCATTCCCACGCCCGTGTCCCGCACTTCCAGGTATACGTATTGGCCGGCTTTGAGGTGGGCCAAACCTTCCGCGGCCGCCAGATCTTCGCCGGAAAGCTCGCGGCAGCCCGTGGAAACGCGCACCGTGCCGTGGTCTTCAATCGCCTCGGCCGCGTTGATCACCAGGTTCATGGCCACCTGTTGCATCTGGCTCGGGTCGGCGTACACTGCCGGCAGATTCTCTTCGAGTTGCAACTCCAGTTGCACATTGGGAGGAATGGAAGCTTGAATCAGTTCGCGAATTTCCCGAATGACATCGGAGAGGCGGAACGCTTCCAGCGTGAAGCGGCCTTTGCCCGCATAGGCCAGCAACTGCCGGGTGAGATCGGCTGCGCGCGTGCCGGCGGCGATGACTTCATCCACCATGCGGCGCGCCCGCACGCCGCGGGGGAGCTCTTCCGCCGCCAGACTGGCATTGCCGATAATCCCCGTGAGCAGATTATTGAAGTCGTGAGCAATCCCCCCGGCCAGCAGGCCGATGCTTTCGAGCCTCTGCCCCTCGCGCAGGGCTTCGTCAGTCTGTTTCCATCTGGTGATATCTCGCATCACTTTCACGAAACCGCGCAGTCTGCCGTCGGGATGCCAGAGGGATGTGAGGACGCCGCTGCCAAAGAAGCGGGAGCCGTCTTTTCGGGCGTGCCAACGTTCCTCCTCGGCGCTTCCATCGCGCACCGCCGCCCGCATCAAAGTTTCCGGCACTCCGTCCGCCCTGTCTTCGGGAGTGAACAGAACTTCCATGGACTGGCCGACAATCTCGCTTTCCGTATATCCGGTCACCTGCTCGCCGCCCCGGTTCCAACTCTGGATGATTCCGGACTTATCGGTCAGAAAAATCGCGTAATCTTTGATGCCCTCTAGGATGACGCGCAGCCTCTCTTCGCTTTCGCGCAAAGCCGCCTCGTGGCGGCGGCGCTCGGAAATGTCCCGCACGTTGCACTGCACCATGCGGTGCGCGCCTTCGTAATAGGAATGGCAAAGGAGTTCGCAGTCGATGGCTGAACCGTTCTTAGTGGTCAAAGTCTCTTCCCGGCGCACGGTGCGGATGGCGCGCAGCGAACCGAACACCCGGCGTCCGATAGAGGCGGAAATGAACGGCGGCGCATCCCAGAGTTTTTGCCCAATCAGTTCCGCCGCCTGGTAGCCCAACATTTCCTCGGTTTGCCGGTTGACGTCCACAATCGTTCCGGTTTTGCCGTCCACCAGTACGATCCCGTCCTTGGATGTTTTGAACAGGATCTGGTAGCGTGCTCGCTGGCGCCGCTTGAATTCCGTGACGTCGAGTGCCGACGCGTAAATCCGGCCGTTCAATTTCAGGGCGGTCACTAAAAAGTACCGGTAAGTGCCGTCCGCCGCGCGAAAACGGCAGGGGAAAGGCGGCGGCGTCCTGGACGTCTGCGCCGTTTTCACGTAACGGCGGAACTCCGGCGCGTCGTCGGGGTGGATCACATCGAAGACACAATACGAATCGTGCTCGGCAGGCTTGCACCCCAGGATCTCCGTGGCAGCCGGATTCACGGCCAGAAGACGGCCATCCTCCGCGATTACACAGAAGATTTGACTCGAGTGTCTGAAAAATCGAATCAGATCTTCCGTATTGACTGCCAGTGCGGCCATGGCGCGTCTTAACCGCTTTGAAGTTGCATGGAGATGCCCGAAGTTACTCTTTAGAGCTATTGGATAGTGGATGCTGCGATACCGGCCGGCTTGCGAACCAGCATCACGACCACGCCGGATAAAAACAGCGCGGCGGCGACTGTCAGCAGGCCCCCTACATAGCTGCCGGTCTGGTTGCTCACCCAACCGATCACATAAGGTCCGGCGAAGCCGCCCAGGTTGCCGAGGGAACTGATGAGCCCGATGCTGGCGGCGGCGGCTGCCGGACCGAGAAAGCTGGTGGGAATGGCCCATAACGGCGGATACGCCGCTACGATGCCGCTCAAGGAGATGGCAAACAGGGCGAGAGCGCCGCGCAATCCGATGAAGGGAAGCGCCACGCCGGCCAGCGCCAACCCCGCGGCGAACCGAGGGATTGCGGTGTGCCAGCGGCGCTCGCCGGTGCGGTCGGAGTGCCAGCCGAAAAACAGCATGGCGGGCACAGCCACGGCGGCCGGAATGGCCGCCAACAGAGAAATTTCCGAAGCGCTGAGGTGGCCGAGCTTTTGGAGCATTCGCGGCATCCACAGGTTCACGCCGTAGTTCCCGGTCGTGCCGCCGAAATACGCCAAGCAAAGCAGCCAGATTTCGCGGCTGCGTAGAACTGTGGCGAGCGGCAGGCGCGTGCCGCCTGGTTTGTGGCTCGCTTCCAATTGTAGCTGGCCGGTGAGCCACTGGCGCTCATCGGCAGCCAGCCATTTGGCGTGCCATGGCCGGTCGGTGAGGTAAAGCCAACTGAGCACGCCGCAGAGCACGGCGGGCACGCCTTCCAAAATGAGCAGCCATCGCCAACCGCCCAATCCGAGCCAGTGGACGCGCATCAGCACGGCCGAGATAGGCGCCGCGATCACTTGCGAAACCGGAATCGCGGCCATGTACAGGGCGACCGCCTTGGCGCGATCCTCCGCCCGGTGCCAGTGCCCCAGATAGGTGATGATGCCTGGAAAGAAGGCGGCTTCGGCTATGCCCAGCGTGAACCGCATCAAATAGAACTGCGTTTCGGTGTGGATCAGTCCAGTGGCGGAAGCGACTACGCCCCACGCGATCATGGTGGCGGCCATGGTCTTGCGCGCGCTCCACCGTTCGACGAGCATGGCTCCGGGGATGCCCAGCAGCGTATATCCGATAAAAAAGATACCGGAGCCCAGGCCGAAAGCGGCATCGGAAAACCGCAGTTCGCCAATCATCTGCAAACCGGCGAAGCCTATATTGTTGCGGTCGATGTAGGCGACGCAATAAAGCAGAAACAAGAACGGCATGATGCGCCGCGTAACCCGCCGTCGGGTGCGTTCGGCCAGATCGGAATGGACGGTAACCGGAGTCGCGATGGGGTCAGCATATCACGGGTGAGGGAAAGAGGCAGGAGCAAGCGCGCGGGTGATGCGGGGTGTGATGTAATATTCCCGGTATGCGCGGTTTGCCGGTATGTGTTCTGCTTGCGGCGGGAATGCTGCGCGCCGCCGAAACAGGGGAGAAGCTGTTTCAGACACACTGCGCTCCGTGCCATGGCGCGAAGGGGGAAGGCGGGCGCGGCGCGAATCTGGCGGTGCGCAAATTGCCGCGCGCGCCGGACGATGCGGCGCTGGCTTCGATCGTTGCCAATGGCATTCCAGGAACTCAGATGCCGGCCACGCGCATGACGGCCGAGGAAAGCGCCGCCCTGGTGCGCTTCGTGCGCAGCCTGGGGCGGACGCAAACGGCGGCCGTGCCGGGCGACCGTGCCCACGGCGAGCAGCTCTTCTGGTCCAAGGGAAATTGCGGCCAGTGCCACACAGTGGGCGCGCGCGGCGGGCATATCGGCCCCGATCTTTCCGATATCGGCGCGCGCCGCGGACCGGCCTACCTGCGCACGTCGATTCTCGAACCCGAGGCGGAGATTCCCGAAAATTTCGCTTCTTACCGGAAAGTCATCTATATCCCGGATAATTATCTGCGCGTACACGCAGTGACCCGGGACGGCAAGGAAGTGACCGGAGCGCGGGTGGACGAAGATACCTTCACCATCCAGATCCGCGACGACCGGGACCAACTCTACTCCTTCCGCAAAGACGAACTGCGGGAGCTGCGGAAAGATTGGGGGAAGTCGCCTATGCCCAGTTTCAAAGGCGTCTTTAGCGACGCGGAGCTGCAGGATATTGTGGCTTACCTCGCCTCATTGCAAGGAGCGTCATGAAACCGTTCTGGATTCTCTGCGCGTGCGCCGTGGGCCTTTCGGCGCAAGTGCCTTACGAACGGATTTTACAATCGGCGGCGGAACCGGCAAGCTGGCTGACCTACTCGGGAAACTATCTGGGCCATCGCTATTCGGCGCTGAAACAGATCGACCGCTCGAACGTATCCCGGCTGAAACTCGCCTGGATGTACCAGACCAACGACCTGAACCAGTTTGAGACGACTCCGCTGGTGGCGGACGGGGTGATGTATATCTCGGAGCCGCCCAGCCACGCGGCCGCGCTCGATCTGCGCACCGGCCGGCCGCTGTGGATGTTCCGGCGAACAATTCCGAGCGACGTGCGGGCGTGCTGCGGGCAGGTGAACCGCGGATTGGCGATTCTGGATAACACGGTTTATCTGGCCACGCTCGACGCCCACCTGCTGGCGCTCGATGCCAAGACCGGCCACGTGCTATGGGATACGGTGGTTGCGGATTATAAGACCGGTTATTCCATTACAGTCGCGCCGCTGGCGGTCCGCGGCAAAGTGATTGTGGGGATGGCGGGCGGCGAATACGGCGTGCGCGGCTTCATTGACGCCTACGACGCCAAAACCGGGAAGCGCGCCTGGCGCTTCTGGACGGTCCCAGGGCCGGGCGAAGCGGGGCATGAAACCTGGCTGGGCGATTCCTGGAAAAACGGCGCGGCCACGACGTGGGTGACCGGCGTTTACGATCCGGACTTGAATTTAATCTACTGGGGGACGGGCAATCCCGGCCCTGACTATGACGGCGATGTGCGCCGCGGCGAGGACCTCTATGCAGATTCCGTAGTAGCGGTGGACGCGGACGCCGGCAAGTTGAAATGGCATTTCCAGTTCACGCCGCACGACACGCACGATTGGGATGCAACGCAGACGCCCATTCTGATTGATGGAAACTTCCGCGGCTCGCCGCGCAAACTGCTGGTGGTTGCGAACCGCAATGGGTTTATGTATGTGCTCGACCGGCGGAGCGGAGAGTTCCTGACCGGCAAAGCATTCGCGAAACAGACTTGGGCTAAAGGACTGGACGACCGCGGCCGGCCGGTGCTGGTGCCGGGCATGGACCCGAAGCCGGAAGGATCGGTGGCGTATCCCGGAGTGCATGGCGGCACCAACTGGTTCAGTCAATCTTACAGCCCGCAGACCGGGCTGATGTACGTAGCGATGCGGGAAGAGGGCACCACGTTTTATCGGGCTACGGCGGAATATAAAACCGGCGCCATCTACACCGCGGGCGGCATCCATGGTCTCCCGGGAGTGGAGCCTTCCGGCGCAATTGAAGCGCTCGATCCGGCCACGGCCGAGAAGAAATGGGAGTTTCCGTTGCATTCGCCGCCATGGGCGGGCGTGCTTTCGACGGCCGGCGGGCTGGTGTTCGGCGGCACGAATGAGGGGAATGTCTTCGCGCTGGACGCTTCGACCGGCAAGCCGCTTTGGGACTTTCAGGCCGGCGCGCCGGCGCAGGGCAATCCGATCAGCTACGAATTCGCCGGCAAGCAGTACGTGGCCATGACCGCCGGCCGGGTGTTGATGGTTTTTGGAGTGGAGTGAAGAGACAGGGGCCGGGAGTCAGGAGTTAGGAGACAGGAGTTGAGAAAACATTTCAGTTGGGGAATTATTTGGGGCTTGGCGGCTGGTTTGGCTGCCTTCGCACAGGTGGCGAACTATAAGCCGGTCACCGAGGATATGCTGCTGCATCCTAGTCCGGACGATTGGCTGATGTACAGCCGCACCTACGATGCGCAGCGCTTCAGCCCCCTGAAACAGATCAACCGGCAGAATGTGTCACAGCTTCGGCTGGCATGGGAATTGGGCATGCCGGCGGGCCAGACCGAAACCATTCCGCTGGTGCACAACGGCGTAATGTACGTGGTGATGCCGGGAGCCATTGTGGAGGCGCTCAACGCCACCAACGGCGACTTGCTGTGGGAGTACAAAAGCAAGGTTCCGGCAAATGTGGCGAGCGTGGCGCGGACGAAAAACCTGGCCATTTATCAAGACCTGATTCTCTACACCGCGCCTGATGCCGTGGTCGGGCTGGATGCCCGCACCGGCGAACAGCGCTGGGAGTTCAAGACCGGCGGGCGCGGCAACACTTCAGGGCCCATTGTGATCGATGGCAAAGTGATCTCCGGCGGCGCCTGCGCCGGCAAGCGGGATAATTGCTTCATCGAAGCGAACGATGCTCTCACCGGCAAGGAACTCTGGAAGTTTTATACCACTCCGGCTCCCGGCGAACCCGGCGATGAGAGCTGGGGGGGCGCGGCTTTAGAAAAGAGACTGGCTTCTACGTGGGGCCTCCCCGGAACCTACGATCCGGTTCGTAAGCTGACGTATTGGGGCGTAGCCAATCCCATGCCCGACCAGCGCATGCTCCGGCACGATGGCAAGCCCGACGCCATCTCCCGCACCGCGCCCGCCGATCTCTATAGCAACTCCACCATTGCGCTCGATCCCAGCACCGGCAAACTCGCCTGGTATTACCAGCACCTGCCCGGAGACGACTGGGACTCCGATTACACCCACGAGCGCACTCTGTTGCGCACGCGATTCAATCCCGATCCGAAATTCGTCAAGTGGATCAACCCGGATGTGAAGCGCGGCGAAGAGCGCGATGTGGCGGTGACGGTGGGCGAAGCCGGCGGGATTTTCGAGCTCGACCGCGGCAACGGCCAGTTTCTCTGGGCCACGCCCTTCCCGTTCGACGACCCGAAATTCGTGATCTCGAACATCGATCCCAAAACCGGCAAGACCTCCATCAACTGGGACATCGTGTTCAAGCAGCCGGGCGAGCGCCACGTGATCTGCTACTGGAACACGCGCAGCTACTGGCCGACGGCTTACGATCCCGACACCAACTCGCTCTACGTTTCCTACATCGATAATTGCCGCGACCTCACCATTCCCGGACCCCAGGGGCGTGGCGGCTGGCACGTGGTGCCGCGTCCCGGCGGCGATCCGAACGCGCTTACGGGCCTGGCGAAAATCAACCTGGAGACCGGCGAAACTCTGCGTTTCGACGTGGGCCGCGCCCCCGGCAATGGCGCCATGCTGACGACGGCGGGCGGCCTGGTTTTCCATGGCGATATGAGCCGGCGATTCCGCGCCTTCGACGCCAATACCGGCAAAAAGCTTTGGGAGAGCATCCTGGGTGGGAACATTTCGGTGAGCACCATTACTTATGCGGTTAACGGAAAGCAGTATGTTTGCGTGATGACCGGGGACAACTTGAAAGTTCCGGAGCTTTCCGCCGAGGTGCCCGAACTCAAGACGCCTCGCGGGCACAACGCCATTTACGTATTTGCACTCCCCTGAGCGAATCTTGTACCCTGGATTTAGTGAGTTGGGAGTATGCCACTGTACGAATACCATTGCAGTCGCTGCGATCACACTTTTGAAGTGATGCAGAAGTTTTCCGACGATCCTCTGGCTGTGCATGAAGGATGTGGCGGCGAAGTAGAACGGTTGCTCTCCCCGCCTGCTTTGCAGTTCAAAGGCTCAGGCTGGTACGTGACCGACTACGCTCGCAACGGCGGTTCCACGCCGTCGAACGGGAAAACGGAAGCAAAGCCCGAAACGAAGAGCGAATCCAAAGCCGAAACCAAAACGGAAGCCAAAGCCGAATCAAAACCGGCGGCGAAGCCTTCCGCCGATTGATTCCCTGCCAGGTTGCGCTTGGCAGGAGTCCCGGCCCCACAGCGGATCCGCAGCGCTGCCGTTCATGCCAGCGCCGCGTTTTTTGTCTGCAAGGCCGGACCGTCAGCCCAACGCCGTAAGCTGGAGACATTCACATCCCGGAGCGAGATCGAGGCGGCGCGTCTTTGTGTCCGAAATTCATAGCGGTCGATGGTGCAGGCCACGGTCCGGCGCCGCGTCCATACCACGTGTCCGAACGCGACCAACTGCATCCGGCAGGTTTTATCCAGCAAAACCGGCCAACTGATGGCTAGCTCGAGCAGGTCCCCAACGGCTAGCCGCTCTGCCGTTTCGAAGGCCACGCCCTGGCTGCTTACGTTCAGCGTGCATCCTGCGCCTGTCGACACGACCTGCTCACCTTCCAAGACCTTGAAGCGCAAATCCCGGCTGATTGCAAAACGGAACTTCCCGCGTCTCTCTCTCTGAACGATCCGCATTGGGTCTCTCCTTGCCACGCAACACCTCAAGCACGCTGGATGCCCAACGCTATCTGCTTCATAAAATGCGACTTATTCGAAAGCTGTAAATTTTTTAGGCAGCTTCCTCGGTAGAGGCTGTACACCCTATAGACAGGCTCGAAATTCGCCATGGGGCACGGCGGCCTCACAGCTATAATCATTTGGGAGAAAAACGAATGATCCGTCCATTACACGATCGCGTGCTCGTCAAACGCCTGGAAGAGGGGGAACAGAAGCGCGGTGGCATCATCATCCCCGATACCGCCAAAGAAAAGCCGCAGCAGGGCCAGGTGAAGGCCGTAGGCAGCGGCAAATTGCTCGAAACCGGCGAACGCACGCCGCCCGAAGTCAAAGCCGGCGACCGCATCCTGTTCGGCAAGTACTCCGGCTCGGAAGTTAAGATCGATGGCGAAGAATATCTGATTCTGAAAGAGGACGAGATCTTAGGCGTGGTGGAGTAATCCGAAGTCCGCATGGGTCAGGGCATCCGCGAGCCTTGCTTCCGCGACCCCTGGCCTTTCTGAGCCGTAGCTTGGCAGACAAAGACGCCTTCCGGGAGGAAAGGTAAAGGTGCCCTTCGCGCGAAAAAATGCAACTCGCGGGCTCGACTGGATGGTGGTTTGTGTATAATCGCTCGTGCTTGAAAACCAAAATGGAAATCCCGGTTGAAACTGAAGCAGTCACGGACCCAGTAAATAACTGGGTGTTCTGGCGGGACGTGGTGGTATTCAAGTGACCGCTCCTGCGACTCGTCGCCAACTTACAACCCCGCCCCCCCACCGCACGTTGAGCGCCTCGCTTTGGTTACTCGGCGCTGCCCCGCTCGGATTCTTCGTGCTCGCCGTCCAGTACTCTGCTATCACTTTCCCATTCTGGGATCACTGCGAAATGATTCGCTATTTCGCCATGCTCCACGATCACACCCTCCATGTTTCCGACCTGTGGGCTCCCCACAATCACAGCCGACCACTAACATTTCGGACTTTGGTGCTCCTGAACGGGTTCTTAACTGGCTGGGACATCCGGTCAGAATACTTATATTTGATGGCCTCCGTTATCGGCGCATTCGTGCTACAGGCGCTCTGTCTCCGCCGCTTGCTAGGAGCGTGGTCCCCAAAGTGTCTGTCCCTGGTGGTTTTGCTTTCCGTTATCAGCTTTTCTCCCGCGGGCCATAACAATCAATGGTGGTCGTTCATGATCGTGATGGATTTGACACACCTCCTGGCCGTTGCAGCGCTTCTAGCCGTATGCTTCGGGCCGCGATCATGGCCGAGCAATATTCTTGCGGCGGCTCTTTGCTGGCTCGCCACTTACACCGTAACGAATGGGCTGGTCGCGTTTGCCGTTGCGGCGTTCATGGTCCAAATTGCATCCCCAAATAGCCGTCGCTTTGACCGGTTTACGGCGTTCTGGTGCGCCAATATCGCTGCTGTCCTTGCTCTTTACTTGCCACACTTGAACGAATCGCCGGAGGCGATCCATCCTTTGGCCCAGCTTGCATTTTGCCTAGCGTATCTTGGATCGCCTCTGGCCAGCCTCTTAATTTTCCCTTATCATGACGTCTTCGAAATCCCTGCCGTGACTCTTAGAAACAG
>DATGKM010000038.1:0-86114 GCA_035294665.1 Bryobacteraceae bacterium | reverse complement strand
CATCCAAGCCTCGTTGCCGTTGCTTCAAACTTAAATGCCGGCGCACGCTTCCGGGCACGCCTAACGAACGCGCCGCGCGTAACCGCAACCCCACGCCGCCGTAGCAGGTCACTATCTCTTCCAGCGGTTGCGGATCCAATTCGAAGAAAAACTCTCCTTCCGCTGGGCTTTTGCTCTTGCTGGGCAGGCTCAGAAACGGAAGACGCACCCAATCGGTGAAAAGGTCACACTGCGCCAAAATCCGGCCGATGGGCTGCGCAGAGGGTTTGCCGCTACCCTACGGACGGATTACGGAAAGCACAGCCCCCAAAAACTGCCTGACTCCACTTCCAGAGGCGGCTAGAATAAAAACGTGAGGCGTGCCGCATGCGCGTGGGTTCTGGCAGGTCTGTTCCTATTCCCCTGCATCAAGGCCCAGGTAATCGAGTTTGAAAACCGCGGCCTGAAATACCAGACCCTGACCCGCCACGGGGTCACCATCATGTTCGCGCCGCTGGCGACGCGCGTGCGCGAGTACGCCATTTTTCAGGTCGCGGTTTCTAACGGTTCCGCCGCCCCTTACATCATTCGCCCCGAGAATTTCTATTTCGTCCATGCCGGCGAGTCTATCGAAGCAGCCAGCGCGGAGCGCGTGATCGGCATGCTGATGCAGAAGGGCAGTGGCGGCGACGTCGTAAAGCTCGTGAATACGTACGAAACGGCCCTCTACGGCGCCAGCCTGAAATCCACCAACGGGTTCGAGGCGCGCCGGCAGAACATGCTGGCATTTGGCGCCTCCAAGCTCAGGGCCGCGGCCACCGCCTCTGCCGTTGCCCTGGTACAAACCAAGCTCGCGCCGGGCGAGAGCACCGATGGCGCGGTCTTTCTTCCGCTGGATGCCAAAGCCCTCGCCATGGGCCATTTGCAGGTTCGGACCAATACGGATACGTTCGATTTCAACGAGGAATAGGCGCTTCGGCTAGGGCTACAGCTCCAGTTCCACGGTCTGCGCCAGCCCGCTCTTCAAATCTTCTGTAGATGCGAACGCGCTTTCGCGCCGCAACTCTTCAATCAGCAGATGCCGCGGCACCTCGGTGCCCGTGCGCGTACTTCCGTGTTTGCCCGAGCGGGTGGAACAGAGGCTCTGCAAACGATCCCCCTGCCCATCCGGGCCTTTGTGCCGGAATAGATTCCACAGCGATTTCGGCGTGGCGTTCCGGCTGCCGTGATGGCCAACTTTATAAAGGTCCACGTCCGCCAGCAGCGCGCGCCATTTCGGGTTGTGCAGCGCGAACGCCCAGTTTTCAATCTGCGCGTCCCCCGGAAACAGCAGTTTTCGCTTGCCGGCTTCGAGCAGCAGAATCACGCTGGTGTTGTTCAGCACCGTGTCCAGCTCCCGCACCATTTCGAGCGTCTGCTCCGCGTTGATGCGCCGGGTCTGCTCGATGAACCAAAGCACGTTCGGCGGTGGCGCGGCCCGCTTGCGGCCATTCGTGGCGGCGCGGGCGACCGGCCGCCGCGACGTCCATAGATTACAGAACTGCCAGAATTCCTGCGGGTCGCTCACGCGCTGCGTGCGAATCGATTCGCTCTGTTGGAGCGTGGGCGGACCGAGCACGGTAATTTTCACCCCCGGAACCAAGCCGTTCAGTGCCATCCCGGCGTTGACGTAATGCGCCGTCCCGCGCTTGCCCATGTTCATGAGGTTCTCGACGGCCGAGAGATTCTTCAGATTATCTTCGCCCAGAAACCGAATCTGTCTCCGCGTCTCGCCGCCCCCAAAATCTGGCAAGTCCGCCAGCCGCACCGCCGCCTCGGCAAAGCGGTGCATATCTTCCAGAGACGCCAGAAACCGCGCGGTCATCTGCCTCGCATCGGGCTTGCCGCCGGTATACGAGGAGTGCGCCGCCGCCCGCGCGTCCGGCGCCGCGCCGGGATCTTCCGTCCACGGTAAAATCACATGGTCGGGATTGCAGCCGGCGATAATCTTTCCTGTGCCCTCCCCGTCGGTCGCAAAACCGCTGATGTGATCGCGGTGGCGGTGCGTCGCCACCACAATGTGCAGCTTGCCTTGCGCCTGCCGCGCGATATCCTGCGCGACACGCCGCATGTAATCCTTAGTCCCATAGCGGGGCGCCGCGGCGCTGCCGAAATCCACCAGCATGTGGCGTTCGCTTTTCGGGTAGTGGAACGTGAGCAGGAAGCAATCGCCGAAACCCACGTTGTACATGCGCAGCGTGAGCGAAGTGGGGGCGGCGGCCATGTCTAATCGATCCTCCCCTGCGATCCGTACCACGCCAGCCGGCGGCGCAGGTGCATCTGGGAGAAGTTGCGCGCCTTGCTCGCGCCCGGCTGGAACGCGCCGCGCTCCCACAAATCGGCGAGACGCGCGCTCTGCCGGTCCTGTACTTCAGGTCGCGCCGGGTCGAGAATCGCTTTGCCAATATTGTATTTCACGCGCCCGTACTCATCGAAAATCACCGCATTGCCGCCATAGAGCGTGACTTCGGTGTCCGCCGGCATGCCGCGGGGCTTGCGGATGCCATAGTCGTCAAGCTCGCGCGCGAAAACCTTCAATTGCTGGTGATACTCCGCCACCGTCTCCCGCAGAATGAAGCCGTCGCGGCCGATGCGAGTCGCGGGCCGCAACGAGAGCACGCGCGTGTAAGCCTGCTCACTTAGCCGGAATGCCCGCCGGTTCTCCCATAGAAACCGGAAAAATTCGTTGGGATCGGCCTTCATGGAATCGAAATGCGTCGAATCGTAGCGGAACGGCAAATCTTCGGGCGGCGGGTCCCATGCGCCTTTCTGTGGCCCTTGCGAAACGGCCGCGCTCGGGTGAATGCCGTACGCTTCGAACGAGTCGAGCAGGCTCTGCCGCAGATGATATTTCTCGTCGCGTGGATTCAGTTCCCAATCGGCGGTGAGCGCCGCGCTGGCGAAATCGCCGAACTGCACGTCCGTGGGCGGGCAATAGTCGATCGCCCGAATGCACAAGGTCAGCAGCCGCTCGGCGAGCTCCGCCCCTTCTTCGGCGGCTCGCTGCCGGTCAAGTTGCGAACGGCCGCCGATGGCCTGGAGCCGCCGCGCCCAAACTTCCAGGTATGCGTTCAACACCGCCGCTACCAGCACTTCCCCGCAATCGTGCGGCTCCGTATAAGCGCCGCTGGTGAGATAATCCGCGCGCGGTTCGAGCGCGATGGAGCGGCGCAGCGCCCGCCCATGGATGCCCGCCAGCTCCGAGCCTAATTCCTGCGCCAGCCCGAACAGCCCGGAAAGGCGCAGCTTCCGCAAAGTGATATCCGACCGGCGCAGCGTGCCGGCATTGCGCTTCGGTACGCCCAGATCGATCACGCGGGCCACCACCGATTCCGCGGAAAGAACCGAAAGCAGCGCCACAATATCGGCGAAGCCCTCGTGAAAGCCCGCTTGCTGCGGCGAAGATGGGTCCATGTAGCGTTCCCGCAACCCGTCGAGCAAGGCGTGCGTTGTTTCGTGCGCCACAATTTCATGCGAGAGGCACGCATACACCGGGCCTTTGCCGAAGTAGCCGAAATGGAGGCCGTGCGTCTCGGTCGAGTAATACGCGTTGGCATCTTCGAAAGCCCGCGGCGCCACCTGGATCTGATGCCCCCCAAAGCTCCAGCCGATACGGCGGCCCAGCGCGAATTCGAATCGCGCCAGCGTCTTCATCACAATGCCGTAAACCATGAAAGCGTGGAACGTCCGGTTGCCCACCAGTTCGTCGTCGCTGGCGGTCGCGAACGGATCGGCTGGCGGGCCGGAAGCCACGTTAATCTTGGCCGGCAACGCGGCCGGCGGCCGATACGCTCCGGTAGTGGCGTCGTAGTCGATTACGTGAACCCGGTAACCGCGCGGGCCGGGACTCAGGAACTCATTGGGAATCTCGATCTCGGCCCGCAGCAGCTTGCCGTTCTCGCGCACGCTGGGGTCGAGCGCCAGGATGGTAAGCTTACGAGCCGGATAATAAGGCATGAAACGCTGAGAGCATAACACGAATTTCCCGTTTGAAACAGCTTTACCGTTTTCTGGCCTGATGCGCGGCCCTGTGCGCCGTAGGGGCCGTCCCTCGCCGCCCACCGGTTTTGACGCCCATTTACAATATGAGAGACGAATGCGGCTCCCCTCGAAGCGAGTTCTGGTCACGCTGCTGGTTTTGCTGTCCGCCGCGGCAGCGCTGGCGCAGCGTCGCTTTCGTTATATGGAGAGCGATATCGAAGAAGCGGGCCCCCGCCCCTCGTTTCCCGCCCAGGCCGAGTTTCATTTCGTCCGCGTGGAGTACAACGACCTGCCCGAATTCCGCCGCGGCTTCGGATTTTCTTCCCGCAACGCCCGCGGCCAAGGCTGGTGGATGGTCGATTGGCCCGATGCCGACGATCATTTTTCCATGGGCGTTGGCCGCCTGACTCGCGTTAACACCGGCGATCCCCGCCACCTCGGCCTCACCGACGCCGGCCTCTTCGATTACCCCTGGATCTACGCCACCCAGACCGCCTGGTGGGACCTCAGCGACGACGAAATCGCCCGCCTCCGTGAGTACCTGCTGCGCGGTGGCTTCCTGGTAACCGATGATTTCTGGGGCGAAGACTGGGAACTGTTCGCCCGCACCATGGCGCGTCTTTTCCCCAATAAAGCCATCGTCGATATCCCCGAATCCGATGCCGTGATGCACGTGGTCTACGACATCCGCGAAAAGGACCGCACCTGGATTCCCGGCACCCGTCACCTCTGGCGCGGTCCCGGCGGCCAGATCGTCGTCCGCCAGCCTCCCGGTACCACCCCCGCGTGGCGCGCCATGTATGATGATCGCGAACGCGTCATGGTCGCCGTGAACTACAACACCGATGTCGGCGACGCCTGGGAATACGCCGACGCCCCCTTCTACCCCGAGAACATGACCACGCTGGCCTACCACTACGGTGTCAATTACCTCGTTTACTCTATGACGCACTAATTGCGTATAATTTTCTGCGGAGAGTCCCCATGGCTAGGTTTGTGATCGCCCCCCATATGCGCTTGCAGGAATGGATTGCCGAAGAGAAGGGCTACTTTCGCGCCGAGGCCCTCGATTACGAGTTCCGCGACGAACTTGTCTCTAAGGACGGTGTGAAGCACGACCTCGGCCGCATGGTCGGCGCGTACCAAACCATCGAGCGCGGCCGCGCATCCAACGTGAGCTGCGCCTGCCACTGGACCGTGAATGTCGCGGCATCCAATGGCCACGGCCGCCTCTATGCGGACGTGTATTCGGTCGCGCCCGCCGGTATTTTCGTAGCTCCGGAATCGCCCGTGAAGACGCCTGAGGATTTGGCCGGCGTGCCCATTTCCGTGGGAGTCCAGTCCGGCAGCCACTACTCCACCATTCAAGCCTTGGAGCGGTTCCTCAAGCCCGCCGAAATCAAGCTGTCGTTCGAAGAAGGACTGCTGTTCCGCCGCATGGAAGCGCTATTGGACCGCACCGCGCCGGCCGTCGCCCTCTTCAGCGGCCCCTACTATTTCGCCGAGCAGCTCGGTTTCCGTAAGATTGTCGATACCACCTTCATGATCGCCACCATGCTGACCGGCGATCCCGACATGGAAGATGTGCGCAAATATTTCCGCGCCCTGCGCCGCGCCCAGCGCGACCTCGACTTGCGCCCCGAAGCCTACACCCACTATTACAAGAAGGAGTTCCCCGCCAAGTTCCTCGACCGGATGGACACCCGCCGCTGGGGCCCCGGCGAGCGCCTCGTCTTCGAGCCGTATACAAAGGAAGTCTACGAGCAGTCCTTCGAGTGGATCGCCCAGCGCCACATCTTCGGCGAAGGCCAGATGGGCCGGGGTGTTTACGAAGAGGCGACGGTGTCCTGCGCTGGATGAAGGGCCAAGCGTATCCAGCCTGGTAACCCGGCATCATCCGCGCCACCCGGCAACCGCTCGCTCACGGCCCCGATCAGAGCCGCGACTTCTTAGGAAGCGGTCGTGCGGCCTCAAAGTCGAGGAGTCTCTGAAACTGCTCTAACTTAAGGCCCTACTTCACTTCCCGCGCCCGGTCCGACATCCCGTCTTCCCAACTGCTCCAGCCCGAGTTCATGCCGTAGGGCGCGCGGTCGAGCAGCGCTTCAATTTGCCGCAGCTTCGGTTGCCCGTCTCGCGGGTCTCTGATCACCTTGAACATCTCCGCGATTTCCCACGTCCAGGGCTGCGTTGGCCCAGCCGTCACCGTCCGCCCGCTCGGCGTCTGGAACGTGCGGGTCTTGCCCGCCGCGTGATCGAAAAACGCGAAGCTGAACACCAGCCCGCGCTCGCGATCCACCGCCACGTACCTCCGGTCCCGGATGCGCGTCACGAAGTGGAGCAACCCCGATTGAAACTGCTCCTTGCAGCCCCACTGCGCCGAGTAGCCGGTCGCCGTGGCCGGGTCGGGCCGCTTCTGTCCGGCAGGCGTGGGCACGTTGGTAGTTTGCGAGCCGTTCTCGATGCGGTTGCAATCATCGGTGAACGGATACACCCCCTTGCCGTCGTTGAGTTGCATTCCCGAAAAGTACTCGTTCGCTGTCTTAATAAGTTCCTCGCGCGAGAGCCGTTCGGCCTCGGGGACCTCCTCCAGGAAAACCTGGTTCGGCTTGCCCAACTTTTCCAGGTTCTGCGCCGCGCGCTCCTGCCGGATCACCAGTGTTTCGGCCTCCGCGATCTGCCGGTTCTGAATCTTCAGCCGCATCGCGATCGCCGCCGGGCTAGGCTCGGCCGGATTCCGGCTCTCCTCGCGAATCGTCCCCATGAATGCTACTTCGCCCCTCTCGGGATCGTCCACAAACAACCGGTACGTGCCCTTTCCGGCAAATGAGTTCCAAAGCCCGTCACCCAGTTCCAGGTGCTGCCCGTTTTCGGTGAACCTTACATTCCGCGCCAGCGGCAGACTCTTCGGGTCGTGCTTCCCCATCGCGTCCAGATACTGATCCACGAAGCCTTCGAGACACGTACGATCGCACGCCCCCCGATTCGTCTGCCCGTTCGTGGTCCCTACGGCCGCCGCCAGCGCCAGCCCCGCTAGCAGAATCGTCAGTCGCACGCGAGCTCTCATTTTGCCGGATGCAAAATCAGTCTCTGTACGCGCCAGTTCAGGATTTCCGCCACGTAGAGCTCGTTCTCCGAAGGACACGCTATCTGGTGAATCCAGCCAAACTCCTTCGGCATCCGCCCCGAGGAACCAAAATAACCGAGCAGCTTGCCATCCAGGGTCAGCTTATAAACTCTGCCCGGATAGGCGTCGGAAGTGAACAGGTATTGCGTCCCGCTGCTGTTCGGAGGCGTAATGCACACCGTCCAGGGCGCCCCGCCGGCCATCGTGCCGTTCGCCGCCTGCTCTGGTGTGGGCTTGTTGCCCATCCACGGCATGGCATCCGGCGGAATGGGCACATTCACCGTAATCTCCCGCTCGAAATTGCCGTCCGGATCGAATACCTGAATGCGCCGGTTGCCGCGGTCCGCCACGTAGATGTTTCCCTTGGCATCCGCCGCAATGCCGTGCGGCGTGTTGAACTGCCCCGGTCCCTTTCCAGGCTCGCCGAACGACTTCACCCAGTGCCCGTTCTTGTCGAATTTGGCCACGCGCGAATTGATGTACCCGTCGCTGATGAAAATGTTGCCCTGCGTGTCCCAGGTCACGTCGGTAGGCTGGCGGAACTGGCCCGGAATCGCCGGCCGCGGCGGATTCACCCGTGTCCACGGACCGCCTTCGTCGGAAGCCTCTTTCTTTCGCCCAAACACCATCACCACCCGCCCTTCCGGGTTGAACTTGATCACCATGTCCGAGCCTTTGTCGATTGCCCAGATGTTGTCGTCTTTATCCACGCGAACGTCGTGGGCGAACGACCACGCGTACAGGTTGTGGCCGATCTCCCGAATGAATTTGCCGTTCTTATCGAATTCGAGGAGTTGGGCGGCCGCCGCGCCGTAAGCCGGCCCGGTCGTGTTTCCCCGGTTGAACACGAAAATGTGCCCCTTGGAATTCACCGCTACTCCGGAAGGCTCGCCCAGGTACAGGTCGGGCGGCAGCTTCAGAATATCGGCGGCGTCGAACTGAATTTCGGGCGCCGTGGTGGATGGTTCGGTGGCCCCGAAAGCCGCCAGGCAGGCAACTGCGATGAGAGAAAATCGTTTCAAGGTAGCCTCCTTCGAAAACGCTTTAGAGTACGATATCAGAAACCGCGCGAAGCGGGAGCCGATCTCTCGCGCCAATGTCGGCGCGCCCCGCCAACTACAGCGCTGAATGGGTGGAGCCCGGGATCTCCCCGGAGTCCGTCGGTATAAAACTTTGACGCGTGATAATCTGGATATATTACTGGGCATACCGGTCGTGAGCAATCCATCACAAAAACGAGCGGTCAATAACTACCGGAAGCGCCTCCGCAAGCGTGGAATGGCACGTTTCGAGGTCCTCGGGCTAGGTGTCGACCGTGACCTGATCCGCTCGCTCGCGAAACGGCTTGCCCAAGGCAGCCCGGATTCGGCGCGGATTCGCGCCGAAGTGCGCCACGCAATTTCCGCGCAACCGCAGAACAAAGGCGGCATCCTCGATGCACTGCGCCGCTCACCGCTGGTAGGTGCCGAACTCAGTCTCGAACGTCCTGTTACGGCGGAACGGAAGCTGGACCTGTGAGCCGTTACCTCCTCGATACGAACATCATTAGCAACGCGACTAAACCGGTGCCATCGGAAGCGTTGATCGCATGGCTGAGTGCGCAAGCCGACGAGGACTTATTCATCTCCTGCTTAACCGTCGCCGAGATCCGCCGGGGAATCCTGCAGAAGCCTGCCGGAAAGAAACGCAGAGAGTTGGAAAATTGGTTCTCCGGTCCGGAGGGCCCCCTATCGCTGTTCGCCGGCCGGGTACTCCCGTTCGACGAAGGAGCGGCCTTGATCTGGGCGCGGCTGATGGCAGAGGGCACGGCTGGAGGAAGGCCCCGGAGCCCGCTCGACATGATCGTAGCGGCGGTGGCCGAAGCGAACGATTGCGTGATCGTCACTGAAAACGAACGGGACTTCGCCGGGCTGAAGACCCTCAACCCCTTGCGCACCCGGCGGCCGTCATCACTCCGTAAACCCCCGCCTGCTTGATAAACTAGAGCTTCGCGATGGCCATCAACAAGGAATTGCTCGAAATCTTGGTTTGCCCCTTTTGCAAATCGGACTTGGAAATGAAGCCCGACGAGAGCGGATTGAAGTGCGTTCAGTGCCACCGCGTGTATCCCATCCGGGATGACATACCGGTCATGTTGATAGACGAAGCCAAAATCGAAGAATAGCCGGTGGAACGGGTCCTCGAAGCGTTGCCACGC
The DNA here is from genome assembly GCA_035294665.1 of Bryobacteraceae bacterium. GTDB lineage: Bacteria > Acidobacteriota > Terriglobia > Bryobacterales > Bryobacteraceae > PSRJ01. The sequence goes on along the minus strand of DATGKM010000038.1, from coordinate 76,794 downwards.
GGGAGCCGCGTGGCTATTGTCCGCCTGCGGTCGCTCGGTGACTGCGTATTGACCACGCCCGCGCTGCGTCTCCTGAAAGAGTTTCGCCCCGATCTGTCGGTTGCGGTGGTGGTGGAAGACCGGTTCCGCGAAATCTTCGAAGGCAGTCCCGATCTCGAAGCCATCCTGCCGCCGGCTTTGCCCTCCCTCCGCCGCTTCCGCCCTCTGCTCTGTCTGAATTTGCACGGCGGCCCGCGCAGCGCCTGGTTTACCGCGCTTTCCGGCGCCCGCTGGCGCGCCGGTTTCGGTCACTTCCGCCATCGGTTCGCCTATAACCTTCGCATCCCGCGCGCCCAGCAGATTTTAGGCGAGGAGCGCAAGGTGCACACCGCGGAACATTTAGCTTCCGCCATGTTTTATCTCGGCGCGCCCCGGCGCGAAATTCCGCCCGCGCAACTCGGCCCTCCGAGCCGCGACCGTCAGGGATCGGTTGCCGTCGTCCACCCCTTCGCCGCTCACCCAGCCAAAACCTGGCCCGCCCAGAACTTCGTGCAACTCGCCCGCCACCTCGAACAGACCGGCCTTCAGGCCGTCATCATCGGCGGCCCCACCGACGATTTTGCCCCCTTCCGCGCGTTCCGCAACCTGCAGGCCGCGCCGCTCTCCGAAATCAAATCCCTGCTCGCTGCGGCCTCCCTCTTTGTTGGCAACGATTCCGGTCCCGCCCATATGGCCGCCGCCTTCGCCATCCCTTCCGTCGTCCTATTCAGCGTTTCCGATCCCGAAATCTGGGGGCCCTGGCGCGCGCCTTGCGAGGTGCTTTCCGCGCCCCAAGGCATCCACGCCATTCCGGTCGCCCGCGTTCTCGAAGCGCTGGCCCGCCTGCGGGTGCCCGCATGAAGGAACTGCTGCGGCTGCTCGGCTATGCCCGCCGCTATTGGCCGCACTTGCTCGCCTCCACCATCCTCATGGCCATCGCCGGCGCCGCCCAGGGCGTCATGGCGCTGCTCACCAAGCCCATCTTCGATAAAGTCCTCAACCCCGCCGCCGCCCCGGGCCCAATCCCGCTGCTGCCCCATCCCATCCTCCACCGCCAGCTTTATCTCGACCAGATCGTCCCACTGCACAACCGCACCGTCTGGACCCTGGTCGGCTTCGCCATCATCGCCATATTCCTGATCAAAGGCGTCTGCGACTACATCGGTAACTATCTCATCAGTTACGCCGGTTACTCCTCGGTCACCGATCTTCGCAACGCCGTCTTCGACAAAATCCTCCGCCAGGGCGCCGCCTTCTTCGAAGCGCACTCCACCGGCCAGCTCATGTCGGCGATCATGAACGATGTCGATCGCGTGCAACTGGCCACCTCCCAGATGCTCGCCGACTTTCTGCGCCAGTCCTTCAGCGCCCTCGCCTTCGCTTCCGTGGTTCTAACGAGCGATTGGCGGCTCGCCGCCGTCAGCCTGACCGTGCTGCCGTTCGTTCTCCTTCCCACCCGCCTCATCGGGCGCCGCATCCGCCGCACCAGCCGGGCTACGCAGGACCGCCAGGCCGATCTCAACCAGATCCTGCAGGAAACCCTCAGCGGCCACGCCGTCGTCGCCGCCTTCCATGCCGAAGCCTACGAATTGGCCCGTTTCCGCGACGCCTCCCGCCGTCTGCTCAAAAGCAATCTGCGCTATACCCTCCAGCAGGCGCTCTCCTCCCCGCTCATCGAGCTGTTCGGCGCGGCCACCATCGTCGCCCTGCTCACCTACGCCGTCACCCAGATCAAAGCCGGCGCCATGACCGCGGGCGATTTCACCGCCTTTGTCACCGCCCTCCTTCTTCTCTACGAGCCCGTCAAGCGCCTGGTAGGGATTCACAATATTTTCGAGCAGGCCTTGGGCGCTTCCCAAAAGGTATTCCAATACCTCGATCACGCCGAACAGATCGTGGAAAAGCCAGGCGCCCATCGCCTGCAAGGCTTTCACCGCTCGATCGCTTTCGAAAATGTCGGCTTCCGCTATCCGGGCGATCCGAATGGCTTCCACATGCAAGGCATCCACTTCGAAGTGAAAGCCGGCGAGATCGTGGCGCTGGTCGGCGCTAGCGGCGCGGGCAAAAGCACGCTCGTCAGTCTTCCGCCGCGCTTCTACGATGTCACCGCCGGTTCGGTCAAAGTAGATGGCCATGACGTGCGCGATGTCAGCCTCGCCTCGCTCCGCTCCCTGATCGGCATCGTCGCCCAGGACACGTTTCTGTTCAACGACACCGTCGCCCGCAACATCGCCTACGGCCGCGCCGATATTCCGCTTTCCGAAATCCGCCGCGCCGCCGAAACCGCCCTGGCCCACGAATTCATTGAGCGGCTGCCCAACGGCTACGAAACCATAATCGGCGATCGCGGCCTCAAACTCAGCGGCGGCCAGCGGCAGCGCATCGCCATCGCCCGCGCCTTGCTGAAAAACGCGCCGGTCCTTATCCTCGATGAAGCCACTTCTCACCTCGATGCGGAATCCGAAATGCTCGTGCAAAAGGCGCTCGCCAATCTGATGGAGCACCGCACCGTGATCGTCATCGCCCACCGCCTCTCTACCATTCGCCGCGCCAGCCGTATCGTTGTCCTCGATCGGGGCCGCATCCGCGAAACCGGCACGCACGAGGAACTCATGCGCCAGAGCGGCATCTACCGCCGCCTGCATGAATTGCAAAACGTGGGGCAGGCGCTTTCGCCTGCCAATGCGAGCGTGGCCGAAATATGAGCGTTCGCAGCATGACCGGCTTTGCCCGCGTCCGCAAAAGCATCGCCGAAGGCGAGATCGTACTCAGCATCAAGAGCGTCAATCACCGCGGTCTGGACCTGCACTTCCACATGCCGCCCGAACTCGATGCCATCGAAACCGAGTTGCGCAATCTCTTCAAGCAGCGCGTGGCCCGCGGCCACCTGCAAATCCACGTGGCCTTCGCCCGCGCCGCGGATGGCGCGCCGGTTCCTCTCAACCGGCCCCTGCTCGACGCTTACATCCGCGCATTCCATGAAGCGGCCCGCCAGTACGGCCTCTCCGGCGCGCTCGATTTAAACTCCGCCCTCCGCATCCCGGGAATGCTGTCGGCTCCCGAATTCCAGGAGGCCGCGCGCGAAATCGCCGAACCCGTCACCCGCGCGATTCTGGAGGCCGCCGAAGAAGCCGCCATCCTGCTCAATGCCTTTCGCGAACGCGAAGGCGCCGCCACCGCCGCCGAAATTCGCCAGCGCTGCGCCGCCATCCATGCCTTGGTCGAGCGCATGCAGCAGATTCGCTCCGGCGCCGTCCCCGCTTTCCAAAACCGCCTGCGGGAAAAGCTCTCCGAGTTGTTGCGCTGCGCCGCCATCGAACCCCAGCGCCTTGCTCAGGAAGCCGCCATCCTGGCCGACCGCAGCGATATCGCCGAAGAACTCCTCCGCCTCGGCACCCACACCGCCCAGGTCGAGCAGATGCTCGCCACCGGCGGCGAAGTGGGCAAGCGCCTCGATTTCCTGCTGCAGGAAATGAATCGCGAAGCCAACACCATCCTCTCCAAAACCGGCGGCCTTGGCGATCTCGGCTTAACCATCACCGAATTGGCCCTCGGCGCCAAAGCGGAAATCGACAAAATCCGGGAGCAGTCGCTAAACCTGGAATGATCCCTCTCCCATGACCACGGTTTTCATCATCTCCGCGCCTTCCGGTTCCGGCAAATCCACCCTGGTTTCCCGCCTCATGGCCGGCGTCCCCGGCCTGATGTTTTCCATCTCCTACACCACCCGCCGGCCGCGCGGCGCTGAAATCGAAGGCCAGAATTATCGCTTTGTTTCCCGCCCCGTGTTCGAACAGATGATCGCCCGCGGCGAATTCCTCGAATGGGCCGAAGTCTTCGGCAACTATTACGGCACGCACCGCGGCATTCTCGAAGAGGCCCGCGCCCGCGGCAACGACCTCGTGCTCGATATCGACGTGCAAGGCGCCGCCCAGCTCCGCTGCCGCGTCGAAGGCGCCGTGACCATCTTCATTCTGCCGCCTTCCCGCCAGGTCCTCGAACAGCGCCTTCGCGCCCGCGGCGAAGACGACGAGCAGGTGATCCAGCGCCGCCTCCGCGACGCCGCCCGCGAAATCCGCAATTACAACGCCTACGATTACGTGCTCATCAACCGCGATCTCGCCGAATCCGACGCCGTTCTCACCGGAATCGTGCACGCTGAGCGCGCCCGCCGCGCCCGCATCGAAGATCGCATCGGCCCTATCCTCGATACCTTCCGCGAGTAAAACCCAAGCGAGTGCGGCGACTTGATCGCTCTATTGGGGCAGGACGCATAAAATAAAACGCTCAAACCCGCGAGCGCTCGATCCTCTGGCGGCCTGTTCCGCGCCCGCCCTGTTCTGCGCCGCCATTGACACCGGGCCTGCGCGCTTCGTATCTTACATTCATCATGCGATTTCCATGCTTGCTGGCTCTCGCCGGTGCGGCCGTCCTGGTTCCGCTGCTGGCCGGCCAGACCTACACGCCGCCGAAAACTCCCTGGGGCGATCCCGATATCCAGGGCATGTGGCCGGGCAACATGGGCGTCCCGATGCAGCGGCCGAAAAGCATGGGCGAGCGGAACACGCTCACCGACGAAGAGTACGCCAAACGTCTGGAGCAGGCCCGGCGTCAAGCCGCGTCGGACAACGAAGAGCGCGCCCCCAAGGACGCCAAAGTGGGCATCGGCCCGCCCGCCTATTGGACCGAGCGCGGCAAGCCGACCCGCCAGGCTTCCCTGATCATCGATCCGCCCGATGGCCGCATCCCGCCGCTTACCGCCGAAGCGCAGCAGCGGCGTAAACAAGCGCGCGGCGGCAAAGGCGACCCCGCCGAGTGGGCCGGACATGCCGATAGCTGGGAAGATTTGAATCTGTATTACCGCTGCATCACCCGCGGCGTCACCGGCTCGATTATTCCCGTTGTTTATAACAACGGCAACCAGATTCTGCAAGCGCCCGGCTACGTCGTCATCCGCAACGAGATGATCCATGAGGCCCGCGTCATTCCGCTCGATGGGCGGCCGCACGTGGGCGAATCGATCCACGAGTATATGGGCGATTCGCGCGGCCATTGGGAAGGCAACACCCTGGTCATCGAAACTTCTAATTTCACCGACAAAACCAGCATCGGCTCCAACGGCGTGGGCTACAACGGCGAAGGCGGCCGGCACAGCCAGGCGCTGCGCCTCGTCGAACGGCTCACCCGCGTCGATGCCGATACGCTTAATTACCAGGTGACCATCGACGATCCGGAAACCTGGACCAAGCCTTGGACTCTCCTGATCCCCCTGAAGCGCGACGACAAATACGAATTCGCCGAATACGCCTGCCACGAAGGCAATTACGCCATGAAAGACATTCTCGAGGGTGCCCGCGCCGAGGAAGCGAAGAAACCCACGCCGTAAGCCGCGCGCGGCCCGCGAATGCCAGACCTGCAGGACGCCGATTTTTTCGGTGCCATCAAATTCAAATTTATATTTACCCGGTTTTTCAATCACTTCCATTTCTACCCCGCCGAAACGGGTAAAGCCCGCCCGTTACACTGAGCCTGGGAAACAAAGTTCGCTGGCCAGCGAGTCTTCCCAAAAGGTGTTCCGCGCTGCCGCTGGGTAGTAGGGCCCGGCGGTGGCGGCGGGCGGGCATCGGTGTCCGAAAAGAGTGGAAAAGAGCGTAGAAATTCCGGTCGGAACGTGCTGCGTCTGGCACTTGGGCGCGCTGGGCGTCGCTATGTCCGGCGGCAGGATTTGCGCCGATTGACATTCACACCCCGAAGCGGCGGGAGCCAAAAACTCCCGCCCGTTTCGAGATTCCAAGAATATACGGCCGCTCTCGCACCCGTAGTGTCTCTACCAACCCCCAATCCCTGGCCCAAGCCCTGGCGATTATGGACCACGCCGATATTGCTTGCTACGGCCGGGGAGCCGCATAAATCCGTTCGTCCTCCGGAAGCGCATTGTACCCGCGGGAATCCGGGCGGGAACGGAAGCAATCGTTCAAATCCGCGGCGGCGGCCTCGGCCAGATCCATTTCCGGAACGCGCAGAATCTCGAGAATCGTTTTCAGCAGCCCCGGAAAACTGGTGTTGGTGTGGGAAACGAAATTCGGTTTGGCCCATGGTCCGGCGCACTCGAGCACGGTGCGGTGCGCGTCGATGTGATCGAATCCGCTGCTCGCCGCTCCGGTAACGAATACCGCCATTTCCTTCCACCACGGCGTCTTGGCAAGAAACGCCAACACCAGGCCCACCGCATAGTCGTTATCGGAGGCGGCCGATTCGGGGTAGAGATAACCTCTCTCCGGGAGCGGGCGCGCGATCGAATCGTTGGGAAGCTCCAGGTAAACGAAGCGCGGCGGCTCGGCGCCGGTCTTCCCGAAGTCGCTTTCCATTGTTTCGATGAATTTCCGGGCCCGCTCGGTATCGGAGATCAGTGCGTTGCGGTCCGCCGTGAATTTCCGGAACGAGATTCCATTCCGGGAAAGAGATTCCCAGAGCGGCCCGTCCTCCAGCCGGCGGTAGGTCTCGGCCTCGTCTTCCCCATCCGCATAAAAGTTGTCGCTGAAGCTGAACTGGCGGGCAATGGCGTTCTGGTTGGGAGTCACGTTGACGCCTTGGAGGCTGAGCCGTTTGCGCTCGCCATCGGCGTAGCCGCGGCTCCCCAGGTGAGCCAGCGCGGGCGCGGCCATTACCGCGCCATTTGCCGCCTGCGTGAGGTCCCCCAAAACCTCATCGAAGGAGCGCGTCCCCTTGACGATCAGCACAACCAGCCGGATCCCGGCTGGCGGAAACGGCCGCGCCTCCGCTGCCGGAACGAACCCATTTGCCCGCATCACGTATTCCGTATCGGCCGCGAGTTCGCTCGCGGCAGGCAAAACATAAACGGAAATCGATCCTTCTTTGTACGAAGGCGGCCCCGCCTGCAAGCCTCTTCCATTGGCCACGAACGCGCTGCCGCCACGAATCAGCACCTGCGTCGGGCGCCAACCTGCGGGCAGGTGGCCCAGAAATTTCCCGGCGCGCGCGTCGATCACCCCAACCGCGTTGATCCCGCTTTCGGCGACCAGCAGCCAGCCGCTCGTTTCGTCCCACGCAAGGCTCGAAGGCTCCACGCCGCGCAGTGTTTCCATTCCGGGAATCCGGATCGGTACGCGCCACTCGACTCGCCTCGAAGCGGCATTGATCGCAGTTATGGAATCGTCGTCCGCGCTGGCGGCGTACACGCGGTCCGCGGTTGCCAGCACCGCCACGGGTTTTCCGCTTGTTGGAACGGCCCCGGCCAGTTTCGGATGCGCCCCGTCGCTCACGTCCGCAAAGCCCACGGACCCGGCCGCAATGTACAGGGTCCGGCCGTCCGGAGACAGCGCCAGCGCGCGCGGTGGTTCCATGACAGCCAGCGAAGCCGCCGCTCGCCTGGTGCGCGCATCCACCACCGCCACCCGCCGGTTGGCGCGGTCGGCCACATACAGCAACTCCCGGCGCCCATCGAACGCCAGCGCGCCCGCGAAACTGTTCTCCAAGCCCCCCTGGTTCAGGTCGATTTCCCGCCGCCGGCCGCCCATCGCCAAATCGATCAGTTCGATCCGGCCGGAATCCCCCTCCGCCACCCACGCCGCATGCTCGCCCGAAAACGCCACTCCGCCCGAGACCTCAGCCGGAATCCGAATCTGCTGCGCCACCCACTTGCCGGCCTTCTCCAAGACCGTCAGCGACCCCGCCTTCGGACCGGCGTTCACCGTGAGCACGTACTTTCCCGAGGGGCTGATCGCCAGCCCGATCGGTTCCGCGCCGGTAGGTATCTGCTTGCCCAGCGGAGCCGCCACCCGCCCGCCCGGAAGAATCGCGGCTTTTCCATCGCTGGATGGCGGACGTATCCCGGCGGGTGGCAGTCCCGCCGCGAAGACCGCTACCGCGGTCGCAAGCGAAAAAACGATTGCGAGTATGCCGACAGTGTTCGTACGGATCTGTTCATGATCTCGCTTTTGAGCTGCCATGAACTTTTGCGAGGCTGGTAAAGATTGCCACCCCGAAAAGCTTGCAAACCGGAGTACCACTGCGCTCCCCAACCGGGTCGTACCGCTATTTTCTTCCGAATCTTTCATTTGAAGGCTCGATGGCGATCTGGCTCCAGAAGGGGTATGATTTGGCACGTGAAATGCAAAACCAAACGGGGGATGTAAGCGGAAAGTGGCAGTGAAGAAACCCCGAATTTTACACCTTCACTTGCCGGTCCTGGCGGGGCAAGCGCCAACGTGAGGGTGCGCAGCGCGGTGACGAAGAGACTGGCGCGCCGCAGACACCGCAGGAAATTTAGTCTATCTTCAGGAGGAGATGATGGCAACGAGTCCTTCTCAAATTGCACCGCAGAAACCCTTGGAAGACCCCTTAGCGCACCTTCCGTGCTCAAGCATCGTGGAATATCGCAAGGGCCAGATGATCTACAACCACGACCAGCCTTCGACGGCGATCTACCTGGTGATCGATGGCAAGGTCAAGGTTTCCCGGCTCGCCGATGATGGCCACCAGGTGGTCGTCGATATCTACCAGCCCGACGAGTTCTTCGGGGAATCCGCATTCCTCAATCTCCCTCACCGCGCCGAACAAGCTACCGCCCTGGAAAATACCAAGCTCATGACATGGACCACGGCGGAAATCGAAGACATCATTATGAAACGGCCCCGCCTGGCCGTCGCTTTGTTGCAAATCCTGGTGCAGCGCACCATCGATTTCACCCACCGCATCGAAAGCTTCTCTGTGGACAACATCGCCCGCCGCCTGGCGCGTTCGCTGCTTCGTTTTTCCGAACGCCTGGGCACGCCGGAGGATGATGGCTCCACGCGGATGGCGCCATTTACCCACGAATTGCTTTCGCAGTACGTTGGTACCTCCCGTGAAATCGTTACCCACTATATGAACCAATTCCGCCGCCAGGGCTACCTGCGTTATTCGCGCAAGGGGATCATTCTCTATCGCGACGCCTTCCGCGACTGGCTGCGGCAGAACTCGTAGGGCTTTTAGCCGAGCCGCCCGGCCCGGCGGGCGGCTCCGGATCCTCACTCGCTTCCCCGGCACGATCCAGCAGAATATCCAGCAGCGCCGGATGCCCCTCGAGCGGTTTCGTGACGCGGATTTCCAAGCCGGGATGCTCCGCCATCAGCCGCGCCACCAGCGCCGGCAGATCCCGCTCGAGGTGCAGCCCCAGAGTCAGAAAATAAGGAATCACCACAATCTGCCGCACCCCGCGGTTGGCGAGCCGCCCAACCGCGCTCCCCAGGTCCGGCTGCCCCAGTTCCAGAAACGCCGCTTCGACGTGCGGGAAGTTTCCCGCGCCGGCAAACCCCGCGGCAATAGCGCGCACCCCTTCGTTAGCGGACTCGATGCGCGAGCCGTGCGCGAAGATGATGAATCCGCGCGCGGCTTTCCTTGTCACTGGTGTTTCCGGCGGCGATTCCGAAAAATGCGCTATCCTCTCAGACGAAGGCATGCTTCTGCTGGTTTTATTCCACCTGGCGATGATCGCGCTCGCGGCGGCGTTGGCGATGGGATGGATTCCCATCAAACTGATGAGCGGGCTGGTAGGAGCCTTTCATGCCACTATTGGCATCACGGCGCCAACTGAAAAGCAGCTTCGGTGGGTTATCATCGCCTGGGTCGCCTCCCTGCTGCTCATCGTCGACATGATGGTGGTGATGTTCCTTTACGTGTTTTGAGCGGCTACCGCGCCACCGGCACGCCCAGCGGGTACTCCGCCAGATCCACCCAGCAATTGTCCGGCACGCTCTGCACAAAAATGGCCCGATCGGCGTGAAACCGCCGCGGGCCCTGGTATTCACGCCACAGGTGTTCCGCGCGCTCGCGCATTTCCTCGACCCGCTCGGGCAGGATCTCCTGCGCCAGCGTCACGTGGGGATGAAACGCAAACGGCTCGTCGAAGGCGAGGGCGCGGCTGGCCTTGGCGTGCATCCGGCGTAGTTCTTCGGCCCCCTCTCCCAATTCAAGGTAGATGACGTTGGTAACCGGGAACACCGCGATGCGCGTTAATTCCACTTCGAACGGCCGCCAGCTTTCCGAAAGCGCGCGCAACTGGCTGGAGGCAATTTGCCACTCCACTGAGAGCGAACGGGGCGGCAACACGCTGACGTGGGCGCGTGGGTTGTAGTGTGGCACCAGGTCCCTCCGCAAATCGTCCAAAAATCGGCCCAGCGGATCGGGCACATAAATCACGAGCGCGAAAACCCCAGGCCCCAGTTTGGAAGATTGGCCATTGCGGAGACCGGTTGAATTTCCGTTGGTTGACGGATTCATTCTCCTACTATGGTATCCATTCCGACGTTTCCCGTTGCGGGAAGAAGGGCGGCCGTAGATTTTTCGGAACTTGGGGTCGGGAATCTATGGGCGGCGCCGCCGGAGCCCAATACGCGAACGGCATAGCCGGCGGCTTATAGTTGAAATCATATGAGTGGCCTCCCCGAACCTTGGTTGCGTGGTCCCGTGGAAGGAGTAGATCCCCGGATCGCGCCAATCCTGTATACATTCCAGCAGGCGCGCGAAGACCTGGAGCGCTATGCCGGGAGCCTTACTCCCGCTCAGCTCTGGGCCAAGCCTTACGGCTTTGGTTCGGCCGGGTTTCATCTGCTGCACATTGCAAACAGCACCGACCGGCTGATGAGCTATCTGCAGGGCAGGGAACTGACGCGCGAACAGTTCGCCGCCTTGGCCGCCGAAGAAAAAACCGCGGACCTCACCGCGGCGGACCTGCTGGCGGGCATGGACCGCGTATTCGCGGAGGCGGAAACGACCGTGCGCGCCCTAGACCCGGCCAACTTAAGCGAACCCCGCTGGGTGGGGAGAAAGCGCTTGCCTACCACCGTCGCCGGGCTGCTGACCCATATCGCCGAACACATCCAGCGTCACATCGGGCAGGCTATCAGCGCCGCCAAGCTGGCCAGAGCCATGGAGTCTCAGTCGTAGCTGCCTTCCACGTACCAGCCGCGCGGCTCGCAAAAAATCAGGTAAAGCGCCCCATCGCTCAGGGCAATATCCCATTCGTCGCGCGACCAGGGATCGGAGGTCCACCAGTCGCCCGCGGTGCGCCAGGGTCCGGCCGATTGCACCACTCTGCCGCGCACGCCTTTGGCGGCGACGAATCCGGGCCGCCCGGCTTCGATCGAAACCCGCGCGGCCAGGGGCGGGCGGAACAGGCGCAGCGCCAGGCGCGGAAGGGAGGGGGAAGGGCCGGCAGGCGAATGCGCCTGACCCGCCCTGCCGAATGAGTTCATACGGAATGCCCCCGGGCGGTGCGTATCCAACGGTTCCGGCGATCCCACGCGGCCCTCCCCCACAATCGCCTGAATGCGGGCCAGCGTCAGTTCCAGCTTCACCGGCTCGGGCGCCTGCGGGACGAATAAGCCGTGCTGCGCCGCCTGCGGCTTCACGGGGTTCACGGCGAGCGATACGTTCACTACCGGAGCCGGGGGTGGATGCGCCGCCAGGTCGAGTTCGAGCAGCTTCAGAAACGAACGGCCATCCAGCGCCGGCACCGGCAAACGCAGCGTGCGGTTGTGCGTGGCGCGATTTTCCAGGCCCAGCGCCAGGCGCAACTCATTGGTTGCCAGGCCGCGCGTGGCCAGCCGCGTGAGCAACCCGTGCAGCAGCCGCGAAAGCACGAACAGCAACGGCTCGAGCAGCTCCAGGGGGTAATCCAATTCCAATTCATCGGCAAAGCGCGGCGGCTCTTCAAGAGGCGCCAGTTTCCGCTCTACTTCTCCCCGCGCCAATTGCCGGAGACGGAGTCCTTCAGGCCCCAGCCGTTCGGCGATACCCAGAGCCGGCAGCGCGGCCATTTCCTGAAACCGGCGGATGCCCCAGCGCTCGAGCGTTTCCTGCAATTCAGCGGAAGGCGCCAGCACCGTGAGCGGCAGGCTTCCCAGGTATTTGGCCTCGTCTCCCTGCGGCAGAATATGCGGGCCGCGCAAGCCGCTTGCGGCGCCATTAGCAAAACCGCGGGCGGCGCAAATGGCGGCATCCGGATTGGCGGCCAGGGCAAGGTTTGCCTGGACGCCGGTTTCCGTAGCGCGCCGGGCGATGGCCGCGGCCACATCCTGCGGCAGGCCAAAGAGGCGGTCCAGGCCGGAGACATCGAAAGTTACGGTATCCGGGGCGGTCTGCTCCACGGTGGGCGAAAACTCGAACGCCAGCGCGGTCAAATTGCCGGAGCCGTGCAGACAGGCGTACATACTTACTTCAGCGCCTCCGCCCGATAGCCGGCCTGGAAGCATGCCGTAACCGCGTGCCCCGGTTTCCGCCTGGCGACGCGCGCGCGAATGCCGCGAAGCAGGGGGGTGGCGCCGGTCCAGGAGGCCCGCTCGCGGACGCATTCCAGCATCAAGGAAGCGCAGGTCTTGGCGTTCGACTGGCGCGCCACGGCCACTAGCACCGTGGGCGTATATTCCACCGCGCGCCGCAGGCGGAACCAGGAAGTCAGCGAAATGCGCCGCGCCACGGCCGGTGGGGTATCGCCCAGATCCATCGCCACCAGGCCGAAACCGCCGCCCTGGATCAGCAGGTCGGCCGTTTTGAGCGCGTGCTCGGCATTATGCGCGCAGCGCACCCAGAGCAGCCGGTCGAGCCGCACGCCCGCGGCCGCGGCCGACTGCGGGTGGAAGCAATCTTCGGCATCCACCAGCGCGCAAACTTCCCCCCTCCGGGTGGCGGCCGCCAGGATGGAGGCCAGCAGGCTTGCACGGCCGGAGGATGGCGGCCCGAAAATTTCCGTGAGGCCCCCGCGCGGCAGCCCGCCCAGGGCCGCATCCAGTTCGGCAACCCCTGTGGGGACGGTTTCCGGCAGCGGCCGTTCCCGCCAGCCGAAGAGGCCGGCGAGCGTTTTTGGAGTGAGCGTTTTTGGAGTGATCAGGGATTCGAATTGCTGGCGGAGAGCGGCGCCCATATTCGCTTTTTATTCGCTGGCACTCTAATTTTGCAGGAAAATGAGGTGGGGTGTCAAACGGCCGGCACGCTGGTGGAAGCGGGGCTTAGCGTGTGCATATCGTCACATGCCGGGGAACCATTCATTGATTACAGGCGCGGCGCGCGGTTAGAATCGGGAGATGCCTGAAACAACCAGTAAAAAAGTTGTTCTGGTGGTGGACGATGAACCGGAAGTCCGCAAGCTGGTAGGGGCGATGATGGCGCAGTTCGGCTATGAAGTCCTGACGGCCGACAGCGGCGAACACGCGCTCACGGTTTACCGGAACCACGGCGGCCCTTTCGAATTGCTGATCGCAGATGTAATCGCGCCTGGCATGAGCGGCCCCATGCTGGCGGATAAGCTAACGGCCTTGCAACCCGATCTGAAAGTGCTCTACATTTCCGGTTACGATCACACGCAGGTGGTGCAGAAATATGTCGTCGAGAAGGGGCACGCGCTGCTGATCAAACCCTTCACCGTAAGCACCTTGCGGGAAAAGATCGAGCAAATCCTGCCGGCGGTTGCGGAGCGACCAAGCTAGGGTGTCCGGAAATTCATGGAGATCCGCCCGGCCAGCGACCGTTCGCTGCTGGTTTCCTTCGGCGATCGTATCTCTTTAGAATCGCATAGTGACGTGTTGCGGCTGCTGCGGGCATTCGAGGAATTGCCGCGCGGTATCCTGAACCTGCACCCCGCCTATGCCAGCGTGCTGATCGACTTCGATCCGCGCCGGGCGACGCACGGCGAAATCGAGCGGCTGGTGCGCGCGCGATGGGAAGAGGCGCAAGCGATGCCTATGGCCGAGCCGCGCAGACTGGAAATTCCGGTGCGCTACGGGGGTGAGTGCGGTCCGGACCTGGAAGATGTGGCGCGCTACACCGGCTTTTCGGCCGCGGAAATCGTCCGGCGGCATACGAGCGCGGAGTACGTGGTGTACTTTCTCGGCTTTTCGCCGGGATTTCCGTATTTGGGAGGCTTGCCGCCGGAACTGGCAATTCCGCGGCTGCCGGCGCCCCGGAAGGAAGTGCCAGCGGGGAGCGTGGCCATTGGAGGCAGCCAAACGGGAATCTATCCGATGAGCACGCCGGGCGGCTGGCGTCTGATCGGGCGCACCACGGTCCGCCTGTTCGATGCGGCCGCGAACCCTCCGGCGCTGCTGCGCACCGGAGACCGGATCCGCTTTGTGCCGCTGCCGTGAACGCAATCCATGTGATCGAGCCGGGCCTGGAGAGCACGGTGCAAGACCTGGGCCGTTTCGGCTACGCGCAGCTTGGCGTCTCCGCTTCGGGCGCGGCGGATGCGTTGGCGCTGCGGGCCGGAAATCTGCTGGTGGGTAACGCCGAAAATGCCGCGGCGCTGGAAATGACTCTCACCGGCGCCACGCTGGTTTTCGAAGGCGATGCGGTAATCGCCGTAACCGGCTCGGATTTCGGCGCGGACCTGCCGCTATGGAGCGCGGTAGAGATGAAAACGGGAAGCGTGGCGCGGTTCGGCGCGACGCGATCCGGCGCGCGCTGCTACGTGGCCGTGCGGGGCGGGCTGGCTGTTGGAAAAGTTTTGGGCAGCGCTTCGATGCATGTGGCCAGCGGGCTCGGCGGAAGGCCGCTGGCGAAGGGCGCAATTCTGCCCATCGGCAACGAGGCGATTCGCCGGGCGCGCAGTGTGCGCGCGGCACAGCCACCGGCCGAGGGGCCTCTGCGGGTCACCCGCGGTCCGCAGGCCGATTGGTTCGGCGACGAGTTGTATGGCGCGCCCTACACTGTGACGGCATCTTGGAACCGCATGGGGGTGCGGTTGCACGGTCCCCCGGTTCCCAGTCCCGCCGGTCACATGCTGACAGAAGGCGTGGGGCTCGGAGCGGTGCAAATTCCGCCTAATGGCCAGCCTATCATTCTCTTTGTGGAGCATCAGACCACGGGCGGCTATCCCAAGCCCGCGAGCGTGATTTCCGCCGATCTGTGGCGGGTGGGACAGTTGGTTCCGCGCCGGGAAGTGCGGTTTGAGCTGGTGAGTCTGGAAGCGGCGCGGGAGTTGCTGCGGCGGCAGGAAGAGTGGCTATATTCGTTGGTGTGACGGATCTGAACTGCGACATGGGCGAGCTGGAGGATGCCGGCTACGAAGCGGCGCTGATGGAGTATGTCACCTCGGCGAGCATCGCCTGCGGCGGGCATACCGGCGACGAAACCAGCATGGAGCGGACAACGCGGCTGGCGCTCCAGCGCGGTGTACGCATCGGCGCGCATCCCAGTTATCCCGACCGGGCCAATTTCGGCCGGGTGGAGATGACGATGCCGCCCGCGGAAATCGAAGCGGCGGTGCGGGGACAGATGGAGCGGTTGGAGCGCGTGGTGGCCGGCCTGGGCGGGCGGATTGTGCATGTGAAGCCGCATGGCGCGTTATATAACGTGGCGGCGCGAAGCGGGGAGGTGGCGCGCGCTATCGGGGCAGCCGTGGCCGGATGGAAGGCCGAAGCGGTAATTTTCGGCCTGGCGGGCTCGGCGGCGCTAGAAATCTGGCGCGAAATGGGACTCGAAGTGGCGGCCGAGGCGTTTGCCGACCGGCGTTATGAGGCGGATGGCTCGCTGCGCAGCCGCAAATTGCCCGATGCGCTGATTACCGACCCGCACGAGGCGGCGCGCCAGGCGGTGCGTCTGGCGCGCGAGAGGCAGGTGCAAACCATTTGCGTGCATAGCGATACGCCGAACGCGCTGGAAATTCTGAAAGCCTGCCGGCAAGCCCTCGGTGGGAACGGCAAATAGCCGCCGGTAGCCCTAAAGAAAGTCGACGCGGGAGCCGATAGGGAAATTGAGCGAAGCTTTACGTGTCTGGGCGCCTGCGGAGGGAACCGATGATCACGCCATTGCTGGTTGGAGTTCTCGCGGGTTCCGGTATCGGCGGATGGTTAGGGTGCCGGCTCGCCGGGCGGGGGCCGAAGCGGCCGGTTTTCGGAGTTGCGGCGGACTTTCTTGAAGAAGAGCGGCGGGTAGTGGAGATGATGGGCCGGGGCGCCTCGATGCAGGAGGTTTTAGATAGCCTGACTCACGCCATAGAGAAAATGGCTCCGAACTGCCTTTGCACGATTCTGCTGCTGGATGAAGACCGGCGGCGTCTGATGAAGGGATCGGGAGGCAGCCTGCCGCCGGCGTACATGGACGCGGCAAACGGGTTGGAGATCGGTCCGGAAGTGGGCGCGTGCGGGTCGGCGGCCTTCCGGAACGAGACGGTGATCGTAGAGGACATCGCTACCGATCGCCGCTTTGCTGGTCCGGCGCGGGATTTTCTACTGGGTTTTGGCCTGCGGGCATGCTGGAGCGTGCCCATCCGCGACTCCAATCATCAGGTGCTCGGCACGTTCGCCATGTACCACCGCGTTCCGGCGAGGCCCCGGAAAGGTGAACTGGTGCTGGTGGAAGTGGGGGCGCACCTGGCGGGAAATGCCATCGAGCGCCTGCGCGCCACGGCGCAACTGCGGGAGTACGCGGCCCGGATCGATTTATCGGAACACGCCGCCTCGTTCGGTTTCTGGGAGGTGGCCGGCGGCCGGATTCGCTATTCGGATGGGTTCGCGTCCTTAGTCGGCTTGAAAGACGGCCCCCGCGAACTGCCGCTCGATCAATGGAAAGGCATGATTCATCCGGAAGATTTGCCACGCCTGGATGCGGCGGTGCACGCTTGTGTTGCCCGAGGGGAGCCGTACCGCCTGGAAGCCCGCATCATTTTACCCGACGGAACGTGCCGTTGGCATCGCGTGCATGGCAGGGGGGAATACGAGGGCGGAAAAATCCTGCGGGTTAGCGGCGCTTCGATCGATGTGACACAGGAAAAAGAGATGTTGATCCGGCTGGAGAAGGCCATGCGCGCCAAAGGCGAGTTTCTGGCCAACATGAGCCATGAGATCCGTACGCCAATGAATGGCCTGCTGGGAAGTGTCCGGCTACTGCTCGATTCGGGAGTGCCGGCGGGGCAGCAGGAGTGGCTCGACAACATTCGCACCTGCGGTGAAACGCTGCTGCACCTGGTGAACGACATACTGGATTTGTCAAAGATCGAGGCGGGCAAACTCAAACTGGAACGGGCCCCATTTTCCGTGGAGGAACTGGTTAACGAGGCTCTTTCCGTGGTTGGTCCCATGGCCAATGCGCAAGGCCTGCGGGTGGTGCGGGAGTTCGATCGCACCGTTCCGCCGGTGCTAACCGGCGATCCGCAGCGCCTGCGGCAGGTGCTGCTCAATCTTCTTTCGAATGCCATCAAATTCACCGAGCAGGGGACGGTTACACTGGGCGTGGCGGTACTGGAGCGAAGCGGGAACCGCGCGAAACTGCGGTTCACCGTAAAAGATACGGGCATCGGTATTGCGCCGGAAGCGCAGGCGGCGATCTTTGAGCCGTTCACCCAAGCCGATGGCTCGAGCACCAGACGGTATGGCGGAACAGGGCTCGGCCTGGCGATCTGTCGCGAACTGGTCGCGCTGATGTATGGGAAGCTGGAACTGGAGAGCGCTCCTGGAGCCGGCAGCACGTTCGTGGCCGATTTAGCGTTTCCGATTGCCGCAGAAGTGCTTCCCGCGCACCGTCCGGTAACGAAGGCGATTCCCCGATCGCGGCGGAGCTTGCGCATTCTGCTGGCCGAAGATAATCCGATCAACCAGCGCGTGGCGGCGGCTCTGCTGCAGAGGATGGGGCACCTGGTGGACCTGGTGGCAGACGGTAGAAAAGCCATTACCGCCGTGGAGAGAGGCGCGTACGATCTGGTGCTGATGGATTGCCAGATGCCGGATATCGACGGCTACGCGGCCGCCCGCGCAATCCGCAAGATAACCGGAGGCAGCTTGCCGGTCATCGCTATGACGGCTCATGCCATACCCGAAGACCGGCAGTTTTGCCTGGATGCCGGCATGGTCGACTATCTCTCGAAACCGATCTCCGTCGAGCGGTTACAGGAAGTATTGGATGTGTGGCAGCCCGACCCGGCGGCCTTGGGCTGAGCGTTTTTCGGAACCGGCATCGCCGGCTCCTGTCCGGCCTGCCGCGGCCCGCGCTTCGGCTGGCCAGGCCTGGCGGCTCTGCGCTATGCTGGGCGAGCGATGAAAATAGCGATTGCGTGCGATCATGCCGGTTTTGTTCTGAAGCTGCGCGTGATCGACGAACTGCGCAGTAAGGGTCAGGAATTTCGGGATCTCGGAACCAATTCCGCCGATCCGGTGGATTATCCGGATTATGCCAAGGCCGTAGCGCATTCGGTGCTCTCGGGAGCGGCCGAGCGCGCGGTGCTGATCTGCGGCAGCGGAGCCGGGGCCTGCGTGGCGGCCAATAAATTCCGCGGCATCCGCGCCGCCACCTGCCACGATACGTTCTCCGCGCGGCAATGCGTGGAGGATGACGATGTCAACGTACTGTGTCTGGGTGGGCGCGTGGTCGGACCGGAATTAGCGGTGGAAGTGGTCCGCAGCTATCTTGGCGCCCGCTTCTCCGGCGCCGAGCGGCATAAGCGCCGTCTTTCGAAGATCGCGGTTTTCGAAGCTCACTTCGGCGAGCCGGCCTGAGTCATTGCTCGCCGGTGGCGCTCACCAGTGGCGGCGTGCCGGACTGCGGATGGTAATGCCGGATGTACCGCTGCATCAAAATTTCCAGCACGTTGATGCCGTCCCGGCGCGCTTCTTTTAACGCCCGCTCATTGGTCCGGTGATCATGGGCGATGCGGTAACAGGCGATCACGAGGCCTACGCGGTCGTCGCCGCGCCGGCAATGCACGAAAACCGGCGTGTACGCGGGATTTTCGAGAAGGCTTACAATGGCGGCGATTTGTTTATTTTCCGGCTCCCAAATTCCGGAAAGCCGGATATGGATCCGCCGCGCAAACGGGTCACCAGGTCGGGCCGCGAATGCCGCTCCGGGGAGAAGATTCGCGCGAAACAACCCGGCCGTCCCACCATGTACCGGCGCGGTACAATCGAGGCGAGCGTGCGCATCACGATCTCGAAAGAGAACTATCTGAAGGCGATTGCGGAAGCCGAATCGGAGGGTGAAAACGTCAAGCCGGTGACTCTAAGCCGCTGGTTGAGGGTTTCGGCTCCGGCCGTCACCATGGCGATTAAGCGGCTAAAACGCGACGGCCTCATCCAGGTGCACGCGGGCGCGAATATCACGCTCAGCTCGAGCGGCTGGGAAATCGCCAACCGGCTGCTATACCGGCATCATCTGATCGAGCGCATGCTGGCGGAAATTTTCGGGCTGGAATGGTACAAGGTGCACGAGGAGGCGGAGGCTTTGGAACACGCCGTTTCGGGAGACTTCGAGCGGAAGCTATCGGAGAAGCTGGGCAACTGTTGCCTGTGCCCGCACGGCAACCTGGCGATGGATTCGCCGCGCGAGCGGCGTGGGCGCGGCCTCAAACCGCTGGAGGAAAGCCACGGCCGGGAACGCGTGCGGGTGGCCAGCGTGTTCGAACGGGATGCGGCTTTTCTGGAATACCTGGACGCCAAAGGGATTCGGCCGGGCGTGTGGGTCGAAGTGCTGGGCGTGGGTGACGACATTGCGGTCCAAACGGATGGCGCCGCCATACACCTGGACCGGGCCGCGGGCGCCAAGGTTTGGGTGAGCGCGGCAAAGCCGGGAGTGGGAATCAGGGGCTAGGGCCGAATTGCGCCGGGGTCCGGGAAGCGCAGGGAGCCCTCGGCGATCAGCCCCTCAAGCGCCTGAATATCGCGGTACAGCGCGCGATCGCCCGTCAGCGGAGGCGAAACCGAACGGATGCGCCGGCGAGCGTCTTCGAGCAATTCGCTGCTCCGCAGGGGGGCGAGCAGATCGAGGGCGCGCGCGGCGGCCAGGGCTTCGATCGCCAATACGGCGCGGGTATTCCGCACGACGCGCTGCAACTTGGTGGCGGATGCCATGCCCATGCTGACGAAATCTTCCTTATTGCCGCTGGTGGTGATGGACCCGGTCGAGGCCGGGTGCGCCAGCACGCGGTTTTCGCCCACCAGCGATGCGGCGGTGACTTGCGCCATCATGAATCCCGATTCGAGACCGGCGTGGCCGGCGAGAAAGGGAGAGAGGTGCTCGTTCAAGGCCGGATTGACGAGGCGATCGATGCGCCGTTCGGAAATGCCGGCGAGCGCCGCCAGAGCGACGGCCAGGAAATCGAGTTGAAAGGCCAGCGGTTCGCCGTGGAAATTGCCGCCGGAGAGGAATTCGGCGACCGGGGGATCGGAATCGGGGGCGGGCGACAGGAATACGAGCGGGTTGTCGGTAGCGGAGTTGAGCTCGATGGAGAAGACACGGCGCGCTTCGGCGAGCGTGTCGCGCACGGCGCCATGCACCTGGGGAGCGCAGCGGAGCGAGTAGGCATCCTGCACGCGGCGGCAGGCGATGTGGGATTCGCGGATCTGGCTGCCTTGGATGAAGCGGCGCAGGCGGGCGGCGCTTTGGATCTGACCGGGGTGTGGGCGGGCGGCGTGGATGCGCGGGTCGAAGGCCACCGGGGTACCGCGCAGCGCATCGAGGGAAAGCGCAGCGACTACGTCGGCGGTATCGGCCAGAATCGCGGCGGCGGATAGTTCCAGGCAGCCAATGGCCAGCATGGCCTGGGTGCCGTTGATGAGGCTGAGCCCTTCCTTGGGTTGGAACGTAAGCGGGGCCAGGCCGGATCGCCGGAGGGCTTCGGCGCCAGACAGGACCTCGCCTTCCCATTCGGCTTCGCCTTCTCCCGCCAGCACGAGCGCCATGTGCGCCAGCGGAGCGAGATCGCCGCTCGCGCCGACGCTGCCCTGCTCGGGAATCACCGGCGTGACGCCGCGGTTGAGCAGGCCGCAAATCAGTTCGGCCACGGCGGGGCGGATTCCCGAGAATCCTTTGGCGAGCACATTCGCGCGGATCAGCATCATCGCGCGGACTACGGGCCGGTCGAGCGGCCGGCCCACTCCGGCGGCGTGCGATCGCACTACGTTGATTTGCAGCAAATCGAGCTGTTCGCGCGGGATGCGGATATCGGCGAGCAGGCCGACGCCGGTGTTCACGCCGTAGATGGAGGCGCCGCCGGCCGCGAGGCGCTCGACCGGTTCGCGCGAGGCCTGCATCCGCCGAACGGCGGCGGAGGAAAGCGAGACGGTTTCGTTGTGGCGGGAAACGGCCTCCACCTGCTCGATGTCCAGCGTTTCCCCATCGAGTATGACGGCCATCAGTACTGCTTCTTTGAAGAAGCGATCAGTTCCTCTACATTCACCAGATCCGTAGGGTAATCGCCGGTGTAGCAGGCGTAGCAATATTCGCCGCGCCGGTCGGCAACCGCCTTGCGGAGAGATTCGAGCGAAAGATAGCAGAGCGAATCGGCTTCGACGAAGCGGCGAATCTCTTCCACGCTGTGGCTGGAAGCGATCAGCTCGCCGCGGTTGGGCGTATCGACGCCGTAAAAGCAGGGAGAGATTGTGGGCGGGCAGGAAATGCGCAAATGCACTTCGGTGGCGCCCGCCTGCCGCACCATGCGGACGATTTTGCGGCTGGTAGTGCCGCGCACGATGGAATCGTCCACCAGAATCACGCGCTTTCCATGCAGCAGGTGGCGCACGGGGTTGAGTTTCAGCTTCACGCCGAAATCGCGGATGGCCTGCGAAGGCTCGATAAACGTGCGGCCCACGTAGTGATTGCGGATCAGCGCCTGGCGGAAGGGCAGGCCGGATTCGGCGGAATAGCCGACGGCGGCGGCCACACCGGAATCGGGCACGGGCACCACGAGGTCGGCATCGGCGGGGCATTCGCGCGCCAGCAGGCGGCCCATTTCCTCGCGCGATTCCTCGACGGCGCGGCCGAAGACGATGGAATCGGGGCGCGAGAAGTAGACGTGCTCGAAGACGCATTGGGCCAGCGGGCGCTGCGGCGCGAAGCGCTCGCGCGTCATGCCCTCCGGGCCCACCATAATCATTTCGCCCGGGGCGACATCGTGGAGGTAGACCGCGCCGATCAGATCGAAGGCGCAGGTCTCGGAAGCGAACACGTATGCCTGCCGGCCGCCGGGGACCTCCATTTCGCCCACCGCCAGCGGGCGGAAGCCTTGCGGATCGCGGGCCACAATCACGCGATCCCCGGCGACGCAGACCAGCGAGAAAGCGCCCTCGAGTTGCAGCAGGGCGTCGCGGAGGGCGCCGGCCAGTGTGCGCTCCGAGGAACGGGCCAACAGATGCAAAACTACTTCGGTGTCGCTGGATGCCTGAAAAATGGAGCCGCGGCGGCCGAGTTCCTGGCGCAGTTCGCCGGCATTGACGATGTTGCCGTTGTGCGCCAGCGCGATCTGGCCCTTGTTGCAGGTGACCTGAAACGGCTGCGCGTTCTGCAGGACCGTGTCGCCGGCGGTCGAATAACGCGTATGTCCGATGGCGAGCGGCCCCGGCAGCTTCCGTAGCACTTCGCCGGTGAAGATATCGTTCACGTGCCCCATCGACTTGTGGCAGTGCAGCGCGGCGCCGTCGCTGGTGCAGATGCCGGCGCTTTCCTGCCCGCGATGCTGCAGCGCGTACAAGCCCAGATAGGCCAGCTTGGAAGCTTCCGGATGGCCGTAGATGGCTACGACACCGCATTCTTCGTGAAATTTATCGAGGGTCATATTCACCGGGTTCCTATTCACCACAGAGACACTGGCGAGATCTGGTCATGCGGCCTCCAGCCGGGAGGGGAGAGCGCCTTCGAAGGCGGTTTCCAGGGTGGCGATTGGCCAGCGGCCCAGCATTGTACCCCGTTGCAGAATGGCCAAGTCCTTCTCGATTGTAATGCCCAGCACCGGGGCTTCCAAGCCGTGCTTTTGCGCGATATCGGCGACTTTGAGCGGCTCCGCCGTGGTCAGCAGGATGCGGCTCTGCGCTTCGTGAAACAGGAGCCAGTCGGGTCGCATTTCGGAGTTCAGATCGATCCAGGCGCCACACTCGCCGCCGAACGTGCATTCGGCCAGCGCGACAGCGAGACCGCCATCGCTCAGGTCGTGGGCCGATTCGGCCAGGCCGGCTTGCACGATTTCCCGGATGGCCGTTTGCACGCGCTTTTCGCGATCCATATCGAGCGCCGGCGGCAGGCCCCAGAGCCGATTGAGGATCACCTTGGCGTATTGCGAACTGCCGAAGCGCACGGCATCGCTATCGCCCAGGCCGCCGAGCAGGACGACGCTGCGATCCGGGTTGCGGAAAACCGCCGGAACGGGCGGCGCGGTTTTGAGCAGGCCCACGATGCCGATCACCGGAGTGGGATAAATCCCTTCGCCGAGCGTTTCGTTATACAGGCTGACATTGCCGCCGGTGATGGGTGTTTCGAAGAACCGGCAAGCCTCGGACATGCCCTCGATCGCTTCCACGAGCTGGGCCATGATTTCGGGCCGCTCGGGATTGCCGAAGTTCAGGCAGTTGGTTGCGGCTACGGGCGTCGCGCCCACGGTGGAAAGATTCCGGCAGGACTCGGCTACGGCGAGGCGGGCGCCCTCGCGCGGCGAGAGATAGCAGTAGCGCCCGTTGCCATCGAGCGACACGGCGACGGATGTTCCGGTTTCCTTGATGCGAATGATGGCGGCATCGCTGCCCGGCCCGGCCAGCGTGTTGGTGCGGACCTGAAAATCGTACTGCTGCCAGATCCAGCGCTTCGAGCAGAGATCGCCGGAAGCGAGCAGCGCGGGCAGGGCCGCTGGAATATCGGGATCGGGTAGGGCGGGCGGGTCTATGGGCGTCTGCCGCGGCGGCTGGGTATGCGGCCGGTCATAGAGGGGCGCTTCATCGGCCAGTTCGCGATTGGGAATTTCGGCAACGGTCTGGCCGTGCTGCTTCACGCGCAGTTTGCCATCGCCTGTGACCTTGCCGATTTCGACCGCGTCCAGCCCCCATTTGCGAAACACGCGGAAGACCTCGTCTTCTCTGCCCTTATCGGCCACCAGCAGCATGCGCTCTTGCGATTCCGAAAGCATGATCTCGTACGGCGACATGCCGGATTCGCGTTGGGGAACGCGGTCGAGCTCGATTTCGATACCCACGTCGCCGCGGCTGCCCATTTCGCAGGTGGAGCAGGTGAGGCCGGCCGCGCCCATGTCCTGAATGCCCACGATTGCGCCGGTCTGCATGGCTTCGAGGCAGGCTTCCAGGAGCAGCTTTTCCAGGAACGGATCGCCCACCTGCACATTCGGCCGTTTTTGCTTCGACTCCTCCGTGAACTCGGCCGAGGCCATGGATGCGCCGTGAATGCCATCGCGGCCGGTGCGCGCGCCTACGTAAATCACCGGGTTGCCGATGCCGGCGGCTTTCGCGTAGAAAACGTCTTCTTTGCGGCAGACGCCCAGGGCGAACACGTTCACCAGGGGGTTGCCATCGTAGCATTTTTCGAAGATGCACTCGCCGCCCACCGTGGGGACGCCGAAACAATTGCCGTAGTGGGCGATGCCGGAGACCACGCCGTGGAGGATGCGGCGATTGCGCGCGCCGGTTTCCGGATCGTCCAGACGGCCGAAGCGCAGCGAATCGAGAACGGCGATGGGCCGCGCGCCCATGGTGAAAATATCGCGCAGGATGCCGCCCACGCCCGTAGCCGCTCCTTGGAACGGCTCGATGAAGCTGGGGTGGTTGTGCGATTCGATCTTGAAGGCGATGACGTAGCCATCGCCGATATCGATGATGCCCGCGTTTTCGCCAGGCCCCTGCACCACGAGCTTGCCGCGCGTGGGCAGCTTCTTCAGGTGCAGGCGGGAACTTTTATAGGAGCAGTGCTCGCTCCACATCACGCTGAATATGCCCAACTCCGTGTAGCTGGGTTCGCGGCCGAGGATGGATACGATCTTGCCGTACTCTTCGGGCGTAAGTTGGTGCTGGGCGATGAGTTCGGGGGTAATGGTTGCGGTCAAAAGGCAACCGCTCCCTGACGGTCGCGGCTCAGAAGAGACTCGAAGACGACCAGACCGTCGGTGGAACCTGTCAGAGGGTCAGAGGCGCGCTCCGGATGGGGCATCATGCCCATCACGTTACGCTCGCGATTGAGCACGCCGGCGATATCGCGGAGGGAGCCATTGGGGTTATCGAGGTAGCGGAAGGCAATCCGGTCTTCGGCCTCCAGTTCATCGAGCGTGCGCTCATCGGCGAAATAGCAACCCTCTCCGTGGGCGATGGGGACGCGGTAGGCGCGGCCGGACTCGGCGGCACAGGTGAAGGGGGAATCGAGAGTGCCGGGCTCAAGCGAGACTGGCCGGCAAATAAACTTCAACCCGCGGTTGCGGATGAGAGCGCCGGGCAGCAGGCCGGCTTCCACCAAAATTTGAAATCCGTTGCAGATGCCGAGCACCGGCCCGCCTTCGGCGGCGAACTTGCGCACCGCCTGCATTACCGGCGAAAACTTGGCAATTGCGCCGCAGCGCAGATAATCGCCGTAAGCGAAGCCGCCGGGGAGAATCACGGCATCGACATCGCCCAACCGCTGGGAATCGTGCCAGATCAATTCAGCCTTCTGGCCGAGCGAGTGGCTGACGGCCCAGAAGGCGTCGTGATCGCAATTGCTGCCGGGAAAGACAATAACGCCAAATTTCATCGGCTATGTTTTTAAGGGGAGGCAAGCCCATTATAGCAAGGGCGAGCATCGCTATTCATCTCCCGCCGCGGCGATCTGGGCGCCGCGGGGCATTGCCTTCCGGGCGGAAACCACGGCGTCGCGGGTCTGGCGGAGGGTGGTGGTGAGCGAATGGATCGAGAGGCGATTTACCATGCCGCTCACCAGCCAGTTCAGCGACGCCGGGATATCGCGCGTGAGCGCGATGGCTTCCAATTCGAGGTAGACGCCGCCATCGCTGGTCGCCGGGCGTGCAGGTGAGCGCGGGAGGCGGTGACCGCAGGCCGGTACAACTGCTTGTAATCGTCGTAATCGTGAACCACGGCGGAGAGGGACTCGACGGTTGCGCCGGGAATGAATATGGCGCCGATCCAATCATGGATGAGGCCGTTCGGAACGTTCGTGACGCCGCGCCCGATCATCGGCTCCACCACGACCTCGCCGCCGTGGACGCGGGCCACACGATCGGTCGATTCGTCGACCCACAAGAACGGCTTGTGATCCGCCCCGCGTTCGGCGACGCGCTCGCGCACTGTCCGCAGATAAGCGTCCCAGGCCTGTAGAGTCGCGGGTTGCAACTCAGCCGCGGCCAAGGCCGCCGCGGATAAGGATCCGATAATGACCGCTCGGGATAAAAATGTCGAGGTTTTCATGGCTATTCTCCCGCCTGGCTATTGCCGGTTGGCTCTCCACTCTCCGCCGCGTGGAGTCAAAGGCGAACCATGGCTGGATGCCGCGACTGCCGTCCCGCTGCGCGAATCCGGCCACCTCGTCAAGAGTCCTTCCGTGTTCCTGATCAGGCCGGCAGATCGTGTGTGGGCGAGTCGTAAACGAAGCCCCTGTATTCGGCGCGCATAAAGATGTGGTTGGTCAGGTTCAGATCGGCGCCGCCATAAACGAAGGCGGCGCGCGTCTGGGTGCTCGCGCCGGTCGAGTAGTTCTGCGTGTTCAGCGCGTAGCCTCGAGGCTGCCGAGCACCACGGCCTGTTGCTCGCGGTAAACCCAGGCAGGCAACGTTTCCCCGCACCCTTCTTCATCGCGGCAACCCGGTTCGCGGCACCCTGGACCAAGATGCCACCGGACCTTGTGCGAGGCCTCATCGAACTGGGCGATGCCATCGAAGGGAACTAGCTGGCGCAGTTCCTGCACCAGAATGCCGAAAAGCTCGTTCGGGTTTTTCCGGCCGTGGATGAGATTGGCAATCCGGATCAAGGCCTCGTACCGCCCGGAAAGCGATTCATCCGGCGGAACGGCGGTTATTCTCGGTGTTGCGAAAACCATACACCTCCGCTAAAGAAGACGCTGAGAATGGCTCTTCTTTAACGCAGATGCACCAAAGCCGGGTGGGGATTCAGGGAAGCATTCAAGCGATAGACGCGTGCCGCGGGCGCGCCGTTGCATACTCAATCGGGTCAGTTCCTGGTGGCTCCAACGGCATAGAAGATTTCCGTCATTCGGCAGTCGAGCCGCTGGCGCGGCACTCCGATAATGGAGAAGACATGGAAAAGCGTGCAGGTGCGCCCGCGGAAGCGGTTCCGGCGTTGACGCCATCGAAACCAAAAGAGGAGGGGCTGGTGGGTTCGCCGGCGCCGAAACGAAAGCGGCGCTGGGGCTGGCTGGTGGCGTTGGCGCTATTGGGCGCGGGTGTGTATGAGTTCCGCCCGCAGCTCGAACAGTTGCGCACCCGTCTGACGCAGCCGCCCACAGCCCAGGCCGGAAGCCCCGGGCGCGGCGGCGGGCGCGGCCGCGGCGGACCTTCCGTGTTGCCGGTGGTCGCCACGCGCGCCACCCGCGGCAACATCGGCGTGTATTACACCGGCCTGGGCGCCGTCACACCCATCTACACGGTTACGATCAAGAGCCGCGTGGATGGCCAACTCATGAAAGTGCACTTCAAAGAAGGCGATGTGGTGCACCAGGGCGATCTGCTGGTGGAAATCGATCCGCGACCTTATCAAGCAGCGCTCGAACAGGCCGAAGGCGCTTTGATCCGCGACCAGGCTCTGCTAGCCAATGCGCGCATCGATCTGGATCGCTATCAAACGCTGCTCAAACAGAACGCTGTACCCGAACAGCAGGTGGCCACGCAGAAAGCGTTGGTCGAGCAATACGAGGGCACGGTGAAAACCGATCAGGGCAATATCGATGCCGCCAAAGTGAACGTGTCCTATTGCAGCATCACCGCGCCCATCACTGGACTGGTGGGCCTGCGCCTGGTGGATCCGGGGAACATTGTGCATGCCGCCGATGCCAACGGCATGCTGGTGATCACCCAGATGCAGCCCATGAGCGTGGTCTTCACCATTTCCGAAGACCAGCTTCCGCCGGTGTTGCAGAAGTACCGCGCCGGCCAGGCTTTGGTAGTGGACGCGTACGATCGCGAAATGAAAGCGCGCCTTGCCGAAGGCAAACTGGCCCACATCGATAACCAGATCGATCAGAGCACCGGCACTTTGAAACTGCGCGCGGAGTTCGATAACGCCAACAACGAACTCTTTCCCAACCAGTTCGTAAATGTGAAACTGCTGGTGCAGGAAAAGCGTGGGGTCACTCTTCTGAACACCGCCGCCGTGCAGCGCAATGCGCAGAACACGTATGTGTACGTGGTGCAGCCGGATTCGACGGTGACCATCCGGCAGGTGGAAACCGGCGTTACGGAGGGCGACCAAACCGAGATTACATCAGGCTTAAACCCCGGCGATGAAGTGGCGATGACCGGCGTGGACAAACTCCAGGAAGGCACCGAGGTACACGCGGAGGTGCCGGGCGAGCAGCCATCCGGCGCCAAGGCCGGTAAGAAGGGGAAGCGGAACTAGGCGCCGTGAGTCCTTCCCGTATCTTCGTCCTTCGGCCCGTCGCCACCTCGCTCTTCATGACGGCCATTCTGCTGGCCGGCGGGGTAGCGTTCCGCCAGTTGCCGGTTTCGGCCTTGCCGGAAGTGGATTACCCGACGATTCAGGTCACTACGTTTTATCCCGGCGCGAGCCCGGACGTGATGTCGTCCTCCGTCACCGCGCCGCTCGAACGCCAGTTCGGTCAGGTGCCCGGCCTCAAGCAGATGACTTCGGTAAGCTCCGATGGGGCTTCGGTCATCACTCTCGAATTCAATCTGAGCCTGAATATCGACGTGGCCGAGCAGGAGGTGCAGCAGTCGATCAATGCAGCGGGCACTTTTCTTCCCGTCGATCTTCCCGTTCCGCCGGTCTACAGCAAGGTCAATCCCGCCGATACGCCCATCCTGACGCTCGCCCTTACCTCGACGGATCTGCCGCTGTCGAAAGTGGAGGACTTGGCCGATACCCGCCTGGCACCCAAAATCTCGCAGCTTGCGGGCGTGGGCTTGGTGAGTATCAGCGGCGGCCAGAAGCCCGCCGTGCGGATTCAGGTGAATCCCACGCAGCTCGCCTCCTACGGGCTGAACATGGAGGATATCCGCAACGCGCTGGTGGCGGCGAATGTAAACCAGGCAAAGGGCAATTTCGATGGGCCGCACCAGTCCTATCAGATTGGCGCTAACGACCAGTTGCTTTCGAGCGCCGATTACGCGCCGCTGGTGGTGGCGTACCGGAACGGCGCTCCGGTGAAGCTTACAGACATAGCCAATGTCATCGACGGCGTGGAAAACGAGCGCCAGGCGGCCTGGATGAACGACAAGCCGGCCGTGATTATGAATATCCAGCGGCAGCCCGGCGCCAATATTATCGAGGTAGTCGATCGCATTACCGCCCTGCTGCCGCAACTCACGCTGACTCTGCCTAAATCCGTGAACGTGACGGTGCTCACCGACCGCACCAACACCATTCGCGCTTCGGTTTCCGATGTCGAATTTGAATTGATGCTGACCATCGCGCTGGTGGTGATGGTCATTTTTCTGTTCCTGCGCAGCCTCTCGGCCACCGTCATTCCCAGCATCGCCGTGCCTCTCTCGATTGTGGGCACGTTCGGCGTGATGTACCTGCTGGGCTACAGCCTGAATAACCTCACGCTGATGGCGCTCACGATCTCCACCGGCTTCGTGGTGGACGACGCCATTGTGATGATTGAAAATATCAGCCGCTACATCGAGCAGGGCGAAACGCCGCTCAAGGCCGCCCTCGATGGCTCGGCGCAGATCGGTTTCACGATCGTTTCGCTCACGATTTCACTGATCGCCGTGCTGATTCCGCTGCTGTTCATGGGCGATATCGTGGGGCGGCTATTCCGGGAATTCGCTGTCACGCTGGCGGTAACCATTCTGGTTTCAGCCGTGGTTTCGCTCACGCTCACGCCGATGATGTGTTCGAAGTTGTTGAAGCACGTGCCGGAATCCGAGCAGGGCTGGTTTTACCGGGTTTCCGAGCGCGCCTTCGACGCGGTGATCGCGCTCTACGGCCGCACTCTGCGCTTTGTGCTGCGGTATCAAAAGACCACACTACTCGTTGCCGCCGCCACCCTTGCCCTCACCATCTTCCAGTTCATCTGGATTCCCAAGGGCTTCTTCCCCATTCAGGACACCGGAGTGATTCAAGGCATTTCGGAGGCGGCGGAAGATGTCTCCTTCGATCAGATGAAACAATCGCAGCAGGCGCTGAGCAAGGTGATTCTCAAAGATCCCGCCGTCGAAAGCCTGTCGTCCTTTATCGGCATCGATGGCACCAACACCACGTTGAACAGCGGCCGCATCCAGATCAACCTGAAGCCGCTCGAAGATCGCAAGATCAGCGCCACGGAGGTGATCCGCCGGCTGCAGCCCGAGCTCGCCAAAGTTCCGGGGATCACGCTGTTTATGCAACCGGTGCAGGACCTTTCGGTAGAAGACCGCGTGAGCCGCACGCAGTTCCAGTACACGCTCGAAGACCCCAACGCCGACGAGCTGAATACCTACGCGCCGCGCATGCTCGAAAAGTTGAAACAGCAGCCCGAATTGCGCGACGTGGCCAGCGACCAGCTGACGCACGGCATGCAAGCGCGCCTGGTAGTGGACCGCAACACGGCCGCCCGCTTCGGGCTTACCGCGGCCACCCTTGACCAGATGCTTTATGACGCCTACGGCCAGCGCGAAGTCTCCACCATGTTCACGCAGTTGAACCAGTATCACGTCGTGCTGGAAGTGGACCCTAATTTCAAGCGAAACCCGCTCGATCTTTCCAAGCTGTTCGCGCGCGCGGGAACCGCCGGAGCGAGCGGGGTGACTTCGGGCGGATCTGCCACGCAGGCGCAGGGAGGTCCTTCGAGCGCCGCCGCTGCCGTAAATAATAGCGCTCCCACGTCTCTCGGCGGCGCCGGGACGACCACCGCCGCTTCCAGTTCGGCCTTCTTCGGGCCTATCCAATCGAACTCCGCGTTCCCCGTGAGCCAGATTCCGCTGAACACCTTCACCAAGCTGGAATTGCGCAGCGTGCCGATCACGGTCAATCACCAGGGCCAGTTCCCGGTTGTCACGCTCTCGTTCAATTTGGCGCCGGACGCCTCGTTAGGCGACGCGGTAAAAGTCGTCAACCGCGTGAAGGACGAGATCGGTTTGCCCGCCAGCATTCAGGCGGAATTTCAGGGCACCGCGCAGGCGTTTTTGAACTCGCTCGCCAACGAGCCGGTGTTGATTCTCGCGGCCATCGTGACCGTTTACATCGTGCTGGGCGTCCTCTACGAAAGCTACGTTCACCCCATCACCATTCTTTCCACGCTGCCATCGGCCGGGGTGGGCGCGCTGCTGGCCCTGCGGCTGTTCAACCAGGATTTCAGCGTGATCGCATTAATCGGCATCGTGCTGCTGATCGGCATCGTGAAGAAGAACGCCATCATGATGATCGACTTCGCCCTGGAAGCGGAGCGCCAGCAAGGCATGCTCCCCTATGACGCCATCTACCAGGCGTGCCTGCTGCGCTTCCGGCCCATCATGATGACCACTATGGCCGCGCTGCTGGGCGGCGTGCCGCTGGCGTTCGGATCCGGCACCGGCGCCGAACTGCGCAAACCCCTCGGCATCAGCATCATCGGCGGCCTGATCTTCAGCCAACTCCTCACTCTCTACACGACGCCGGTGATCTATCTCTGGTTCGACCGCCTGGCCACGCGCTTCTCCAGGAAGCCAAAGCCCCAACCGGAACTGGAGCCGGTGGCGGGTTAGCCATGAACATCTCCGAGCCGTTCATCCGCAAGCCGGTCGCCACCACGCTGTTGCTGATCGCGGTCGCGCTCTCCGGAGCGGTGGCCTTTCAGCTTCTGCCGGTTTCGCCGCTGCCCCAGGTCGATTTTCCGACTATACAGGTGCAGGCCAGTTTACCGGGCGCCAGCCCAGAGACCATGGCATCCAGCGTGGCCACCCCGCTCGAACGCCAGTTCGCTCACATCGCCGCGGTCACGGAGATGACCTCATCGAGCAGCCTGAACTCCACCTCGATCGTGCTGCAATTCGACCTCAACCGCAACATCGATGCCGCCGCCAGAGACGTGCAGGCCGCCATCAACGCCGCCCGCGGCTATCTGCCCACCAATCTTCCCAGCAATCCCACCTACCGCAAAGTCAACCCCTCGGATTCCCCCATTTTCCTGCTGGCGCTCACTTCCAATGTGCTTACCAAGGGCCAGATCTACGACGCCGCGTCATCCATCATGGGCCAAAAGCTCTCGCAAGTTCCCGGTGTCGGACAGGTAAACATTGGGGGCAGCTCGCTGCCGAGCGTGCGCATCGAGCTGAATCCCATGCAGCTCAACAAGTACGGCATCGGCCTCGAACAGGTGCGCGCCGCTTTAAGCGGCCAGAATGCCAACACGCCCAAGGGCCAGCTCACCGGCTCCGATCGCACCTACGACGTGGGCGCCAACGACCAGATGTTCACCGCCGCCGATTACCGGCCGCTGGTGATCGCATACAAAAACGGCGCGCCCGTACGCGTCTCGGATGTGGGGGAAGCCGTCGATTCGGTGGAGGATATCCGCAACGCGGGCTACTCCAACGGCGAACCCTCAATCCTGGTGATCATCTTCCGGCAGCCCGGCGCCAACATCATCGATACCGTCGACGGCATCAAGAAGGTGCTGCCGCAGCTTGAGGCGGCGATTCCCCACTCGATCAAAGTGCAGGTGATGATGGATCGCACCACCACCATCCGCGCCTCCGTCCTCAACGTGGAAGAGACGCTGATTATTTCGATGATCCTGGTGGTGCTGGTGGTGTTCGTCTTCCTGCGCAATCTCCGCACCACTTTCATCCCCAGCATCGCGGTTCCGGTGTCGCTGGTCGGCACTTTCGGCGTGATGTACCTGGCTGGCTTCAGTCTGGATAACCTCTCGCTGATGGCTCTGACCATCGCCACCGGTTTTGTGGTGGACGACGCCATCGTGGTGATCGAAAACATCACGCGCTACCGCGAGCAGGGGATTCCGCCCTTTCAGGCCGCCCTCAAAGGCGCGGGCGAGATCGGCTTCACGGTGCTCACCATCAGCATCTCGCTCGTATCCGTTTTCATTCCCCTGCTGCTGATGGGCGGCATTGTGGGCCGCCTCTTCCGCGAATTCTCGATCACGCTCTCGGTCGCCATCGGCGTCTCCATGGTGGTCTCGCTCACCGCCACGCCCATGATGTGCGCCCATCTGCTGAAACACGAGACAGAGCACGGCTGGCTCTACCGCGCCACCGACCGCTTCTTCGCGTGGCTCGCGAACACTTATGGCCGCACCCTTACCGTGGCCCTTCGGGTGGCGCCGTTGACGCTCGCCACCCTGATCGCCGCCATCGTTCTGAACGTTTACCTGTTCATTCGCGTGCCGAAGGGCTTCTTCCCGCAGCAGGATACCGGGCGTCTGCAGCTCAATATTCAGGCCGACCAGGACACCTCCTTCCAGGCCATGGACAGCATCCTGAAGCAGACGTTGCGCATCATTCGGAGCGATCCGGCCGTCGATTCCATCCAATCCTTCACCGGCGGCGGGGTCACCAGCCAGGCCCGCGGTTTCCTCATGCTGAAGCCGCTCAGCGAAAGGAAAGTCGATGCCGACGAGGTAATCAACCGTTTGCGCCCGAAATTAGATAAGGTGCTCGGAGCCAATATCTATTTGCAGAACGCGCAGGATTTGCGGGTCGGCGGCCGCTCGGCCAATGGCCAATACCAGTTCACTTTGCGCGGCGACAATCTCGCCGACCTGAACACCTACGCGCCCAAAATGCTCGAGGCCCTCAAGAAAGTCCCCATCATTGCCGACGTTTCGAGCGACCAGTTGAACCGCGGTTTGCAGGCGATGGTGGAATACGACCGCACCACGGCTGCCCGCTTCGGCATTTCCTCACAGCTCATCGATAACGTCCTCTACGACGCGTTCGGCCAACGCCAGGTCTCCACCATGTATAAGACCCTCAACCAATATCACGTGGTGATGGAAGCGGCGCCCCAGTACTGGCAGAATCCAGAAATTTTGCGCGACATCTATGTGGCTTCGCCCAGCGGCCAGGAAGTGCCATTGAGCGCTTTCGCCCACTGGGCCACGGACACCGCGCCACTGGCCGTGCCGCACCAGGGCCTGTTCCCCGCGTTCACGATTTCCTTCAACCTGCTGCCCGGCGTGGCGCTGGGCGACGCGGTCAACGCAATCAACAGAGTCGCGCTCGAGGTTGGTCTGCCTCCCACCATTCAAACCGGTTTCGCGGGCACCGCGCAGGCTTATCAGGATTCGCTGAAAAACGAGCCGCTGCTGATTGCCGCCGCCCTTTTCAGCGTCTATATCGTCCTCGGCATTCTTTACGAAAGTTACATCCACCCGATCACCATCCTGTCCACGCTGCCTTCCGCGGGCGTGGGCGCGCAACTGGCGCTGCTCGTGACCAATACGGATTTGAGCCTGATCGCGATGATCGGCATCATTCTGCTGATCGGAATTGTGAAGAAGAACGCCATCATGATGATCGATTTCGCGCTGGCCGCCGAGCGGCTCGAAGGCAAGAATTCCCGCGATTCGATTTTCGAAGCCTGCATGTTGCGCTTCCGTCCCATCATGATGACCACCATGGCGGCGTTGCTGGGCGCGCTGCCCTTGGCTCTCGGCACGGGCACCGGATCGGAATTGCGGCGCCCGCTCGGCATTACCATTATCGGCGGCCTGATTGTCAGCCAGGCCCTGACGCTGTACACCACTCCAGTCGTTTACCTGTACTTCGACCGGCTGCAGCGCTGGCTGCGTTCGCTGCGCCATCCGGTGAGAAATCCCGAACCATGTGTATCCTAACCCCCCAGATCGGTACGCCCGGCGCCGCCGTTCTGGCGCTGGCGGGCACAGTGGAAAGCGATTCCTTGCCCGAAATCGCCCGATTCATTCGCGATGGCCGCCAAGCGCGCCACCAGGTGGTGCTGGATTTAAGCGACGTGACCCTTCTGGACCGCGCAGCCGCGCAATTCTTCGCGCGCCAGAGGCGGGAGGGAGTCGCATTAATCAACTGCCCCAGCTATATCGAACCTTGGATATCCCGTGAAGCAAGCCATTAGATGTTTTCCAATAGCACTTGCGGCGCTCCTCTCCTCCTGCGTCGTCGGCCCGAAATACGAGCGCCCGCCCGCTCCGGTTCCCGCCGCCTTTAAGGAGCCGCCTCCCGAAGGATGGAAGGAGGCCCAGCCGAACGAGGGCCAACTGCGCGGCAAATGGTGGGAGATTTTCAACGATCCCGATCTCAACGCGCTCGAAGAGCAGGTGAGCATCTCGAACCAGAATGTGCTGGCTGCCGAAGCTCAATTCCGGGAAGCCAAGGACCTGATCCGCATTGCCCACGCCAGCCTTTATCCCACAGCCACGGCCGGCGTGAGCACCACCATGTCGCAAGCGCCCTTCCTGCTGGGCGGCACGGCCGGGAAAAGCTTCAGCAATCGCGTCACCAGCTACGAGACCACTGGCGGCCTTTCCTGGACTGCCGATATCTGGGGCAGCATCCGCCGCAGCGTGCGCCAGGATGTCGCTCTGGCGCAGGCGAGCGACGCGCAACTCGAAAACGCCAGGCTCGCCTATCAATCCGACCTTGCCGCCGACTACTTCGAGCTGCACGGCATCGACGGCGATATCGACCTGCTCACGCGGACCGTCAAGGAATATGAGGACTATCTGACCCTCACCGAGAGCCGCATGCACGCCGGCGTCGCTTCCGGCTCCGATGTAGCCCAGGCGCAGACGCAACTCGAGCAGGCCAAAGTCGCGCTGGTGGATTTGGGCGTTGCCCGCGCGCAAACAGAACACGCCATTGCTGTTTTAATCGGCAAGCCTCCCGCCGAATTTTCCGTGCCACCCAAAGTGCTCACCGGCGGGCCGCCGCGCATTCCAGTCGGCGTTCCTTCCGGACTGCTGGAACGCCGCCCAGACGTGGCGGCCAATGAGCGCCAGATGGCGGCCGCGCTCGAGCAGGTCGGCATCACGCAGGCGGCCTTCTATCCCAACCTCACCCTCAGCGCCAATGGCGGTTTCGAATCGCTGATCACGAGCCCGCTCGCATGGGGCAGCCGGTTGTTCTCCCTGGGATCGAGCCTCACGGAAACCGTCTATGATGCCGGCAAGCGGCACGCCGCCGTCAACCAGGCCAAGGCAGCCTTTGATGCCACCGTGGCCAACTACCGCCAGACGGTGCTCAGCGCGTTCCAGCAGGTGGAAGATAGTCTCGCCGCCCTGCGCGTGCTGGAGCAGGAAGCGGCCGAGCAGGACGCCTACGTCAGCGCGGCCAACAAAACGCTCGACCTCACAACGCTGCAGTACAAAGCCGGCACGACCGATTACCTGACGGTGATCACCTCGCAGACCGCGGCCTTCACCGCTGAAAGGGGCGCCGTCGATTTGCGCACGCGCCGCCTGCAATCGTCTGTCTTGTTGATTCAGGCTCTCGGCGGTGGCTGGGACGCGTCGCAGTTGCCCACCAGGCAGCAACTTATGTCACCGGCAACGGCAGCCGCCGGCGGCGGCCGTCCCGCTCAGGGCAGTTGACTGGCCGCTTTCCTATTGCAACGGATATCCGTGAATCAGCCGGAACTCGCGCGACCAGCGCGTTTTGGTGAAGAAATGCGCCACGATATCGAAGATGTGATCGATGCCGATATTGGGATTGGTCAAATCCTCGGTGGGCGCCTCGAAGGACCAATAAATAATGAGGGGCGTGCCCACGATATTTCCGCGTGGCACGAAACCCCAGTAGCGGCTGTCGGAGGAGTTATCGCGGTTGTCGCCCATGGCGAAAATATAGCCGGGCGGCACCACCACTTCGCCGTTCACCACGTGGTGCTCCAGCATGTCGAGCGCCGGCGGCTTCGCGGTGGGATCGGTCACCGGGGTTGGCAGCGGTGTGTTCGGCTCGGCCGCCGGGAAGTTGTCGCGGTAGGGATCGATGTACGGCGTCTTATGCACGACGTACGGTTCGTTCACCGCGTGCCCGTTCAGGTAAAGCTGCTTGTTCACCAGTTTGATATGGTCTCCGGGAAGGCCGATCGCGCGCTTCACATAATCCTCGCGGATATCGAGCGGGTAACG
Organism: Bryobacteraceae bacterium; assembly: GCA_035294665.1. GTDB lineage: Bacteria > Acidobacteriota > Terriglobia > Bryobacterales > Bryobacteraceae > PSRJ01. The sequence continues at coordinate 39,810 of DATGKM010000038.1, read as the reverse complement.
GAACACGATTACATCGCCGCGGCGCACATCCTGGTAAGGCAGCAGGTGGCTGGAGACCGGACCCGACGGCGCGAACAGCAGCTTGTCCACCAGCACGTGGTCGCCGATCAGCAGCGTATCTTCCATCGAAGCGCTGGGAATCACGAAGGCCTGCACCAGCGTCGTCATGCCGAATAGCAGCAGAATGATCGTTACCGTCCATTCCGCGATAAATCCCCGGCGGACGCCACGAGTTACTTCGTGGTATCGGGCGACTAGCGGGTGCGGCTGGGTGGGTGTTTGCGTCTCCACAGCCTTCATTGTATCGGATACGGCGGGCTGGTATTCTCCCGTTCTGGTACAATCGCGGCAGAAGGGGGGTTTGCTTTGTCGAACGCCACTCTAGAATTACCCCATTCCCTGGGCGCCCTACGCCAGAGTTCCTTTTCCGAAATCAAACTTGCTAACCGGACCGTCAAGGACGAGCTGCGGAATAATCTGATCTGTAAAATTCAACGCGGGGAAACTATGTTTCCCGGAATTCTCGGGTACGAGGATACCGTCGTGCCCCAGGTAGTAAACGCGATTCTGTCGCGGCACAATTTCATTCTGCTGGGCCTGCGCGGGCAGGCGAAGACCCGGCTGATTCGCATGCTCACCTGCCTGCTGGACGATGTGGTCCCGTACGTGGAAGGCTGCGAGATTCACGATAACCCATACCGGCCGATCTGCCGCCGTTGCCGGGACCTGATCGCGGTAGAAGGCGACGAGACGCCCATCGCCTGGCTGGAACGCGAGCAACGCTACGTGGAAAAGCTGGCCACGCCGGATGTGACGATCGCCGACATGATCGGCGATATCGACCCCATCAAGGCGGCGCGCCGCGGCCAGGATATTTCCGATGAGCTGACCGTGCACTATGGTCTGCTGCCGCGCGCCAACCGCGGCATCTTCGCCATCAACGAATTGCCGGATCTGGCCGGCAAAATTCAGGTGGGCCTGTTCAACATCATGCAGGAAGGCGACGTGCAAATCAAAGGTTACCCGGTGCGGCTGCCGCTCGACCTGATGCTGGTGTTCACGGCCAATCCGGAAGATTACACGGCGCGCGGCAAAATTATCACCCCTCTTAAAGACCGCATCGGCAGCGAGATTCGCACGCACTATCCATCCACGCTCGAACAGGGCATCGCGATTACCGAACAGGAAGCGTGGCTGGAGCGGAATTCGGCGCTGGAGGTGCGGGTCCCCGATTACATCCGCCAGGTGATTGAGCAACTGGCATTTCTGGCTCGCGAAGATAAACGCGTGGATAAGCGGTCGGGCGTTTCCCAGAGGCTACCGATTTCCGCATTGGAAAACGTGGTCTCGAATGCCGAACGGCGCGCGCTGAAATCCCGCGAGCGGCTGGCGGTGCCGCGTATCCTCGATGTCTATTCGGCGCTCCCCGCCATCACCGGCAAGCTGGAACTGGAATACGAAGGGGAGCTCAAGGGCGGCGATACGGTGGCGAAGGAACTCATCCGCACCGCGGTCGGCAAAATCTACGACCAGCACTTCGAAGGCGCCAACATGTCGCAGATCATTCAGTGGTTCGATCTGGGCGGCTCGCTGAAGCTGGATGAGAACGTGGACTCGGCCACCATGGTGAAACAGCTCTCGGGCATCCAAGGCCTGATGGAAAAGACCAAAGCCTTGGGCTTGAGTGCCAACGAACCCGATGCAGCCCGGGCTTCCGCCGCGGAATTTATTCTGGAAGGCTTGCACGCTCACCGCCGCATCAGCCGCAGCGAGGAGCGCGGATACGCGGCCGAAGAGAAGCGGCGCGAACCGCGGGAAGAAGGCGGACGCGGAGAGAGGCCCAATTTCCGGAGGCAATACAATTGAGGAGTCAGGAGCCGGGAGACAAGAGTCAGGAGCGAGGCGGTTTTTCTGCTGTTTCCTGACTTCTGTCTCCTGACTTTTGTCGAATTTCTATGAAATTCGTTCGCTATTCCAAATACACCGGCGAGGACATGGGCATCGGCGCCGAGGATCTTCTGCAGGCCCTCGCCGATTTCCTCCTGGAAAGCGGCTTCAACACGCAGTACATGCCTTTCAGCGAGTGGAACCAACATACGCTGGAGGATCTGAAGAAGGCCATTCAACAGGCGCTCGAAGAGGGCAAGCTTTTCGACGACGACCGTCTGCAGGAGATGATGGAACGCCTGGAGAACATGTCGCCCGAGCAGATGGACAAGCTGCTCGAAAATCTGGTGCAGAAGATGGTGGACGAAGGGCAGATCACCATCGAGGAACCCAGCGATCAGAAAGCTTCGGCGCCGGGTGTGGGCAACGGCAGGGATTCCAAGGTCAAATTCGAAGTCACCGATAAATCGCTCGATTTTCTCGGCTTCAAAACCCTCAAGGATTTGCTTGGGTCGTTGGGCAAATCCAGTTTTGGACGGCACGATACACGCGACCTGGCTACAGGCATCGAGACTTCCGGCTCTTCCAAACAGTACGAATTCGGCGACATGCTGAACCTGGATGTGAGCGAGACGCTGTTCTCCGCCATCCAGCGCGAAGGCGCGAAGGTGCCGCTCGAACTGGATTACTCGGACCTTTATGTCCACCAGTGCGAATACCAGAGCTCCTGCGCCACTGTGCTCATGCTCGATTGCAGCCATAGCATGATTCTTTACGGCGAGGACCGGTTCACTCCGGCCAAGAAGGTCGCCCTCGCCCTGGCGCATCTGATTCGCACGCAGTATCCGGGCGACAGCTTGCGCTGCGTCCTGTTCCACGACACGGCCGAAGAACTGGCGATCAGCCAGTTAGCGCGTGTGCAGGTAGGCCCCTACTACACCAACACGCGCGATGGCCTGATTCTGGCGCAGCGCCTGCTCAGCCAGGAAAAAAAGGATATGCGGCAGATCGTGATGATTACCGACGGCAAGCCGAGCTGCCTCACTCTGGAAGACGGCCGCATGTACAAAAACGCGTTCGGGCTCGACCCGCTGGTGATCAGCCGGACCCTGGAAGAAGTGAATCGCTGCAAAAAGCAGGGGATTCTGATCAACACGTTTATGCTGGCCAGCGACTATGGCCTGGTGAATTTCGTACAGAAAGTGACCGAAATCTGCCGGGGCAAAGCCTACTTCACTACGCCGTTCACGTTGGGGCAGTACCTATTAATGGATTACATGAACCGCAAAACGCGGACGATCCATTAGGCTCCCGCTAACCGCTCCAGCGGCCGGTGCGAGGGCTGGAGGCCGGTCCTGAAACCTTCGCTGTATCTTCGGCGTCTCAAAGATGCAGGAAAACTTGTTTTTTGTTAAACTTCGCGGTCTCACAGAATTTTCACGGCCTTACACAATTAAGGAGAATACCTGAATGCGACTACGGTACGTGTATCCCGCGCTGTTTTTAGCGGCAATTTTCGCGATTCCTCCCGCGCGCGCGCAGAGCTCGTTCGATTTGAACGTAGGCTTCGGAAGCGCCTGGAATAAATCGAACGGGCAGGGTTTCGATAGCGCCCAGTCGATCAATGCTTTTGGTCCTTGCACGCCCAATTCAGCCGATCCGTTTTGCCTGAAAACGCCTTCTCTCGGCGGCTTTTTTCTTGGTTTCGGTGGCGATGTAATGCTCACCAAGCGATATGGTTTCGGAGCGGAGGTCAGCTTCCAGCCCGGGCATCCCGACTACGGACCGTTCCAATACCGGCAGACGTTCTATGACTTCAACGGCATCTACTCGCCCGTAAACAACAAGCGCGTGCAGGTGAAGATCGAGGGCGGAATCGGCGGCGCGCGGACCAGCTTCGCGGTCAACCAAACCTCCTGCATCGGGGCTGCATGCGCCACTCAGGCCGTACCGACCGGTATTAATGCCAACCATTTCGCGATTCACGTAGGCGTGGGAGTCGAACTCTTCGTAACCGAGCACTTCTTCGTGCGGCCCGAATTCGATTACCGCTACGTCAACGGCTTTACCGACCAGTTCAATAGCACCTCGGTTCCCGCGGCGATGGTTTGGGTTGGCTATAGCTTCGGCGAGCATTAAAGCACCCGCGGGCCGCTGGTAATATAATTTCTACTCATGCGGCCCAGCCTTCCAGCACTTGCCTGTTTGCCTTTATTGTTCCTCGCGCCTTTACCCGCGCAGGATCTCACGATCACCAATGCCCGGATCATCGGACCGGATGCAGCCGTAATCGAGCGCGGCTCGATTGTGGTGCGTGGAGGCAAGATCGTTTCGGTAGCCGCGGGTGCGCCGGGCTCGCGCGCCGGACGGACGATCGATGCCCGCGGCATGACCGCCATGCCCGGCTTCATCGACGGCCACCGCCATATCAACACCGGGCCGAACGAGAGGGAGCAGATGCAGGCGCTGCTCGAAGCCGGTTATACCACGGTCCTCTCCGGCGGCGGCCCGGCCGAAGGCAACATCACCCTCCGCAATCACATCGATAGCGGCATGATTAACGGCCCGCGCATCATTCCTTCCGGCTCGCTGCGGCTGAATCAGCATACGCCCGAATCGGCCCGCGCGGAGATTCGCAAAATGGCCGCCATGGGAATCAAGTTCACCGGTGAGATCGCGCTGACACCGGTTCCCGGCCCGACGGAGCACGAATTGGAAGTGCTGCGAGCCGTCGTGGACGAGGCGAAAAAGGCGGGCGTGATGGTGCAGGTGCACGCCGTAAGTTCGCCCGCCATGGTGGCCGCGGTCGAGGCCGGCGTGCCGCTGCTGGTACACCTGCCCAACAAGGACTGGGTGAGCAAGGAAGACGCGCGCAAAGTCGCCGCGGCTGGGACGAAGGTGCTGGGAACGGTCAGTTTCGGCTCGCCCGTCTTCGGCGTTTTTGCGAATGACAACAAGCCTCGTTTTCGGGATGGCAAGCCGTGGCCCGAAGGAATCGTGGATGGCGTCCGCCTGGGCGAAGAAGCCGGATACATGCCCGTGAACGCGCGCACCGTGTGGGATGCCGGCGTGGTGCTCGGTTACTGCACCGATACTACTTACGATCCCAAAGCGGGGCTGGATCACGAACTCAAAATGCTGAACGTGATGTTCTCCATGCGCGATCTCATCAAAATGATGGGACCAAACACCGCCTCCTACATCCAGATGGGCGATCAACTCGGAACACTCGAACCGGGCAAGCTGGCCGATATCATTCTGCTGGATGGCGATCCGCTCGAAGGCTACTGGAACTGGCTCAAGACGCGTCTGGTGGTGAAGGGCGGCGTGGTGGTGGTGGATAAGATGGCGCGCCGCACCTAAGCCGCCGACGTCCGGGCGCCCCAAAGCTCGCGGGACGCCAGGGCAGCGCCTTCGGCTAACGCCTTGAACTTAGCCCATCCGATCTGCGCATGCACGCGGAACCCCATCCCGCAATCGGTTCCGGCAATGACGTTCTCGCGCCCCACAATGTTGGCATAGCGGACGATGCGATCGGCTACTACTTCCGGGTGCTCGATCACGTTGGTGTGGTGCGTGACCACGCCCGGAATCAAGATTTTCCCTTCGGGCAATTTCACTCGCTGCCAGAGCTTCCATTCGTGTTCGTGCCGCGGATTGGCGGCTTCGACAGAGTAGGCGCCGGCGCGGATTTTCAGCATCAGATCGACCACATGTTCGAGCGGTAGGTCATGGCTGTGAGGGCCGTGCCAGCTTCCCCAACAGATGTGATATCGAATGCGGTCTTCCGGGAGGCCCTGGAGAGCGCTGTTCAACGCCTCCACGCGCACCGCGGCGAACTTCCGGTAATCCGCGATGCTGGGTGTAGGAACGATCATGTCGTAAGTGTCGGGCAAAGCGGGATCGTCGATTTGCAGAATAAAGCCCGCATCGACTACCGCTTTATACTCGTGCTTCATGGCGGCGGCGAGGGCGAAGAGATAATCTTCATCTTTCGCGTAGTATTCGTTGAGAAAGAAGTGTTCGAGCCAGCCCGGCGCCAGCACGCAGAGGAAAGTATCTTCAGGCGTGGCGCCGGATTCGGCGAGCGCCGCGTGGAACGCTTCGAGATCCTGGCGCACCTCGTCCTGGCCAATGTAGGAGATGGGGCCGGAGCAGACGACGCGCTCCGGCGGCGCCTGCATGAACTGGAGTTCCTTATAGAACTCGGCGAATTCATGCCGTTCGCCCGTTTCGAGCGCCATAAACGCGGGCTCGTTCGGCTTCAGCTTGCGGCTGGAAAGGCCGCTTAGCCGCCGTCCGTAATATCCAAGACCGCCAAAGCCAATCTTGCCCAGTTCGCCGTCGCTCACGATATCGATTCCGGCTTCGCTCTGTTTGCGGATGACGTCCACCATGGCGCCGCGGATTTTCGGGCGCAGCGCCGCCACGTCGAGCGGCTTGCCGGACATGGCGGTGTTCATGATCTCACGATAGTCGGGCGGACCATCGAGGCGGCCCGCGTGCGTGGTAAGAATACGATCTTTGCTTCGTTTCACGGTAGAGATCCTCGGTTTCCGGGGCAGTATATCACCGGATCGAAAGCCCCGAGGGCGACATAGACGGAAGCCGCGCACGGCCGAAGGCCGAGGCCCCACAATAGAGACGTGGCGGATTGGAGCTTTGCGGTACGTGCTTTGCGCTCGCGCAATTACCGGCTGTTCTTCACAGGCCAGACGCTCTCTTTGATCGGCACCTGGATGACGCGCGTGGCCACCAGTTGGCTGGTCTACCGCCTCACCGATTCCGCGCTGTTATTGGGGTTGGTGGGGTTCGCCGGACAGGTGCCCGCATTTTTTTGGGGACCGCTGGCGGGAGTCTGGGTGGACCGCTGGGACCGGCACCGCACCCTGGTCTGGACACAGATTCTCTCTATGCTGCAATCGTTCGCGCTGGCCGCGCTGGCGCTGGCGCACATAATTACCGTCTGGGAAATCATCCTGCTCTCGCTGGCCCAGGGACTCATCAATGCGTTCGATATGCCCGCGCGGCAGGCGTTTGTGATTCAGATGGTGGAGAGGCGCGAGGATCTGGGCAATGCGATCGCGCTGAACTCTTCGATGGTCAATGCCACCCGCTTGATTGGGCCGGCGATCGCGGGCATTCTGATTGCCGCGGTGGGCGAGGGTTACTGTTTCCTGACGGACGGCGTGAGCTACATCGCGGTGATCGTTTCACTGTTGCTCATGCAGATTCGGGTGGCGCAGGTGCGGGCTGGGGCGCGCCGCGTAACGGCCGAGTTGCAGGAGGGCTGGCGCTATGTGGCGAGTTCGGTTCCGATACGGTCGATCCTGTTGCTGCTGGCGATTTCGAGCCTCGTGGGCATGCCCTATACGGTGTTGATGCCGATTTTCGCCTCGCAGATCTTGCACGGAGGCGCGCACACCCTGGGGTTCCTCATGACGGCTTCCGGGGCGGGCGCGCTGGTAAGCGCGATGCTGCTCGCCGTACGCAAAAGCGTGTTGGGACTTGGCCGGATGATTGCGATTTCCGCCGCGATTTTCGGGGCTTCGCTGATCGCCTTCTCGTTTTCGCGCTGGTTCTGGCTCTCCATGCTGCTGCTCCCCTTCACCGGGTTTGGCCTGATGCAGCAGATGGCCGCCAGCAACACGATTTTACAGACCATCGTGGACGACGAAAAGCGGGGGCGCGTGATGGCATACTATGCCATGGCATTTCAAGGCATGGCGCCGTTTGGCAGTTTGCTGGGAGGCGCAATTGCCGGGCGGATCGGCGCGCCTGATACGCTCGTCATTGGCGGTGCTATTTGCATCGTCGGAAGCGTTTGGTTTGCGCGCCAACTCCCCACGATCCGGACTTTCGTCCGGCCGATCTACCGCCAGTTGGGAATCCTGCCGGAACTAGCCATGGGCGTGCAACAGGCAAGTACGCTACAGACACCCCCGGAGGATTAAGGGCCTCACAGGCCGCGACTCACAGGCCGCGCCTATTTAACAGCTAGGGTAACGCCTGGCTGGCTTTGCCGGGCAGTAGCCGCGGTTCCGCCGGCGATATATATGGGGATGGCCGGGCCGGTGGTCACGGTCGGCGGAACGATGGCATTGATCTGGGTAAGTCCGCTGATCGAACCCGGCGAGACTCCCGCGTAAGTCACCACGCAAGGCTGCCCGCCGATGGTGACCTGAACGGGATCGGTGACTTTATCGGCGGTTGTAGCTGCGGCGGCATCCGCGATGGGCGTGCTCAAAACACCGAGTCCGGTGGCGTAGATGATGATCGTGGAACCCGGAGGAGCCGTTTGTTTAGACGAGTTGATGGTATAGGAGCCGGTGCTCGTGCTGTAGTTGAGCACCGCCGCCTGGCCGCTTCCCTGACCAGTGAATGTAAAGATTCCGGGATTTTCGTTCACCACCGTGAGATTGCTGAAGGTTGCTGAGTTGCCGTTGTTCGTAACGGTCACCGAAGCCGTAGGACCGCCGATACCGGCTGCTAGCTCGTACGGCACCATCAGGTTGATCTGGTTGTTGGACGCCATGATGATCGGCGCCAATACGGTGTTTACCGTGGACGTGGAGACGTCGGTGTACTGGAAGGCGACCTGAATATTATCTAATTGGTAAGGAAATGCCATGGCTGCGCCATTGACGGTGACGTTGCCGCTGCCCGATGTCAACTGTAACAGTTGCGCGGCGCTGTTATCGGTAACCGTGATGGCCGCTGCCGAACCGGCGGTAGGAGAAGTTAGAGTGATCTCGGTGCTGCCGGCGACGGTCTGCAGAGCGGCCAGATTACCCAGAGTGGCGGCTGTGGTCTGCTGGTTGATGTAAGCCACCACGTTGGCCAGTGTTTCGGCCGCGCCTACATTGGCGTCGCTCGCGAAATTTACCGTGACGTTCGTGCTTCCCGATGCACTTGTCACCTGGAACTGCAAAGTACTCGCCAATGATGCGGTATCCAGGGTGGCCGGTAGAGTCCCCGATGTGATGACTGCCGGGCCGGCAGCCGGAGTTGCGGGAAGCGGCGTCGTCGGCCCCAGGTTCTGGCCAAAAATAGAGACGATTTCGCCTGGAGCGATGGAAGTGCCGCCGGTCGGAACCGGGTCCGCGTTCGTGCCCGTCTGTTTTGCGCTTTGCGCGTAGCTGGCTGCGTTCAGCACGCTACTGACCGCGACCGCACTATTGGAAATGACTTGATAATCGGTTGGAGCACAGGCCGGAGGTTGATCGGGATTTTGCGGAGGGGCCGGATTCGTCACGCAAATGCACCAGTTCTGAACGGCCGCCAGAACGGTTGTCGCATTTGCGATGGTGGCAGTCAGGACAGTTTGGCTGGCCAGGGTGGAGGCTAATTGAACCGGTGTTCCCGTCTGTGTACACTGGCCGCCCACAATACCCCCCGATGGCGCCATCGTGACGACGGACGTAGAGAAGAAATTCTGCCCGTTAATCGTAATCAGCGGATTTACCGTCGGCGCCTGAATCGTGAAGGTGGGGAAAATCGAACTGACCGATGGCGGCCCGGCGGAAACTACCAGGGTGACATCCACCACCTGGCTGCCATTGGCTGTGGTGGTTCCGGCAAAGGTGAGAGTGCCTCCGTAGCTGCCGGGCAGCAAGCTTTGTACGGTGGTCTGATCGAGAGAGACGGTGATGGCGACACTCGATGGCGAGTTTGCAATTCCGCTGGTCGTCGTGTTAGCGGTTGTCCCGTTCGCTACCCGAAGCCATACCGCGCCGGATTTGCTCCCCCCGCTCGCCACGTTCGCGGCGGTTACCGTGAACGGAATGATCCCATCCGTGCTCGACACGTCGAGTTCGCTTGTCTGCGGACTCAATGTGCTCCAGGGCGAGCCGGTCGTATAGGTGAATGTCAGAGTAGCGGGCGTCGTGCCGGACGCAGCGCTGTAGTTCGCGGTTGTGGGCCCAGGGTTCACCACCAGGCTGGCAGGCGGATTGGAAACGTTCAGTGTCACGGGAACTGTCAGCGTGCCCACATTGGGACTGGTCGTTATGGAAAGCGTTGCAGTGTAGCTTCCCGGAGGTAATGAAGTAGGATTCGCGAGGACAGTTGCCTTCAAGGGTCCGGATCCCACCGGGTTGGGAACTGTCAGCCATCCAGACTCAGTCGCCGGTGTGCCTGCCGGATACTGAATCGCAATCGTGATTACCGTGGAGCTGGAAGCTGTGCTGGGAAGAGAGATCGTCTCCGTAGCGGAGGCGGGTAGAGTAGTGCTGCCGACGCTGTAGCTGAATGTGAGAGATGCCGGAGATGCGGATGGCCCTGTGGAGGCGGCCCATCCGAAACTGAAAATGGTGGCCATCAGAGCCGCAAGTTGCGCGAACCGCGTCTTCATGCAGGCTATATCGGCGCAAGCCGCGGAAAACTTTAGAGTGCGGACCCATTGGAGCACCGGGCGCCCGGCTGAAAACCACCAGCAAGGTGGAATGCAGCCATGCGCCAAAACCGCTTATATGATGATCTTCCAGGCACTTAGCCATTGGCGAGCGGTTTGCAATACCACCCGGCGACGGAGGTAGTCATGAAAAACAAATTGATCCTTCTGACGCTCGCTATGGCAGTTTCCGGTTTCGCTCACACCCGATTTTTCGTGGGATTTGGTTTTGGCGGATGGGGCGTGCCGGCCCCGGTAGTGGCTTACGCGCCTCCCCCGGTCGCTTATGTAGCACCGGCGCCAGTCTACCCCGCCCCTACGGCGTACGCCAGCTTCGGGTACACCTGGATCGGAGGCTACTACTATCCGGTTGGGGGACGCTGGGCTTGGCACGCCGGCTACTGGGCGCCCCGGCCTTGGGCTGGAGCGGTTTGGGTTGGGCCACGCTGGAATGCCGGCCGCTGGTACGCAGGCTACTGGCGGCGGTGAGGGTCGGCAGGCGAAACCGCCTGCCCCAAAAAGCCGGTTAGCGGGCCGCCATCAAGGCACGCAGGCGCCGGGCGCGTTCCGGCGCCCGTAGCTGCCGCAGGGCCTTGGCTTCGATCTGCCGGATCCGCTCGCGGGTAACATCGAATTCCTGCCCAATCTCCTCTAGGGTGTGCTCCCGCTCGCAACCGATCCCGAAGCGCATCCGGATTACCTTCTCCTCTTTCGGAGACAGGGTCTTGAGAATACCGGCCGTTTCGTCGCGGACGTTGGATTCAATTACCGCATCCACCGGGGAGCCAACCCAGCGATCTTCGATCAGATCGCCCAAAGCGGATTCGCCGTCGCGGCCGACCGGCGTTTCGAGCGAAACCGGGTCGCGGGAAATGGTCTTCAGCTTCTGGACCTTCTCCACGGGAATATCCATCCGGCGGCCAATTTCTTCATTTGTAGGAGTACGGCCCAGCTCTTTTTCCAGCTCGCGCGTGGCCCGCAGGAACTTGTTCATGCTTTCGTTCATGTGGACCGGAATCCGAATCGTGCGCGACTGATCGGCGATGGCGCGGGTAATAGCCTGCCGGATCCACCACGTCGCATAGGTGGAAAACTTATAACCGCGGCGGTATTCGAACTTGTCGGCCGCTCGCATCAGGCCGATATTGCCTTCCTGAATGAGGTCCAGCAGGTGAAGACCGCGGTTAACATATTTTTTGGCAACCGAAACCACCAGACGAAGGTTCGCCTCGACCAAATCCTTTTTGGCGCGCTCGGCTTCGGCTTCACCATGGCGGATCACCGTGAGGCTGTGCTTGAGCTCTGACAGAGTCGCGCTGGCGGTAGATTCGCGTTTTTTGATTTCCCGCTTCAATTCGCGCAGCCGGATCTGCTGGGCCGGATTGTTACGCGCTTCGATCTTCTTTACTTCGTTATCGAGGTGCGTCAGCTCGTCCACAGCGCGTTCGATTTCGCGCGAGAACTCCTTCCATTTGTTGGTTTTGAAAGGGACGAAGCGAATCGCGCGGGAGACCTCGACGCGGGCCCGGTTCAATTTGCCGCATAGCCGCTTGCGGGCTTTCTTATTGGCGGGTGGAGCGGCTTCCAGCTTATCTTCGAGTTGTGTGAGCTTCTTGTATTCGATGCCTACTTTGGCAAACTTCTGCTGCACATCGGCACGGATTTTCAGATCGGCCGGCGAACCTTCTTCCACATCGCCGAGATCGGCCACCGCTTCGAGCTCCACCGCCCCCCGCCGCACCTGTTCGGCCAAATCCACTACTACCCGGTGTACCAGGGCGGAGCGGCTGATGGCTTTCTGCATGCGCAATTTCCCGCGCTCCATGCGGCGGGCCAGATCGACTTCCCCTTCGCGGGTCAACAGAGGAACGGCACCCATCTCGCGCAGATAAACGCGTACCGGATCGTCCGTGTAGATCGATTCTTCTTGCGGATGCGGCTGCAGAAACTCGCTTTCAACCGCGGCGTCCGCATCGAAGAACTTCGCTTCGTCTTCGAAGTTGAGGCCCAGGTTTTCCGGGCTATCTGGAAGAAACTGATCCTCGAATTGGTCCACTAAGACTTACCTCCCCAGACGGTCTCGCGTCGACCGCCAAGCTGGGAAACTGGGTTCAAAATTTTGCGCTGCTGAACCGGCTTAAATTGTCGGGAAAGCCGACCCCTCTGTAATAGACCGACTTTCGACTGATCATACCACCATTCCGAAACAAAGTTAAGTTCTATTTTAAGAGATGCTTGGAATCCTGCAAGGTTACAGACCACCGGTCGGATGTGTGATCCCTGGCGCGCGCCTCAAAGCAGTTTTTGGCGCATCAGGTTCTTCAATTCGTTGAAGAATGCCTCTTCGTCCTGAAAGTCGCGGTATACCGACGCGAACCGCACGTACGCAATCTTGTCCAGGCTTTTGAGATTTTCCATCAGGAATTCTCCTATTTCAGTCGTAGTTAGTTCCCGGTCGGGTGAATCGCCGACTTTCGTTTCCACCCGGTTTACCAATTCCGATAACTTCCCCATGCTTACCGGACGCTTCTCGCAAGCTTTCAACAGTCCCGCCAGCACTTTTTGGCGGTCGAACTTCTCTCTCCGCCCGTCCTTCTTAATCACCATGTACGGCACTTCATCGATGCGCTCATAAGTGGTGTAGCGTCGCTCACAGGCCAGGCATTCGCGGCGGCGGCGGATGGCATCCCCTTCCTTACTTTCGCGGGAGTCGACGACTTTGTCTTCCAGGTTGCTACAAAAGGGGCATTTCATCCCAACTCCATCGCCCAGTCCGAAAACTGTATCCCTCCCAGACTCCAGTACGCCTTAATTACTACATTTTGTAAATGGTCGTCTCGACACTGCCGCCAAATATATACTACATATACCGAAATAAGATCTACGGGAACGGACCAGGCAAAAGGGGGCACCCGCACCCACCACTTGGGTCCCAAAGGGGCCAGAGCGTGATACAACCAAAAGGCGGCTATAGCTGCCGAAACGGCTGCTGTCCGCTTCCAGACGCGGCTTCGAATGGGAGCCTCCGGCACCCCGCCGCCAGGGACTAGCATGCAGGCTGGCGTGGTGGAAAAATTGAACTTATCATGATAAAGCCTCGTTTCTCATTATTGAAAGACGAGCTATGGCAACCGCGGCGGTGGGTCTTGGAAATACGGGGTGGATCGGCAATCAAGCCGCTGCGCGCGACGCGGCAGGCGTTCGACGTTTGGATCCGGAATCTAGCATTGTCGCCCGCTGCCTGAGCGGAGACGAAACGGCCTGGGAGCAATTCGTGCGGACGCACACGCGTCAGGTTTACGCGCTTTGCTACCGGTTCACCGGCAGCGGCACCGAAGCGCAGGATCTGACGCAGGAAGTGTTTCTGCGCGTGTTCCGCACCCTGAAGACCTTCCGCTCTTCGGAAGGCTCGTTGAACACATGGCTGGCCCGGCTGACACGCAATCTGCTGATCGATCACTACCGGCGCACGCGCCAGGACCGCGCCACCGATTCCATCGAAGACCGCCTGCCGGTGATTGAAGAGCACGGGCCGGTGACGCGTCCGGACCAGGTTTTGGCCGGTCGGGAAGCGAGCGCAGTCTTACAGGCGGCGCTCGAAAAGCTTTCGCCGGACCTGCGCGAAGCGGTGATTCTGCGCGATCTGCAGGAAATGGAGTATCGGGAAATTGCTCAGGTGCTGGACATTCCCGAAGGCACGGTGAAGTCCCGTATCAACCGCGGCAGGGCGGAATTGGGCCGCCTGCTGCGCAACCGGAAGCTGGCGGTATGAACTGCGCGGATGTAGAAATCCTGCTCTGCGACTACGTGGATGGCACGCTGGCGCCCGTGGAACGGGCGGCGGTGGAACGGCATCTGGCGGAGTGCCGCAACTGCGCCGAACTGGCGCGGGACGGGGCCGCCGCAGTGGAGTTCATGGAACGGGCCGAAACGGTCGAGCCGCCGCAGGAGCTGATCAGCCAAATCCTGTTCGATCCGCCGTGGCGCCACCAGCGGGCGGGATGGTTCCGGCGGGTGCTGCATCCGCTGCTCGAGCCGCGCTTCGCCATGGGAATGGCGCTTACCGTTTTATCGTTTGCGATGATTATGCCGAAAGTGCACCAGTTTCAACCCACGGACCTTTCCCCGGCGGTAGTCTGGGCGGGCGTGGAAGGCCGGGTGGACCGGCTTTGGGAACGCACCGAAAAGTTTTACGATAATCTGAAATTCATCTATCAGATCCGCGCCACGTTGCGGGAATGGCAGCAGCAATCGGCGGACACCCGGACGCAGCCCGGAGCGGGCGCTTCCACTACGGAACAGCATCGCCTGCCCGCCTCCAGTGCCGAGCCGAACCCCGCGGCTGGGCATAGCCGAACGCCATGACAAGAGAACGACTATGAATTGCCAGAACCATCCGGATATTCCGGCCACTGCTTATTGCCGGACTTGCGGGAAAGCGGTATGCGGCCAGTGCCGGCGCGATGCCTACGGGACGGTGTTTTGCCCCGAGCATGCGCCCGCCCCCGCCACCCCGCCGCATCCCGAACCGGAGACGGCGCCGCCGCCCCGCGGGAGCGCCCCGCCCACCGCCGGTTATGCGGCCTTCGCCCGTTCCGGCCCCCAGACATCCTCTTATTCGGCTCCTCATACCGCGGCCCACACCGCGCCCCATGCCGACGCCCACCCGGGCCTGGCGTTAGCGCTGGGGTTTATTCCTGGAGTCGGCGCAATTTACAACGGCCAGTACGCCAAGGGTCTGGTCCACGCCATTATTTTTGGAATTATCATTTCGATATTGAACTCGAATCCGGGCGATGCCTCCGAGACGATCTTTGCGTTCGTGCTGACGGCCTGGATCTTCTACATGGCTTTCGAGGCGTATCACACGGCACGGAAACGGCGGGCGGGCCTGCCCGTCGATGAATATTCGGGACTGGTGAATCTGCAAGGAGCCCGCAGCGGCGCTCCGGTTGCCGGAGTGGCGCTGGTGCTGCTGGGAATCCTGTTGCTTCTGCACACGCTGAATCTTTTCGATTTCGCCTATCTGGCGCGGTATTGGCCGGTGCTGCTGATCGCCGCCGGAGCGTATTTGCTGTACTCCCGCGTAGCCGGCGATGGCTCCGGCGGGAGACTGAGCAGATGACGGATACGTCTTTGATTCGCGCCATCCGCGGGCCGATCATTTTGATTACCGTGGGCGTACTGTTCGCGCTGAATAACTTCACGCCTTACGGTTTCGGCAAGACGTGGCCGGTGCTGCTGATCGTGCTCGGGCTGCTCAGTCTGCTGGGGCGGGGAGAAAGACCCCAATGAGATCCCGATCGTTGGCGGGGCCGCTGCTCCTGCTGCTTTTGGGCGCGCTGTTCCTTTGGCGGAATCTTCATCCCGAAGCCCCGCTCTTCGATCTGCTCGCCACGTGGTGGCCTTTCCTGCTGATCGGCTGGGGCGTGCTGCGCTTGATCGAAGTTTTAATCTGGCGCGCCAGCCGCGAGGCGGGCCTGGGCGCGGGTGAGATCGTGCTTGTCATCCTCATCTGCCTGGCGGGCATGGGGCTCTTTGAAATCAACCGCCATGGAATTCATCTGACGCCGGAAATCTTCGGAGAACAGTTCGAATTCCCCGTCGCATCCAGGGCATCGGCCGCCGGCGCCACGCGCATCGTTTTCGAGAATCCCCGCGGCACGATTCACCTGAATGGCGCGGATACGCAGGAGATTACGATCAACGGCCGCAAGTTCATCCGCGCCTACAAGCGCGAAGACGCCGAGCGCACCGACGGGCAAACGCCGGTGGATATTGTGCCGCAGGGGGACCGGGTGCTGGTGACTTCACACCAGGAGCGCGCGCCGGCGGATGAACGAATCACCGGCGAACTGGACATCACGGTTCCCCGTGGAATGGCCGTAGAGGCATACGGAGGCAACGCCGACTACGAGATTACGGATATCAACGGCGATGTGGACCTGCGCGGAGCCCGCGGCGATGCGCGGCTCGCCCGCGTCATCGGCAACGTCCGGGTGGAGATCGGCCGCAGCGAGACGATTGCGGCGGATACGATCCAGGGCAATCTGGACGTTGAGGGTCGCGGCTCCGATGTCGATGTCCAAAACGTGACCGGGCAGGTGACGCTGAACGGCCAATATGTGGGTTCCCTGGCGTTCAAGAGCATCAACGGCGCGCTGCAGCTCGCCGGTCCCCGTATGGAAGTCCGGGCCGCGGCGCTGCCCGGCAGCATCAGCATGGATTTGGGCGACTTCAGCGGCTCGAACCTGGTAGGCCCGGTGCGCCTGGTGACGCAGTCCCGCGACGTTCATCTGGAAGGTTTCACCGATTCGCTCACGCTTGAAAGCGTGCGAGGCGACGTAGATTTGCAGCCGGGCCACGTGCCCCTGCCGCGCATCGATGCCCATTCCGGCTCTGGCGCCATCGAATTAGTCCTCCCCGAGAAAGCCGCTTTTCAACTGCAGGCTACTGCATATCGCGGCGACGCCGTAAATGATTTTGGGGATCCTATCGAAACCCAGGTGGAAGGCCGCGCCGCCGTTCTGCGCGGCGCGCAGGGCGATGGCCCCTTGATCCGCATCGTCGCCGACCGTGGCTCGGTGGCAGTGCGCAAGCAAGGGAGCGCGCGCAACGCCGGGGCGCCTGCACCCCCGGCGCCCGCAGCGCCGCCCGCTCCGCCTGTGCCGAAAGCGCCCGCGCCAGTAAATTTGAAAAGTTCGGAAGTAAAGCTGTAAGCGAAACTCAGCTCTGCAGCCTGACCGTAAAGGTGCTGCCGGCGCCCGGCTGGCTGGCCAGCTCGACCACCCCATGGTGCGATTCGGCGATCCACTTGACAATCGAAAGGCCCAGGCCGAAAGAGCCGGCGGTGGAACCGTTGCGGGAGCGGGACTGATCGGCGCGGTAGAAGCGCTCGAAGACGTGGGGAACCGATTCAGGAGGGATGCCGATGCCGGTATCGGCGACGCGGATACGGATTTCGCCGTTTTGCGATTCCACCGCTGCCGAGATCCTGCCGCCGGGCGGGGTGTAGCGGATCGCGTTATCGAGCAGGTTCAGAACCATGCGGCGGAGGAGTTCTTCATCGCCGCGGAAGGGGATATCGGCAGAGGCGTTGCAGGCAAGCGTCAGATTGCGGGCGGCGGCCAGAGGCTCGACGGAGCGGCAGCATTCGGCGACCAGGTCGTTGACGTAGAGATTCTCGAGGCGAAGCTGGACCCGACCGGCATCGGCGCGCGCGAGATTGAGCAGGTCCTCCACCAGGCGCGAGAGGCGGCGGGACTCTTCCTGGATGACGGCGAGCGATTCGCGGTATTCGGAGGCGGCGCGGGCGCGCGAGAGGGCCACATCGGCTTCGCCGCGAATCACGGCGAGGGGAGTGCGAATTTCGTGGGAGGCATCCTGAACGAAGCGTCGCATGGTATCGAAGGACTGATCCAGACGGGCGAGCAGGGCATTGAAGGAGGTGGCGAGCAGAGCCATTTCTTCGGCGGCATTGCCGATCGCCAGGCGAGCGCTCAGGTTCTCGCTGGTGATGCGCTGGGTTTGCGCGGACATGGCTGCGAGGGGGGCGAGGCCGCGGCGCGCGAGTAAATGGCCGCCGAAGGCGGCAAGAGCCAATAGCGGCAGCACAGCCAGCAGTAGCGCCTGGCGGAGCGTCTGCAAGTCCGCGGCGATGAAATCGAGCGGGGAGATGGCCACGATCGCGAAGGCCCGATTGGACCAGGTGAAGCGGTTGGCGACGGCGCGGGCGCCATGGCTTCCCCACCGGGGCAAGGCCCAGGTTGCCGGAGAGTTGGCGGCCGGCGGATCGGGACTAGCCAAGCCAGGACCGAAGATCGGGCCTGTGATGGGTCCCGACGCGGCAAGCGGAGCGTTTCCTTCCAAAATGGCGATCAGATTATCGCGCGGCTGCATTTCGGAAAGAACGTCTTTGGCGGCGCGCAAAGCATCGCCACGCATTTCGTCGAGTTCTTCGCGCATGAGCGCGGTGGCGGTGTTGGCTTGGGAGGCGAGGTTCTGGTCGAGGCGGCGCTCGAGCGCGCGCGAAAGAGCGGCATAGAGCAACAAGGAAAACACGGCGAACGAAACCAGGAAAAACGCGAGATACCAGGCGGTGAGCCGGGCACGGAGGGTTTTAAACATCGGCGCGGCTCCAGGCAGGCGGCTGAGGGGTCGCGCTTACGTGGGCCGCCAGGATATAGCCTTCGCCGCGGCGGGTGTGAATGAGGCGATGGGCGGACCCGGCGTCGATTTTCGCGCGGAGGCGCTTGATGTAGACGTCAATAATATTGGAAAGGGGGTCGAAGTTTTCGTCCCAAACGTGCTGCGCGATCTGCTCGCGGCCGACCACGCGGCCCTGGTTGAGGACGAGAAATTCGAGCAAGGCGTATTCTTTGGCGGTTAGACTGATGGACCGGCCGGCGCGGACCACGGCGTGGCTGGCCGTGTTGATGGAGAGATCGGCCACCTGAATCACCGCGGGGCGGAAAACGGCGGCGCGGCGCAGGAGCGCGCGCAAGCGGGCAAGCAGTTCTTTGAAGTCGAAGGGCTTGGTGAGGTAATCGTCCGCGCCGCTATCGAGCCCGGTAACACGGTCATCCACACTGCCGCGGGCGGTGAGCATGAGGATGGGGGTGCGCATGCCGGCTGAGCGCAGTTCGCGGCAAACCGCGTGGCCATCTTTGACGGGCAGCATGATATCCAGGATGATGAGGTCGTACTCGTTGACGGAAGCCAGGTACACGGCCTGTTCGCCATCGGCAGCGAGATCGACGGCGTAGGTTTGTTCCCGCAGGCCTTTGGCGACGAACGCGGCCACTCGAGGATCATCTTCGGCGAGGAGAAGGCGCACTGGTTTTATTGTGCCAGGGAAGGCCCGCTCACGCTCGCGGCTCCGGCCCCTACCAGATCGCGCGGATGCGGGCGAGCAATTCCCAGGGATGATACGGTTTACGGAGGAAGGCGGCGGGTTTGCAGGCTTCGAAGCGGGTGGTGACTTCCTGCTCGTTGAAGCCGCTCGAAAGCACTACGCGCACCTCGGGGCTGATGGCGGTGATATGGTGGAGCACTTCGACGCCATCCATACCGGGCATATTGAGATCGAGCAGAACGGCGTGGATGTTAGGGGCGTGGTCGGCAAAGACGGCGACGGCTTCTTTGCCGTCGTTTGCCGTGATGACGGTGATGCCGGCGCGCTCGAGAATTGTGCGGGCGAGCTCCTGGATGGCGGGCTGATCTTCAACTACGAGCACGATGCCTTCGGCGCGCCACGAGTCCAGATCGGAGGCGCTGTCGGGCTTGCCGGGAACTTCCAGCGGCACGGCCGGAAACATGACGCGGAAGGTAGTGCCCTTTCCGGGCAGGCTATTTACCTGGATGCAGCCGTTGTGGCCACGAACGATGCCGAGCACGGCCGCGAGGCCGAGGCCGCGGCCCGTGAACTTGGTGGTGAAAAAGGGATCGAAGATGTGGCTGAGGGTCTGTTCGTCCATGCCGCAGCCGGAATCGGAAACCTGAAGACAGACATACTCGCCGGCAGGGAGGGGATCTACGCCTTCCGTGAGAGCGGCGTGGTACGGGGGGGCGCCGGCCACCCATTCGACGCTAGTGGTTACTTCCACGAAGCCAGGCTTATCGCCCAGCGACTCGGCGGCGTTGGTGATCAGGTTCATGGCTACCTGGCGAATCTGGCTGGCATCGGCGTGAATGGAGGGGAGGATCGGCTCCAGCCGCAGGCGCAACTCAGCCTTTTTGGGAACGGTGGACTCGAGCAGGCGGACGACGCTTTCGATCAACTGGGTGAGGTTGAAAGTTTCGAGCACGAAAGTGCCGCGGCCGGAATAGGCCAGCATTTGCTGCGTGAGGTCAGCCGCGCTCTGGGCTGCCGTGAGCACCTGGTCCAGCGCGCGGCGGGGAGAAGAGCCTTCGGGCAACTCCATGCAGGCGAGGCTGGCGTAACCCATAATGCTGGCGAGGAGATTGTTGAAGTCGTGGGCGATGCCGCCGGCAAGCACTCCCAAACTTTCGAGCCGCTGCGTGTGCTGCACCTGGGCTTCCAGGCGGCGGCGCTGCTGATCGGCCTGCTGGCGCTCCTCCATTTCGCGGCGCAGAAACTGATTCGCCAGTTCCAGTTCGGCGGTTCGTTCCTGAATCCGGTTTTCCAGCGTCTCCTGGACCTTCCGCAAGGCTTCTTCAGCGCGCACGCGGCGTGTTACATCGAGAACGAACGTGCGCAAACCGATGACGCGGCCTTGCGGGTCGCGAATGTGGCAAGTATGTAATTCGAGAGTGAGCCGCTCGCCATCGGGGCGGACCCAGGTACGCTCAATCGGGCCGATAGGATCGTCGCCCGCGAGATTTTTCAGGATGCGGTCGCGGCTGGCATCGCGCTCGGCGGGCACCACAAAGTCCCAGACAAAGCGGCCGAGAAGTTCGCGTTCCGGCATACCCATCAGGCGGCATACCGCGGGATTTACACGTACGATCCTGCCGCCCGCATCCAGTTCGTGACATGGTAGCGGCGCGTTGGCAAGCACCTCAAACCCGTGCTGCCAACCGTGCTGGGGCCGTGCTGACATGTGCGATTCGACTCCCTATGTTGCCAAAAATTGCGCCAAGCGGTTGTGTGATGCCATACATTTGGCGCTATGTCCTTAAGGGGACTATGACAAACGCGTTTCAGGAAACAGGCGCACCTCGGGGTGGGTTTAGAATCCCACTATGGGATTTGAAGGGGCGCGGGTTTTGGCATTGGAGAGCAGGCGGGCGGAGGAGATGGCGGAACTGATTCGGAAGCAGGGAGGGGTTCCGTTTGCGGCGCCTTCGATGCGCGAGGCGCCGCTTGAGGAGAACGCGGAAGCGTTCGGCTTCGCCGAGCGCCTGTTCGCTGGTGAATTTGACATGGTCATTCTGCTGACGGGAATCGGGACGCGGCAGTTGCAGCGGCTGCTCGAAGCGCGCTATGGCGCGAACGCGTTTGTGGAGGGCCTGCGGAAGGTGACGGTAGTGGCCCGCGGGCCGAAGCCGGCAGCGGCTCTGCGGGAGATGGGATTGGCGCCGGCGCTGATCGCTCCCGAGCCGAATACCTGGCGGGAGGTGCTGGCGGTAACGGAAGGGCGGCCGGAGCGGCGGATCGCGGTGCAGGAATATGGACGAACAAACCCAAACCTGATTCAAGGGCTGGAAGCGCGTGGAGCGAGCGTGACTGCGGTGCGGGTCTATCAATGGGCGCTGCCGGACGATCGCGGACCGCTGCGCGAAGCAGTGCATGGCCTGGCAGCCGGAAAATTCGAAGCCGTTCTGTTTACCACGGCGGTACAAATCGACCATTTGCTGCGGGTAGCAGAAGAGGAGGGACTGGCGGAGCAGGCACAGGCGCGGCTGCGCAACATCTTCGTGGCTTCGATCGGTCCCACCACGAGTGAAGCGCTGGAAGAGTTCGGGGTGAGGGCAAGCATGGAGCCGTCGCATCCGAAGATGGGTTTTTTGGTGAGAGAAGCGGGGGAAGTATTTACCACAGAGGCACGGAGACGCAGAGAAAAACAAAAGTAAAAGCAAAAAACCTGAGTCCACGGAGGTAACGAAGGGCACGGAGGAGTTCGTTTCGAAAATTCTCCATGCGTCTGTGTTTCTGTGCTGAGTATCAGTTGCTCAGAAAAGCTTTCCAGGCATGGAGGCCCTCGCGGTTATGGCGATCGAGGGCGGCGAGACCGTCTTCGGGGGCATGGGGGTCGGCGAGAAGATAGCGGGCGACGCGGGCGATCTGCTGGACGTCGTCGATCGGGGCCTTCCAGTGATGGGGGGCCCAGTCAATGGCTTCGGAGACGACTGAGGCGACTCCTTCAGCGATGCCATCGGCCGTGACCATGTTGAAGGATTCGGTGTAGCTGGGCTGCAGCAACAGATGCATGTGACGTACGGTGACGCGGAACTTGGGCCAGCTTTGCCAGCCGGATTCGACCAGGCGGACATTGGGGAGACCGGCGATCATGGAGCGGACCGCCTCGAGAATGCCTCCGCCACCTTCGGTGCGGCCGGCCGAGACCCATAGCTCGAGTTGCGCGTGCAGTTGCGCGGCAACTTCGATGGCGGCGCCGGCGGCGCTCATGAAGTTCTTCAGCGGGCGGGTGGCGCCAAAGGCGCCGATGCGCAGGCACTCTCCGGAGAAGAGAGGGCGGCGAGGCGCAGGTGCAGGTTCGAGGTAATAGAGGTTTGGCAGGTATTGGCAAGGGGTGCGATACGTATCCCGGACCCAGCGGCAGAACTTGGCGCTGTTTCCGGCTACGTGAAAGTTCCAGACGCCGCATTCCAGTTCCATGGCTTCGCGGACGAGTTTGACACCGTTGGAATCGGCCTGCAGGAAGCCGACATTGGAGTGGCAATTGACGGCGAAGCGGATATCGGGAAAGCGCCGCACGATGCGCTGCCAATCGGCCGTGGGAATCCACGGGGCCGAGACGACCACATGGGAAACCTCAGGAGAGAGACGGGCCTCCAGTTCGGCGGCATTGACAATAGGCAGGACATCGACGGTATAGCCATTGTGCCGCAACGTTTTGGAGGTGTTCATAGCGGCCACGCCCAAGCCGATGTGGCTGATGTGCCGGTTGGCCGCGAAATTCTTGTATGCGAGGATTACTCGTCTTGCCGGGAGAGTCATAGTTCACTTCCGACCTCCAGAGTAGATGAGCGACTAAGGCGATCCGTTCGCGGGAATGGCTAACTTATTGTGGAGATTGCGCGAATTTTGGAAAAAAAGACGTGACTCCCCGATGCCGCCCAGGCGGGAGCGGCACAACGGGGGATGAAAACGCCGGCGGTTTGCGCCATGCTGGCGGTAGCCGCTGGACGAACCGATATCGGTGTCGATCTGGGCTACGAGCTCGTACGTGAATCTGGTCCGGGCGCCGGCTGTGGCACAACGAAGTGTGTCCTCCGCCCTGCGGTGGAGAGCACGAGAAGGAATTTTTGTTTTTCTTGCAGGCGCCTTTCGGGCAGCGGCAGAGGAGGTTCGGTATGCAGGTAGTCTACCGCCGCTGTTGCGGAATGGATGTGCACAAGGACTCCATCACCGCCTGTGTGCTG
The DNA here is from genome assembly GCA_035294665.1 of Bryobacteraceae bacterium. GTDB lineage: Bacteria > Acidobacteriota > Terriglobia > Bryobacterales > Bryobacteraceae > PSRJ01. The sequence continues at coordinate 16,463 of DATGKM010000038.1, read as the reverse complement.
GTGTTTAACGACAAAGGTGAGAAAAAGGCGCGCCGCAAGGAATTCGGCACGCGGGAGTTGCTGGATGATCTGGAGCGGGTGGAGAAGAAGCGCAATGAGATTGAAGAAGAGATTGAGCAGCGCCTGCAGCCGCAGCAAGCCTTGATGGAGCGGCTGACGACCATGCCGGGAGTGGATGGGGTCACCGCCTGGACTCTGCTGGCCGAGCTAGGCACGGATAGGAGCATATTTCCGGATGCGGATCATGCGGCCAGTTGGGCGGGGCTGGTGCCGGCTAATCACGAGAGTGGTGGCAAGCGGCACAACGCCCGCACCCGAAAGGGGAATCGTTGGCTGCGGCGGGCCTTGTGCCAAACTGCCTGGGCGGTGGCGCACCAGATACCGATCATTGCCTACCATCTGATTGCCTTGCTGCAACGGGCGTTGGCGCGAGGCCGCACCTTTCAAGTACCTTCGGGCGTCCTGGGGCAGGCGTGGCGCAATGGTCGTGTGCAAGCCATCCTGGCGCGGTTTTTGCGAGGCGAGGAAGTGAAGATCGTTCCTCTTGACGCGCAACTCGCCCGTGCCTGTGGAGAACTCTGCGGCGCCACCAACACCGCGGATATTATCGACGCGTCCGTGGTGATCCTCGCCAGGGCGCGGCGAGACACGATCGTGACCAGCGATCCGGACGACCCGCGCCGCCTGGATCCGTCCGCGGCGATCCTGGTTGTGTAAGCTGCCCGGTCAAGAAACTGGCGGCCTCCTCGCAGCCAGTTCGGCGGCATACGCGTAGACGGCCAGGAAGTCATCCGGCTCGAGTTGGGGGTAGTCGGCCAGAATTTGCTCCTGGGATGCCCCGCTGGAAAGCCTTTCCAAGATCTCCTGAACGGTGATGCGGTGGCCGCGAATGCACGCCTTTCCAAACCGCACCTCAGGATCGATCGTGATCCTTTCCAGTAGTGAGCCGGGGACCGCGGGCATTCTTGCTTCCCTGGGGCCATTGTATACCGGCGGCGCCAAGTCAAAGCTGGAAGCGGGCGTTAGAGGGCCAGGTGACGCGAACTGGACTTAACCGCGCGGTCCAACAGGTCGCCGGCGCGACGTAAGGTCTCTAGGGTGTGGTCGAGATCCAACAAGCCGTCCTGCCGCTGGGCCATCCACTCCTTAAGCTGGATCCTGCCGACTGTCATACAAGTGCCAGATCCCATGCGGGTTGGGCGTGGCACGTCGGTTCCCATATCGCGCGCTGCCGTTGCGAGGCTCTCACGCCAGCGCTCACGAAAAGCCGCTATGCCTTCTACCTGCTGGATCTGAATCTTAAAGCACAGTGGACCTTGCTCAATCTGTAGGTACACTGTTTGGTCATCCCAGCCTCTGAAATGCCACCACGCTCCGAGAAAACCACCAGACGCATTCGCGACGTAGTCCCACTCGATGGGATCGCTCGAAAGCTCCTGCTGGAGACGCCTGTAGAAACCGATCCACGGTTCCCATTCGCCAGTCCAGAGCGAGACGGGTTTCGTGGCATATGACTCCACCTGTGCCTCCCGCGACTCAAGATCGGCTAGGAAGTCGAGAAATATGCGGTCGCTTATTCGCTGTTTCCAGGGCCTGAGCAATGCGAGAATTCGATCCCGCAACAGAAGTCGATAGCCGGCCTTTTCAACATCTCGATAGCTAGATTGGTCGCCGGTTTTCAGGAGAACGGGGAGAATGCGCTTTCCTGGGAAGCTCCGCTGCATGTTCTCGAGATAACGTTCCAGTTGGTCGCCGTGAACTCCAGCGTGTACCTTGTCTTCGATCAAGATGACCAGTCCGTCTCCGACTTCCGCCACGATATCTGCCCGCATAAACTGACGATGGATCTTAACGACGGTAGCCTGCTGTTGCGGCACGTCCCACATCCCGAGCAGGCTGTTAACAACAGAGAGACCGAGCTCGTTGAGGGCTTTGTCCTCGGCCGCGTTTTCCTTATCCGCCCAAGCTAATACCCAGCAGAAAAAGGCGTCCTGAGACAGTTCTTTCGTTGCAAATTCGAAGAGGTTGGGCCTCATCGTCCACTCCTATCTGGTATCATTCGGCGCAGGTTTTCAGTTTATCGCCGAAAGAGTGAGTTCACAAAGGTTCGCCACCAGCCTGCGACGAACTCTCCTTCGATGACCTCACCCGAGGATTTCAGAATCCTAGTTCAGATGGGCTAATGACACCAAGTAACACGCTTCGACTGAAAGCATATGAGCGAGAAGTTGCCATTGGTGAGAAGTGGCCGGTTCCGCGGCGTTATCGCAAGCTTGCCGCCTTCGGGCCGCGATTGGCCGCTGCCTGCGTGGTGGCTTCGTCCGGCACTTGGCGCGTCTAGCCGCGGCCGGAGCGGTCGATCCAGTTGCGCACCATTTCGGTGTAGGCACGAGCTTCCGGGTGGGAAGTCAGTTCTTCCAGGGTGAAGCGCATTTTGCGGCCCCAGTTCGGGTATTGCCAGGTGGTGCCGGGGAGGTTCTGCTGGGCGACCTCTTTGGTGAGGTCTTCTTCGTTAATCGCGAGTAAGCGGGAGGGAGTCAGCGCCAGGAAACCGATGATTGCGTTGTGCAAGTCGCCGGTAAGTTCGGGGTAACTGGCGGCGGACCGGGGCATTTCCGGCTTCAGGAGCCCGCAGTGGAACAGGGTGTCCAGCATTTTCTGTTTTTCGGACGCGCGGGTTTCCATTTGGGAGCGCCAGGCGGCTTCATCGAGGAGGCCGGCTTTGCGCCTCGCTTCGATATCGGCGGACACCCAGAAACCGGCGAGAGTTGGCAAATCGTGGGTGCTCGAAGAGACCAGCGCCTGGCGGACGTACTTGTCATAGTGCAGGAATTGGCCCTGTTCCCGCTCGAAGTAAAACAGGCGGTAACTCAGGATTCCGAACTTAGCCAGGGTTTCCCTGACTTCTGGCTCTACCGTTCCCAGGTCTTCGCCAATTACGGTCACGCGGTTGCGCACGCTTTCGAGCGCCAGCACGCGCAGATAGTCGAGCGAGCGCTCGCGGACGTAGGCGCCCTGAGCGGCGCTGAGATCATCGGGAATCCAGTAGAGGCGAAACAGGCGCATCACGTGATCGATGCGCAGGGCGCCGCCGTGGCGCGCGTTGCGGCGGATGGATTCGGCGAACAGGCAGTAGCCGTTTTCGCGGTGCCGCCCGGAATTGGGGGGCGGGAAGCCCCAATCCTGGCCGGAGGGAGAGAAATCGTCGGGCGGCGAGCCGACGCGGCAGCCGGTGACGTAGAAATCGCGGTGAGCCCACAGATCGCTTCCGAAGCGGTCGGTGGCGAGAGCGAGATCGTGGTAGAGGCCCATGCGCAGGCCGCGTTCGCGGGCGTGCCGCTGGGCACGCCGCAACTGCAGGTCGATCTGCCACTGCAGGTATTGGTAGAACAGAACAGAGCGCCAATGTTTCGAACAAAATGCCTGCACGGCGTTCGAATCGGGATCGCGGTATTCTTCGGGCCAGGCGGTCCATACCCAGAGATCGGGATTGCGCTTGTGGAGGAATTCGTCGAGAGCGCAGTAGGCCGCGAACCGTTTTAACAGCAGGCCGCCTTCGTCCAGGAATTTTTGAAATTCGAGGGCTCGCGGCGAACGGGCGCGCCACTCGCGCAGGAACCGCGCAAACAGGAACTTCAAAAAGCGCAGTTTGAGCGCCGCCACGCGCTCGTATTCGACGAACCGGGAGCCGCGCAACGCGTCGATTTCCCGGCGGATTTCCGGGCGATGCCGCAGCCGCTGCGCGCGCGGCGAACGCGCAAAATCTTCGATGCCTTCCACATCGAGGTAAAGGAAGTTTTGAAAGAAAATGCTGTTGGGCAGATACGGGCTGGTGTTAAAGGGGCGGCGGTTATGAATGGCGTGCAGCGGATTCAGGCCGATGAAGGAGACGTGCAGTTCGGCGCGCGCCCAGTCGATCAACTGGAGCAGGTCGCGAAAATCGCCGCAGCCCCAGTTGCGTGAAGAACGAAGGCCGTAAAGGCTGAAACTGATGCCGGCCGCGCGGGCTCCATCTTCCATGCCCGGCTCCGTCAGGCCCGGTTCGACCCAGGCGCGCTCGGGGGTGACGATGTAGCGGGTTTGCGCGGAACGGGAACCGACGGTGACGGTGAGCTGGTGATAGCCGAGCGGCAGATCGGCCGGGAGGGGCGCGAGTTTGCGGACCCAGCTTCGGCCATCGAGTTCGATGGCTTCGGCCTGTGGCAGTTCCGGCAGATGGAGTGGCTCGGTTTGGGTAGAGCCGTCTTCCCGCTGAACGGTCAGGCTGGCGGCTTCGCCGAGCGAATCGGCGGGAAGGCTGATGGGAAGCTGACGCGCTTCGGTTTCCGAAACGACCAGGGACGGCGGGGCGAGGCGGGTCCATTCGCGGCGGGCGCGTTCGGCCAAAGCTTGCTCGAGTTCCCGAGGGCTGCCGGAGGGGATGCCGGCGGAGGCCAGGATGGCCTGCTTCACGGCGGCGGGAGCGGCATGATATCGGCCCCAGATATCCCAATAACCGGGATCGATGCCGCACTCGGCGGCGGCGCGGTCGAGGAGTTGCTCGAAGGTCTCCTGCGGCATACCCGATTTTACACAACGCGGCCGGCGGGCCCGCGCTGGGCGCGGTTGGCAGGCGGAAGCGCGTGCCCCACGCGGCGTGCGAGAATGAATGCATGAACAAACCTTTGGCGGCCGGTCCGGCTGAGTTGTTTGCGCGTTTGGACGATTATTCGGTGATGAATGCGGCTGCCGCGGCTAAAGAAGGGGTGGTCTTTACCACGCTCGATAAAGCGGTGAACTGGGCGCGGAAGAATTCCATCTGGCCGATGGCGTTCGGGCTGGCGTGCTGCGCAATCGAGATGATGTCGATGAGCGCGTCGCGATTCGATATCGCGCGTTTCGGCGCGGAGGTGTTCCGCGGGTCGCCGCGGCAATCGGATCTGATGATCATCGCCGGCCGGGTATCGAATAAAATGGCGCCGGTGATTCGCCACCTGTACCAGCAGATGCCGGAGCCGAAGTGGGCGATTTCGATGGGCGCGTGCGCCACTTCGACGGGCGTGTTCAACAATTATGCGCTGGTGCCGGTGAACCAGGTGATTCCGATCGATGTGTACGTGCCGGGGTGCCCGCCGCGGCCCGAGCAACTCATTTACGCGATTCTGCTGTTGCAGCAGAAAATCGACGCGCAGAGCGGCACGGTCAAGCAGGTGCTGAACCTGGCATAAGGCGATCGTTAGCCGGAGTGAGGAGAGCGGCGTGCGGAGCGGCGCTAAGCCATTGCTGAATGTGGGGAAGCGCGGCCAGGGCGGCGGCTTCTCCGGCAAGCAGCAGATCGGGGCCGCAAGCGAAGCCATCCCACTCGATGCCTCCGACTTCGGGAGCGATCACCAGATCGCTTTCCCGCCGCCAGGTCTCTTCGGTTTGGCTGCTGAGGATCTGGAAGCAGCGGTTCACAACTTGAAAAACATTGCGAGGCAGCGGGGGGCGGGAGACCGGCAGGTGGACGGAGATCACGTGGGTGGCGCCCAACTGGCGCGCCAGGCGGGCGGGCACTTCGACGCTCATGGCGCCATCGACCAGCAGGCGATCCTGGCTGCGGATGGGATGAAAAAGGCCCGGGTAGGCGCAACTGGCGCGGATGGGCAGCACGACATCGCCAGTGCCGTAGAAACGGACCGGTTCGCCGGTGACCAGGTCGGTGGCGAGCACGCCCAGGGGGATGCGCATTTCCTCGAAGCGGTAGGCTTTAAGGAGCCGTTCGAGGAACTTCTTCATGCGCTCGCTGGCCATGAAGCCCATGCGGCCGAGACTCCAACTGCCGACGTCGCCGAAGCGCATGGAGCAGCCTGCGCGGGCGATTTCCTCGGGGCTGGCGCCGCTGGCGTAGGCGGCAGCCACGATGGAGCCGGCGCTGACGCCAGTAATGCAGTGGACGGGAATATGATGTTTTTCGAAAACCTGCAGCAGCCCGGCATGGGCGATCCCGCGGGCGAAGCCTCCGCCGAGCGCCAGGCCGATTTTTGGCGGAGCGGGAGGGGAAATAGCGATGGTCTTGGGTGGAGAGGAGCGAGTAAGCGCCCGGAAAAAATCGAAGAAGCCGCCCGCCCTTCGGGTGTTGACTTTGCGCGCCGGCTGGGCGTCGAATCCGCCCGCGCTGCAGGCTTGAGGGCCAGACCCCCTCATATGCCCCTCCCGGTTACCCCTGACGGACTGCGCGTGGCCGCGGCGGCCCGTCGTAGAATTACTTCCATGAGTTTGACGAGCATCTCTCGTGCCAGGTTTCGGTTGTGCGCGCCAGTTTTGGTAGCCGTACTCTCGACCGCGAGCAGCGCACTGGCGGCCACGAATGCGGGCGCGGCCCCGGCATTCTCCGGGGCGGCGGAACTGGAGCAATCGTTACGGAAGCTGAACGAGCTGGGCTCGGTGCTGATGATCGGGGCGCATCCGGACGACGAACGCACGCCGGTGCTGGCTTATTTCGCGCGCGGCCGGCACATGCGCGCGGCTTATCTTTCGGCTACGCGCGGCGAGGGGGGGCAGAACCTGATCGGAACCGAACAGGGCGCGCAGTTGGGGATCGTGCGCACGCAGGAACTGCTGGAGGCGCGGCGGATCGATGGCGCTGAGCAGTTTTTCACGCGGGCGATCGATTTCGGGTTTACGAAAACGTCCACGGAAACGCTGGAGAAGTGGGGGCGCGAACGGCTGCTGGCGGACATGGTTTGGGTGATCCGGCGCTACCGGCCGGATGTGATCATTCTTTGCTTCACGGGCACTTCGCGGGATGGGCACGGGCAACACCAGGCTTCCGCCATAGTGGGCAAGGAAGCGTTTGCAGCGGCGGGCGATGCGAGCCGTTTTCCGGAACAGTTGCGGTACGTGCAGCCGTGGCAGGCGCGCAGGCTGGCGGTGAGCATCTTCACGCCGCCGCCGCAAGCGGGCGGGCAGGGGCGCGGCGGAGCGGCAAGGGGCGGCGCGCAGAACCAGGCGGAGGAGCCGCCGCCACCGCCGCTGCCCCAAGGGCCGCACGTGAAGGTGGATACGGGCGCTTACAACCCGATTCTGGGCTACTCGTATGAACAGATCGCGGGAATGAGCCGCAGCATGCACCGCAGCCAGGGCATGGGCAATATGGGGCGGGTAGGCGAAGTGGAAAGCGAGTTCATCGTGATTGGCGGCGAGACGGCGTCGCGGGACCTGTTCGATGGAATCGATACTTCCTGGAACCGATTACCGGGTGGCGCGGCGGTGGGCGCCATTCTGGCCGGCGCGATTCGCGACCTCGACCCGGCGCACCCGGAAAAGACCGTGCCCGCGCTGCTCAAAGCGCGCGCGCTGATGGCGGCGATTTCCGACCCGCTGGCACGGACCAAGCTGCGCGATTTGGATGAAACGATCGCCGAATGCGCGGGCCTCTGGATCGAGGTGCAGCCGAAAACGCCGGAAGTGATCCCCGGCACGACGCTGAATCTTACGGCCACAGTGCTCAACCGCTCGCCGCTCGATGTGACGCTCGAAGGCGCATCTTTCGAAGGCATGTTTCAGGGCGATCTGCCGGCGGCGGCCGGCAAGCTGGAGTTCAACAAGAGCAAGGAACTGAAGGTGGACCGGCAGGTGCCCGCCGCGCAGCCGTACACGCAACCGTACTGGCTGGAGAAGCCGCCGATGGGGGATGTGTACACGGTGGACGACCAGCGGCTGGTGGGGCTGCCGGAGAACGCGCCGGTGCTGAGCGTGCGCTTCCGGTTGGCGATCGACGGCGCGCCGTTCGAAGTGGAGCGGCCGGTGGAATTCCGGTACGCCGATCGCGCGGAGGGCGCGCGGGTGCGGCCGCTGGTGGTGATTCCGCCGGTAGCGGTGAATCTGCCGCAAGCGGTGGCGATCTTCCCCAGCGCCGAGGCGCGCAGAGTGGTGATTTCGGTGAAGGCGAACGCGCCGAAGACGACGGGCGAGCTGCGCATTGATGTGCCCGCGGGGTGGAAGGTGGAGCCGAAATCGCGCGCATTCCACATTGAGACGGCGGGCGAGCAGCAGGAATCGTCGTTCGTGGTGACGCCGCCGCAGGGGGAAAGCGTGGCTTCGCTGCGCGCGGTGGCTACGGTGGGCGGGCGGGAAGTGGCTTCGGGGGTGGAATCGATTTCGTACCCGCACATTCCCGATCAGACCTTGCTTTTGCCGGCGAGCGTGAAACTGGTGCGCGCGGATATTCGCACGACGGCGCATCGGATCGGCTATATCATGGGAGCGGGCGACGAGGTGCCGGATGCGCTGCGGCAGCTTGGGCTGGAAGTGACGCTGCTCGGGCCGACGGATCTGGAACAAGGGGATCTTGCGCGGTTCGATGCGATTGTGGCGGGGGTGCGGGCGTATAACGTGCGGGCGGACCTGAAGGCCAACCAGCCGCGCCTGCTCGATTACGTGAGGAACGGCGGGACGTATATCGTGCAATACAACACGGGCGATAATTCGCTCAACATGGGCCCGTACGCGTTCACGGTGCCGCCGGGCACACGCTACCGGATTACTTATGAGGATTCGCCCATGACGCTGCCGCATCCGGACAGCCGCCTGCTGCAGGCGCCGAACCGCATTACGCCGAAAGATTTCGATGGCTGGGTGCAGGAGCGCGGGCTGTATTTCGCCACCAAGTGGGACAGCCATTACGAGACCGTGCTTTCGTCCAAGGACCCGGGCGAAGCCGAGCAGCCGGGCGGCGAGCTGTGGACGCGCTACGGGAAGGGTGTCTACATTTTCACGGCGTATTCCTGGTTCCGGCAGCTTCCGGCGGGCGTGCCGGGCGCTTACCGGCTGTTTGCGAATCTGCTGAGCGCGAAATAAATGCCTGCCATGGCACCCATAGCGCAGCCCGCCGCGCTCGAAGACGAAGTAGTCACCCTATTTGACGAGTTGCAGGGCCGGCTACTGCGCTATTTGCTGAGCCTCGGAGTGCCTGCGCCGGATGGCGAGGAGATCGTGCAGGAAGCCTTCCTTGCGCTGTTCCTGCACCTGCGCCGCGGCAAGCCGCGGCACAACCTGCGGGCCTGGCTCTTTCAGGTGGTGCATAATCTGGGGTTGAAAAGCCGCTACCGCATGCGGCGAAGCGAGGAGCTTTCCTGGCAGGGCACACTCCGCGGGATCGCGGATGGCGCCCTGAATCCCGAGGACCAGTTCTTCCGTAATGAGCGTATACGGCTCTTTTCCGGCGTGTGGAACGCGCTTGCGGAACGGGACCGGCGCTGCTTGAGCCTGCGCGCTGAAGGGCTGAGCTACCGGGAGATTGCGCAGGTGCTCGAAATGTCATTGGGCGCGGTTTCACTTTCGGTGGCGCGCTCGCTGGCGCGGTTTGCGCGCGCGGAGCAACGGTAAACGATATGGGCGGGGAATCGCATCTGACCGATCAAGAGTTGGTGCTGGCCATCGATAGCGAATTGCCCGTTGATCGCGTCGAGATCGTGGCCCAGCATCTTTCGGAATGCGCAAGCTGTAGCGCGCGAAAGAGCGAGCTGGAGCAGGCGCTCAGCGGCTTCGTTCGATTCCACCAGGAGCGCCTCGATCCGCTGGTTCCGGCGAGTGTGAGCGCGAGGGCCGGGCTGAAGGCGCGCCTGGCGGAGAAGGCCGCAGTGCCGCCGCAGACTCATAGGGCGCATTGGAAACGGGCCGCGGCCGTGCTGTTGTTCGCCATCGCCGGATTGGCCGGATATCAGCTTTCGCAGCATCCATCCCGTCGTGTCTTGTTGCCCGAACGGAATCTCACACCCGGCGCAGTCGCCACGGCCGACCGCGCGCAGGTGTGCGACTCCGCGCGGCCCAAGAACCGCGATGTCCCGGTCTCGCTGCAGCGCCGTGTCTTTGAGGAGTACGGAATTTCGCCTGCCGAGCCGCGCGCCTACGAGGTGGATTACCTGATTACGCCGGCTCTGGGTGGCGCGGACGATATTCGCAATCTATGGCCGCAATCCTACTCCGCCCCCGTCTGGAACGCGCGCGTAAAAGACGCGCTGGAAGATTATTTGCGCGAACAGGTCTGCTCCGGGAGACTGGACCTGGCAACGGCGCAGCGGGACATTTCGTCGGATTGGATCGCGGCGTACCGCAAGTACTTCCACACCGACAGGCCGGTAAATTAAAGCCTGAACAAAACGGTCTTTCCCGGAATATACGAGTATGCGCCCCGCCCAGTTGCTGCTCGCTTGCCCCGCAATGTTGGCGTTTATGGCATTTGGCCAAGACACGACGGGCGAACTGCGCTTGAGCGTTACGGATGCGACCGGGGCAGCCGTCACGGCCCGCGCCGAAATTGCGAGCAAGGCGAATCAATACGATCAGACGTTTTCTGCCGATCCGGAGGGCCATGTGGTTGCCAAACGGCTGCCTTTTGGCTTTTACACGGTAACCGTCACCCATGAAGGCTTCGCGCCGGCAACGCAGCAGATCAACATTCAGTCCGCCCTTCCGCAGGAATTGAAAATCGTGCTCGGCCCCGAGCAGGTGCGGACGTTGGTGACCGTCAACACCGACGAGCAACTGATCAACCCGGAGAGCACCAATTTTACCGATCAAATCGGCGTTTCTACCATCCAGGATCGTGTCACTAGCATGCCTGGCCGTTCGCTCGCAGACCTGGTTAACGAGCAGCCGGGCTGGCTGTTTGAGGCCAACGGTATTTTGCATCCGCGGGGCGAGGAGTATCAGGCGCAGTACGTGATGGACGGACTGCCGCTCACCGAGAACCGATCGGCCGCTTTCGTTCCGGATTTCGATGTGGACGACGTGCAGGAGATGAGCGTGCTCACCGCGGGGTTCCCGGCCGAATATGGCCGCAAGCTCGGCGGTGTCATTGACATCAAAACACAGCGCGACACGCGTCAGGGCTTTAACGGGAAGGCGGTGGCCGATGGAGGCAGCTTCAATACCGCGGGCGGCTTTGTCGAGGGCCAATACGGCTGGCGGAAATCGGTGCTTACGCTAAGCGCCTCCAGCGCCACTACGGACCGCTACCTGGATCCCCCTGTTTTGCAGGACTACACCAATCACGGGACAATCGCCGATTTCACCGGGCACTATGAAATCGACTTGAGCGATAAAGACCGGCTGGGCGTGGTGCTCCGCCGGGACCAGGCGAAGTTTCAGGTGCCCGATGAGATTGTGCAGGAGCAGGCCGGCCAGCGGCAGGACCGGAACAGCTTCGAAAGCAGCCTACAACTTACCTATCAGCACATTTTTTCTTCGAATGTTTTGGGCAATTTCGCCGCGATGACTCGCGATCTCACGGCTGGATTCTGGTCCAACGATTTGGCCACACCAATGATTGCCAGCCAGGACCGTGGCTATCACGAAACGTATGCGAAGGCCGCGGTTTCCGTTGCCTCCGGCATCAATCAGTTCAAGTTCGGCGCGGAATCCGATTATGCCTCCATTCAAGAGGCGCTGAGTTATCTGATTACCGATCCCACACAGTTCGATCCCGACACTCCACCCTCATTCACCTTTTACGGCCACGCTCCGGACCGCGAACAGGGTGCGTTCGGACAGGATCACCTACACTGGAAAAACCTGACGATTGATGCCGGTCTGCGCTTCGATCACTACGATCTGTTAGTCAACCAGACCGCCTGGAGCCCGCGGGTGGGCGTGGCGTACTACTGGCCTTGGACGAAGATCGTTTTTCGGGCGTCCTATGACCGGGTTTTCCAGACCCCCGCATTCGAGAATCTGCTGGTATCGAGTTCGCCGCTGGTGACGAGCCTGAGCGATCAGGTGCTGCGATTGCCGGTCGAGCCGGCGCGCGGCAATTACTATCAGGCCGGTTTCGCGCGCGGGCTCTTCGGGAACGTCCAGTTCAAGGCCGATTTCTACTGGCGCGGATACCGCAATTTTCCGGACGACGACCTGCTCTTGAACACCGGAGTCAGTTTTCCCATCACGTTCGCAAAGGCCAACATTTACGGGGTGGAAGCGAAGCTCGATGTCCCCCGCTGGGGTCCGTTTTCGGGATACATCAGTTGGTCGAACATGCGCGGCAACGGCTATTTCCCTGTCACCGGCGGCTTGTTTCTGGGTGACGACGCAGCGCAGGCGATCAGCGCCACAACCGGAGTATTTCCGGTCTCACAGGATCAGCGCAACACTCTGCGCGCGCGTGTGCGCTACGACATCACATCGCGGGTTTGGGCAGCCGTGGGCGGCGATTACAACACCGGTCTGCCGATCGACTTCAGTGGCACTTACGACGACGCAGTCCAGCAATACGGACAGAAGATCGTGAGCCGGGTGAACTTCTCGAATTACCGCCCCTACCCACTGTTTTCGCTCACTGCCTCCCTGGGAATCGTTCTAGCCAAAAGCGAGAAACACTCGGTGCGCTTCCAGATCGATGGCACGAATCTCACCAACCGACTTAACGTGATCAACTTCGCCGGCCTGTTCTCCGGCACCGCCATAGCGGCGCCGCGGAGCGTGGATGCGCGCCTCCGATTTGGGTTTTAACACGCTACCCTGAAGGATGGCATCCGAGCGCACCAGCGAAGGCCTCACCCGCGGGCTGGGTCTGTTCGATTCCACCATGCTGGTGGCGGGATCGATGATCGGCAGCGGCATTTTCATCGTCTCTGCCGACATGGGCCGCGGAGTGGGAAGCGCCGGCTGGCTGCTGATTTCCTGGGTGATCACGGGCGTGCTCACGCTGGCCGCGGCGCTTTCTTACGGCGAACTGGCGGCGATGATGCCGCGGGCCGGCGGGCAATACGTTTACCTGCGCGAATCGTTTTCGCCGCTATGGGGATTTCTGTACGGCTGGACGCTGTTTCTGGTGATTCAGACCGGCACGATCGCCGCCGTGGGCATCGGCTTTGCGCGCTACCTGGGCGTGTGGTGGCCGCGCGTTTCGGAAAGCAATTACATTGTTCCGCCGATCCACATCACGTCCGGCTACGCGATTTCGCTTTCGACCGCGCAACTGGTGAGCGCGCTGGTCATCATACTTCTGACCTGGACGAATGCGCGCGGCATCCGTTATGGGAAGGGCGTGCAGAACATATTCACCTGCGCGAAGATCGGGTCGCTGGTGGCGGTGGTGGGATTGGGAATTTTCGCGGGCTGGAACAGCCAGGCGGTGCGGGCCAACTTCGCCCACCCGTTCGCGATCCAGAGTTACACGCCGGTGGTTTCCGGGCTGACTCCGGAAACGGGATTCGGCCTGCTGGTAGCGCTGTGCGTGGCGCAGATCGGGTCTTTGTTTTCCGCCGACGCCTGGAACAACATCACGTTCACGGCCGGGGAAGTGCGCAATCCGCGGCGGGACGTGCCGCTTTCGCTGGCGCTGGGGACGGCCATCGTGATTGGCCTGTACACACTGGCGAACGTGGCGTACCTGGTGGTGTTGCCGCTTCCGGCAGTGCAGCATGCGCCCGCCGATCGCGTGGCGGCCGCCATGCTGGGCGCGATCTTTCCCACGATGGGCGCGCGGCTGATAGCGGTGGCGATCATGATTTCCACCTTCGGTTGCGTGAACGGCATGGTGCTGGCCGGGGCGCGCGCCTACTATGCGATGGCGCGCGACGGCCTTTTCTTTCGCGGCGCGGCGCAGCTCAACCGCGCGCATGTTCCGGGGGTGGCGCTGGTTTTGCAAAGCGCGTGGACCGTGTTGCTGATGCTGGTCCGCACCTTCGATCCGGCAACCGGGCAATTCGGCAATCTCTACAGCAACCTGCTCGATTATGTGATTTCCGCCGCGCTCATTTTTTATATCCTGACGATTGCCGGCGTGTTTGTGCTGCGCTACCGCGCTCCTTCGGTGGAGAGGCCGTACCGGGCCTTCGGCTATCCGGTGGTGCCCGCGCTGTATATCGCGGCGGCGGCGCTGATTCTGGCGATTCTGTTCCGCTATCGCACCTCGACGACGATTCCGGGCGTGGTGATTGTGCTGATCGGCGTGCCGGTGTTCGTGGCATTCCGGGCGCGCGCGCGGCAGCTCGAAAAAGCGGGGGCTAATAAGCGATCGTGACGCGGCGGCGGCGCAGCTTGGGAATTTCGACTTCGTCAATCATCGCCACGGCGTAATCTTCCGCCGAGATGCGGCTCTGGCCTTTGCTATCCATCAGCACCTGGTCGCCTCCCACGCGGTACTTACCGGTGCGCTGGCCGGGTTCGATGAAAATGGCCGGGCTGAAATAGGTCCAGTCGATATCGGACTGGCGGTAGATTTCGAGGGCGTCACGGTGAGCCAGGGCAATGGCTTTCCATTCTCTGGGAAACTGTGGAGTATCGAGCAGCAGCACGCCCGGCTCAACTTCCAGGCTGCCCGCGCCGCCCACGATCAGCAGCCGCGGTAGGTTTCCTTTTAGCCGGCCTGCCTCTTTGACACCTTCGATCAGCGCCGCGGCCGCCCGCGGCACCATTTGGGGGTCCTCACCGGGGCGCGGGCCGACGGCGCTGATGACCACGTGGTGGCCCTCGACCGCCGCGGCGATGCTGAAGGCGTCCAGCACGTCTCCCTTAACGGCGGGAACGCCGTCGATGCGCCCGGCGTTCCGCGCGATTACGGTCACCCGATGCCCGCGATTGTGCGCTTCTTTGAGGATGCGCTGGCCGATGGAGCCGCTGGCGCCGAACAGTGCGATGTCCATATGGGAGTTTTGCCTCCTCAGTATCATAAATCATGCGAGTTCGGGAACTGGCCGAGTGGCTGGGCGCAACCTTTGAAGGCGATGGGGAGATCGAGCTGAGCGGAGTCGCGGCACTGGAAGCAGCCGGAGGCGGCGATGTGGCATTCGTCGGCAACCGCAAGGCGGCGGCGCAAGCGCAAGCGTCGGCGGCAGGCTGCCTGCTGGTTCCCATGGAATGGCCCAGCCCGGCAGCGCGCACGGTGATTCGCGTAAGCGAGCCGCGCACCGCCTTTGCGCGCGTGACCAGCCGCTTTCATCCTCCGGCCGAAGCGACTCCGGGAATCCATCCCACGGCCGTGGTGGGGCGCGAAGTGGAACTCGGGGAAGCGGTGTCGATCGGGCCGCACGCGGTAATCGGCGATGGTTCGCGCATCGGGGCGCACACGAGTATCGGGGCGGGCTGCGCGATCGGAAAGCGGGTGGTGCTGGGCGAAGGCTGCGTGCTGCACGCGAACGTGACGATCTACGACGACGTGGATATCGGCCGCCGAACCATTCTGCATGCCGGCTGCGTGATTGGCGCCGACGGGTTCGGCTACGTGATGGAGGGCGGGCGCTGGCAGAAGTTTCCGCAGGTGGGACGGGTGGAGATCGGCGAGTTTGTAGAGATGGGCGCGAACTGCTGCGTGGACCGGGCGGCGCTGGGAGTCACTTCGATCGGCGAAGGCACCAAGCTCGACAACATGGTGCACGTGGGGCACAACTGCCGCATCGGGCGGCACGTGGTGGTGGCGGCGCAGACCGGGTTTTCGGGTGGGGTGGTGGTGGAGGATTACGCGGTGATTGGCGGGCAGGTGGGCATCGGCGACAAGGCCCGGATTGAGAGCCGGGCGGTGCTCGGTTCGGGCTGCGGCGTGCTGAGCTCGAAGATCATCCGCGCCGGAGAAACCGTGTGGGGAACGCCCGCGCGCCCGCTGAAGCAGCACCTCGAAACGCTGGCCAATTTGGGGCGGCTGCCGGATTTGCGGCGGGAGGTGGAGGAGTTGAAACGGCAGATGGCGGAGATGAGGGGCGGAAAATGAGGGATTTGAGAGGCTCCTTTTGTGAAACGCGAAAGCCTTAAATGATCTCCTCATAAATGTCGTGTTCGCCAATCCAAAACCACACATAGTCATCATCGATTTTCACGGCAAGGGCGCGATATTTGAGTGTCACCCGCACGGACCAAAGTTCCTGTCCGCCGCGCTCGGCCAGCTTCTTGAATTGCAGCGAAGAGTGGCGCGGGTTGGCTCTAAGCAACCCAAATTGCTTATCCGCCCGTTCGCGAATATCGGCGGGCAATGCCCGGTACTCTTTCCAAAATTCCGCAATGGCGCGGTGCAGCGGGCGAACCGCGTTACAGGGGTTCCGTTCTTCCGGCCTTATGATCGGCGATCACACGGGCTATTCGATCATCGAAACGGCCCGCGTCGATCGCGGCCTTAAGCTGCTGGTCGCCAGCCTGCAAATAATGATCGTCAAGCCACAGGTACAATTCCTCCCGTTGTTCGGGCGTCAGCGCAGCAATGGCGCGTTCGATCTCCTGCACCGTGTTCAAGGTCATAGCCTCACCTTCAATTTAACTGAGGCGGACTACCATGCGGAGCTGCGGGCAGGGAAGGGCGAAAAGCCGAAAAACGAACGGGTCAAATTCGGGAATTTGTGCATCAAGGTATCCCCCGAATGTCTCGAATGCCTCCTGTCAACTCATTTAACGATGTAACCCAAACCGGTCTCGGTTGGGTCAAATGAAAATGTAACCCTAGGGCGCGATAACCACCCGAACAGCATGTACATCAGAGGCCCGACCAACGGGAGGGACAAAGCGCCTTCAAACAC